>JAJEFL010000025.1:0-33154 GCA_022820435.1 Rhodothermales bacterium
AAACGGTGGAGGAGAGTACCGAACTCGTGATAAGGAAACTCAGAGCATCAAAATTTTTGATTTAAGCAGAGATGAGCAAAACCGTACAGCAGTCGATACAGGACAGAATTGCTTCCCGTAATCTTCGGGTCGCCGTATTGGATTTGGGATATGTAGGTTTACCTTTGGCGGTCGCCTTTGCCGAGGCCGGTTTCCAGGTTACCGGGATTGATATTGACGAGAAGAAAGTCCTGACTTCAGCGGTTCCCACCTGTATGAATATACGCAGAGCGGGATTTCCGGGAAAAGTGAACACTACCTGTCCCCCTTCTAGAGTGTGAATCTTGAATCAGCAAATACGATCCGAAGGTCGTGTTTAGCCTGAATTCCCATCCTGTGATTTGCAGGTGATCGAGGATAATAGGGTTTAGAGGCGCAATATTCGGGTTAATCTGAGGGGATGGATGAATTGTGCGGCTGTCTTTTCGGGGTTTCTCCGAGATCTGGAGGATCGTTTTAGACACGCTGTCCTACATACGGGACGTCTAACGACATTATATTTGGTCTGATGTCAGCAGCGGGACGGTGCTGAATTTTCGGGGATGTTCCGTTGGCTGTAGGTGATTGAATTTCTAATTTATGGTTTATGGAACGCAAAAGAATCAAGGGAGCGCCCCCGTATTGTCCTCCGGTCATGGAAATACCCATCTTCACACAGCCAACTGGACGCGCCCGGTCTGCTTCATTCGGTATAAATACATCTATCTCTTCTCAGTTGAGCCGGAACCCTTTCCCAAAAGTTTTGGATTTGCCCCGGAAGTCCCGAAAATTTTCGATCCATGGCGCATGGCGGCCAGAATGCTACGAACATCCTCCCCCGAAACCTAGCCTGCATTCTCAGGGTACCAATCTGAGACTAAATGCATCGAAATTCGAAAAATCGCCAATTTGGATGTTTCAAAGGAGTCTTATCTGTCTCACAATCACATTCTGACATGCTGCGCACCCTCACGCTTTCATTTGTTACGCTTTGTATCCTCTCCACCGCACAGGCACAGACCTGGACTGCCCTGGTGGACGGCGACGACCTCTCCGGATGGGAAAAACTCGGGGGAGATGCAACCTATATCGCCTCCGATGGCGAAGTCACCGGAACGACTGCCGAAAATACGCCCAATACATTCCTGGCCACAAAGGAATCCTACGGTGACTTTGCACTCAGTGTTGAGGTATGGGTTGACCCTGATATTAATTCCGGGATTCAGATCCGCAGCGAATCCAAAGAAGACTACCTCAACGGCCGGGTTCATGGATATCAGGTGGAAATTGACCCTAGTCCCCGATCCTGGAGCGGCGGAATCTACGATGAGGCCCGTAGAGGCTGGCTGTATCCGCTTTCGGTGAATGAAGACTGCCGCGGTGCCTTTAACACCGAGGGCTGGAATCTGTACTACGTTGAAGCCATCGGCCATTCCATCCGAACCTGGGTGAATGATGTTCCCTGTGCTGCGCTTTATGATGACATGACCGCATCCGGCTTTATTGCCCTGCAGGTGCACAGCGTTGGCCGATCCGAACTCGCCGGCCGTCATGTACGCTGGCGGAATGTCCGCATCATGGACGAAAATGTCACCCCGCGTGAATGGACGGGGAATTATGTCGTAAACCTCGTCCCTAATTCACTCAGTAAGCAGGAGGTTGCGCAGGGGTTTTCCCTGCTATTTGATGGAAGTACGACCGCAGGCTGGCGGGGAGCCGGGAAGGAATCCTTCCCGGAGAAAGGATGGAACGTGATAGACGGTATCCTGACTGTGGAAGCCTCTGGCGGTGCGGAAGCAGCGCACGGGGGAGATATCGTGACCGTTGAGGAATACTCCACCTTTGAACTTAGTCTGGATTTTAAGATTACCGAAGGAGCAAACAGCGGGATCAAGTACTTCATTACGGAATCCTATGGGAGTGATGCTTCGGCCATCGGTCTGGAGTACCAGATTCTTGACGATGAGCACCACCCTGATGCAACCCAGGGGGCTGCCGGAAACCGGACGCTGGGATCTCTTTACGACCTGCTTCCCGCGCATGAGGGGAAGACCGTTCGTAAACCCGGCCAGTGGAACCGGGCACGCATTGTCGTGACGGGAACCCGGGTGGAAGAAACCGTTACCGGAAGTCGCATGACGCAATCCGAATTCAAGGGGGCCCGTGTAGAGCACTGGCTCAATGATCGGAAAGTACTGGAATATGAGCGGGGAACCCCCGTCTTTGATGCACTGGTGGCCCGCAGTAAATACGTGATCTGGGAGGGGTTCGGACACTGGCCGCAGGGCCATATCCTGTTGCAGGATCATGGAGATGAAGTCCACTTCCGCAGTATCAAAATCCGGCGCATTGATTAAAACGCAGTCATGAGGGGAAGGGGGGAAATATCTTCGTTGAGGACCCGGCTATATCCTCTGCGATTCCATTTGTAAACCTTAAACCATCATGAGTAAACTTCGCTGGGGGATCCTGTCGACCGCTAAGATTGCAACCCAGAAAGTCATTCCCGCAATTCAGCAGAGCCGGCGCGGGAATGTGGAGGCGATCGCTTCCCGAAATTTTGACCGTGCAAAGCACGCCGCAGAAGCCCATCAGATTCCCATCCCCTGCGCTGACTACGAGGATCTGATTCATCTGGATTCTATTGATGCAGTCTACATTCCCTTGCCGAATCACCTGCATGTAGAATGGACCTCCAGAGCAATCAGGGCAGGAAAACATGTGCTGTGTGAAAAACCACTCGGACTGAATGCTACAGATATAGAAAACCTTCTGAGCATATCCGGGATGTACCCCCGGCAACTGGTTGCCGAGGCGTTCATGTACCGCCATCATCCTCAGTGGCTCCGCGCTCACGAGTTGGTCCAATCCAATGCAATTGGCACACTGCAAAATATCCATGTTCACTTCTCCTACAGAAACAGCGACCCGAACAATATTCGGAACAGGCTGGAGTTCGGCGGCGGGGCGCTTATGGATGTTGGATGCTATGGCATTTCGGCCGCCCGCTGGTTCTACGATGCGGAGCCGAACCGAGTGTGTGCACGCATGGCGCACCATCCTGAGTTCAAAACAGATACGGCTACGACGGTGCTGATGGATTTTGAGCAGGGGAGTGCAACCGTGGTCTGCGGCACACAGATGCAGCGGTTTCAGCATGTTGCACTGGTGGGCAGCAGAGGGAAAATCATCCTTCGCTCCCCCTTCAATCTCCTCCCGAATGAACCTGCCAGACTGGAACTTTATCAGGATCGTGAGCACTGCACCTACACGCTGAAACCTGTGAATCAGTTTTCTGAGCAGTGTGATGCATTCGCTGCCGCCGTCCATGACGGGCAACCGCTCTGTACTCCAGTTCGGGATTCGTTAAAGAATATGCATGTTATTGACGCATGCTTTCAAAGTGCACAGACCAGCACATGGGTTCCCTTGGAGCAGATGACGAATCCTTGACTTTCTGTTCCAACCAACCTCTCAACCCCTTGCATCATGAACCGCCGTGACTGGATCCGCCTCGGTCTTGCAGGCAGTACCCTGCCGCTTTTTCCTCGCCTTTCCCCGACCCATCAGAGATCGGATCAGCCCCCGATCCGCCTCCACAGCAATGAGAATCCCTATGCACCCGGAGAGGCTGCACGGGCAGCGATCCTGGAGACCATCGGGGAGACCAATCTCTATCCTTATGCACACTATCAGGGTCTGGAAGCAATGATTGCGGTCCGTGAGGGACTTCGCCCCGAACATGTCGTTCTCGGTGCCGGGTCTAGTGAAATTCTCCGCATGACCGCAATGGCCTACGGGCTTCAGGGTGGCGAGATCGTAACCGCGTATCCCACCTACGAGGGACTGGAGAACTATGCGAATTCAATTCAGGCAAAGGTTCATCGCGTTCCGCTGAAGGAAGACAAGACCCTTGACCTCGCAGCAATGGATTCCCGAACGACCGAGAATGTTAAGCTGGTTTTTGTCTGTAATCCAAATAATCCAACAGGAACGATTTGCGACAGGGATGAACTGGATGAGTTTTGCCGCAGGGTTTCCAGGCGATCCGTGGTTCTGGTTGATGAGGCCTACCATGAACTGGCCACGCATCCCCGATATGGCAGCTCGGCCACTCACGTCAGAGCGGATAAAAATGTGATTGTCTCCCGAACTTTCTCGAAGGTCTACGGCCTGGCCGGGCTGCGTGTGGGCTACGCACTGGCCAACCTGGAGAATGCTGCGCTCCTTCACCGTTACCGCACGGCCATCAATATTAACATTATGGCTCTTCGGGCCGCGATTGCCTCGCTGGATGATCGCCGGTTCCTGAATTACAGCAGATCCCAAATTGAAACCACCCGCTCGGAAACCATCCGCCGGCTGCGGGAACTGGGGCACTCGGTGGTTGAATCTCACACCAACTTTGTATTCTTCCATCTTGGCCGCCCCATTCAGGAATTTCAGTACTCCATGGCTTCACATGATATTCTGGTCGGACGGCCGTTCCCGCCCTTTTCGGACTGGTGCCGTCTAAGCATCGGCACCGAAGAAGAGATGTCAAAATTTTTTGATGTATTTGCCGAAGTCATGAACACTCCAACCCGGTAATATTCCTGTTTGACATGCATCTTCAGGGCTTCACAGGGTCTGGACACACGGCCCATCCTGCCATGGTCATGTTTCTGGGGACCCTGTGGATACTGCCTGTACATGGGCAGGATGCGGGATTCCAATTTGCGCGCGTCTGGTACGAGAGCCATCCGGGGTTCCGGGAAAGTGCATGGGCGACGGATTATCCGACTGCCGAATATAACCTGCATGAAGCGATCAGCCGTACAACGGGGCTCCAGCTGGAGGGCCCGCCGGTGGTGGTTTCGTTAAGGGATCCCGGTATTTTTGAGTATGCCGTACTCTACTTGACCGAGCCTGGCTATTGGCGTACCAACGAAGAGGAGGTGGCCAATCTGAGACGTTATCTGGACCGGGGCGGGTTCCTGATTATTGATGATTTTCACGACTACGGGCGCGGATATACGGGGCCGCAGTGGAACAACATGTATGACAATATCAAGCGGGTCTATCCGGATCGGGAGCCCGTTGAACTGACGGCAGATCATCCGGTCTGGCAGATTTATTACGACATTGATCCGGACGCGGCCATCTCCACAAAAAACGGCGGGTTTCGGGGTTGGGGCGAGACGAATTTTGCCCCGGATGACGACATTTATTACGCAGTATTTGATGATGCCGGCCGGCCCATGATCATCATCTGCTATAATCAGGACATTGGAGATGGCTGGGAATGGCCGGGCGGACGTAATCTGGGATCGGCTTCAACGGTAAGTTTCCAGATGGCGATCAACTTCATCTTCTATACACTCACCCACTAACCATGTACCGTATGTCAGACATCGTGATCCGGGCACAGTGCGGATACAAAACCGGAGGTTATAGAAATGCAGACGAAGTACCTTCGCACGATACATTTGCAAAAATTCTTGAATTTTTGTAGATTCTGTCAGTTGGGGGTTAAAGTGGATGCTCCCATCCTTTCATGGTAGCATGGGAGCGTATTCCAGGATGGTGTTGCCACGGACGGGAGTCGAATTATAATGCGAGACGCAGATGACCAGGAATAGATCTATTGTATTGGCTTTGGTTTTCGGAAATTTACCATGCCAGAAAGGGTGTGATCGTACCTTCACGACGGAGTTAGAATTGCCCTTATCGCCGGAAACAGCAGGGATGCAAACATCAGACAGGCACCAATCATTTTTCAAAGCATGACCACCTCCAACCTCTATCGGATCTGCTTAAACCGCGCCCTTCATCCGATTAGTAAACTGTACAAGATTGAGGCGTGTCTAAGGGGGCGACACCAATGGGCTTGGACAAGGACTGCGTCCAAAATGAGCGGTACGGCATTCGGATGGGAGCACGGAATGAGACTACTCCCGGTCGGGGCCGTAGTTATCTAGGAACCAGTCACGCATGGATGGGACCGGAATCACAAGGCACCCGTCCAGATCATCCAGTATGCCCTTGTGGAGCGCACGCTTGAAGATGAACTCTGCTTCGCTCTGGCCGAAGTCATGTACCAGAAAAGTCATAATTGCGGTACGTGTCTGCGTGTAATCTTTCCGTACAGACGCAAACGCCCTGGCAATACAGGTGCGGTGCTCCTCGAAAAACCCCTTCGCACGGGCTTTGTAGAACTGCGTCCTCCCGTCCCTCCCCTCCTCCAGTACCCCCTGCAGCCCTTCATTATTCATCTCTCCCTCATGTGCCACCAGGTGCCACACCGCGGGCCTTACGTACGACATAATATGCTGCGGCCAGCCGTAGGTCTCTGGTGCAATTGCGTTAATCCATGGTGCAGGATCCTCCTTCGCCCCGCCATCCTTAATGAGCCAGTCACGAATGATATCCCGCGTATACGCTTCGCGCATCCGCCCCAAACTTACGAAGGATCGTGCCTCAAATCTTGACACGCCCATATCGTGGAACACCTCGCTGGTCGTAGATAAACCGCCTGCCGCCAGAATAATGGGACGATCCACCTCTCCATTGTGAATCTTGTCTAGAACAATCTTGGCCCGAGGATGATGTTCCTTCGGGATTTTTTCTGCCACTGTTTGTGCTTCGTCTAAAATGAGCAGCAGTGCCTCCTCTCCATCATTTAGCACCTCCAGTGTGGTGCGGGGAGCATGTATTTTTCTGGATTCATATGCTCCGCTACCCTTTGCGCTTCCCAATCCCGGAAGACCTGCTTCCCCCTCCGCGGCCGTGCTCCACCCACTCTCTTTCTGCACCGGATCCCTGTCCTGCCCCAATGCGTCAAGCAGCTCGTTCGCATTCCAGAAGACTTCGGGCGTAATCCGCGCGGTCTGCCATTTCTTCGCTGCTGCCACTTCCTGACATTTGGCAAGCAGTGCGGTCTTGCCGGAGCCGGGGGCTCCCTGAATCAGGAAGATCGTACCTGCTCCCTTCTTTGCCGCATCCATCGCCTCCGAAAATTTTTGCAATGCCCCTGTTCGTCCGTGAAAATGCTTGGCGGGGCCCCTGTCACGTATGCTGGGACCTCGCGGGGCAATATCGGAATAATCACTCATGGTCATAAACGTCTTGCATCAAAAAACGGATTCCGCCCTAAAACTGTTCCCCTGAACCACAAAAATGCACGCGCCGGCTGGACATACCCAGGCTGAACAGGTTTAGCGGGATGGTGCATCTTGATGGGACCCGGATGCTCCCTGTAAAATCAGGATTTTACAGAAATCATCGTTTTGACAACTGATCCTGTTCTGCTGACTACCCAAATTACATGACTTTCTGGTTTTTCGGGAACTCATTGGACCGCTTTCGCACCAGTTTACGGATGGCAGTGGCAGGCCTCATCAAATCTGCGCCGGGGATCGTCCGCCCCTATTGATACCTGCCGTAAATCGCCAATGCCCGCTCTCTTCCGAACCCTAAATCAATCATCGGATCCGGATAAGTCTGATCCGGTGACAGGTTCCACGATTTTGGAACCGCCTCAAAATAACTTCGCGCATCCTCATGAGGATCCAAACGCCCCTCCGCAATAAACCGGTCCCTGTAACCGTGGTCGGAATCAAATTTTTTGGCCTGAATCTCAGGATTGTAAATTCGAAAATACGGCGCAGCATCCGGCCCTGAACCCGCTGCCCACTGCCAGCCCATCGCATTGGCGGCAATGTCCCAGTCAATCAGACACTCCCGAAACCACGCCTCCCCGACTCTCCAGTGCGTCATCAGATGTTTGGTCAGAAAACTTGCAACCAGCATGCGTGTGCGATTATGCATCGTGCCGGTCACATACATTTCGCGCATTGCAGCGTCGATCATCTCAATCCCGGTCATGCCCCGCCGCCATACCTCCGCATCGTCATTATCCTCACGCCACGGGAACTTATCCCACTCCAGCCGCCAGTTTGCATTCACGATATGGGGGGTATGATAGAGAAGATGGTAGGCAAATTCACGCCAAACCAATTCCTTCAGAAAATGCTCCGCCTCCTCTCGGTTTTTGGCCATGTGCAGTGCATTTATGCCGGCACGCCAGATGGTGCCGGGGGAGATCTCTCCGTAAGCCAGATTTTCAGAAAGTCCTGAGGTTGCTTTTCGGCCTGGATAATTTCTGTCTGATTTATAGCGATGAATGGAGGTTTCTGTAAAGTGCTCCAGACGGTCATGGGCGGCCTGTTCTCCGACCCTTGCAAAACGGGCAACCACTGCTGCACCGCGGTACATCGCAGCACCAAGTTTCCAGTCCGCAAGCAAGTCACTGCGCGGCCAGTCCTGCGGGGGGGATAAATCGTCCGGAATACTTAAAGGGAACAGTGGCCCCTCTCGACCTTGTACTGCCCGCCAAAAAGGCGTATACACCCGGTAGTAACCGCCCTTCTGCGTACGTACAGTCCACGGTTCATACAACAGACTGGCATTTACATCCTGAATCTCCACCCTCTGTGCAGCCAGACCCGCCCGCACTGCTTCATCTCTTTCCATGGACTGCTGATCATAAAGTCTTGACCAGACAATGCGTTTTGCCCCCGTCTCCCGAATCAATTCCTGAAGGACTTCCAGTGCATTCCCCCTGCGCAAGAGTAAACGACTATTGCGTTGTTTCAGACTGTCCGCCAAAGAGCGTAAACTCTCGCCAAGCCTCCATTTTGGTGCTGCACCATACGTAGACTCAATCAGGGGATCAAGGATAAATACCGGCCAAACCGGACCCGGCACCGCCAGGGCTGCATGCCATGCGGGCTGATCTCTTAAACGAAGATCACGGCGCAGCCATAAAATGCTGCCTCCCTGTTGAATCGGACCTGTATTCATTCGCTCTCTGTAATCAATTTTGTCAACATCCTGCGGCAGACAGGATCCCCCCGCCCCGCAACAGCCTGCTTTGGCGCAACCCGCCAAAGCATACATGGATGGCGGCCGCAGTCCACACTACTCAACCATGATGGTCACCGGTTCCGACATCACCGGCGGATCATGCGGAGTATGGGTGTAATCGCCCAGGAGTAATTGAAGCGTATAGGTGCCTGGACTTAACTCTAATGTCGTTTCCGTTTGACCAAGTCCAAAATGGATATGGGCCGAATCGGCGGGAATCGGCATATTCATGTCGGGAAGTGCCGCCGCATTCACCAGTAAATGATGATGCCCCGAATTGGGAAATTCAATCCCGGCCGGAGCGACCCCCATACCGGATAAGCCAAACTTGACCGTTACCATTCCACGCTGCATGACATCTCCGTTCTGCGGTGCAATGATATAGGCGGACGCACCCTCCGGCGACTCAGACCGAGCATACGCGGTTGCGGCCCCTGCCTCGGAGTCCGTTGATGCCTCCTGCGTTTCCGGTTGGCAGGCGGTAATAAGAAATAATGGCAATATCCAGTGCAGTCGCATGGTTCAGGAGTTTTATTGTCCCCTAAAGATACAGCAGATTTGCGAACTCTCGGCAACCGTCTGCTGCCTTCCGCGTTGCACAGCGCAAGAATCTCTGTAACGACTTGGTTGATCTGGTAACTTCCAGCCCCTCTGAAACCCAATCCCTTGGACTGCGGATTGGGTCGTGGCTCCCCAATTCATCAATCCTGGGACTTGACGGCCCGCTTGGAGCGGGCAAAACCTGCTTTGTGCAGGGCCTCGCTCAGGGACTTGGTATTCCTCCTTCAACGCATGTGGTCAGCCCGGCCTATACCCTGATTCAGGAGTATCCTCTGAATGGTCAAACGCTGGTCCACATTGATTTTTACCGGTTAGAGACCTTGACGGACGGGGATTACATGCTCTTTCAGGAACTGTTCGAAAACCCAAATCACATCCTCGTTGTGGAATGGGCCTCCAAATTTCTGCACAAACTGGCAGCCGGGTTTTTGCAAATTTCCATTTCACCCGGACAGGATCCCAATCTGAGAAACTTCAGCATATCATCTACATCTCCCCATTACCGGGAGTTGCTCAATAAACTGTCAGCACATGCAAACCCTGCTCCTTGATACATCCGGCCCCTTTACCACGGTCCTGATCACAAAGGATGGTACGCTCTCCACCAGCTGCATCCTTCGTGACCGCCCTGCTGAACACCTGCACGAACAAATCCAGACCACACTGGACACCATTCATAGTTCCCCGCGGGATCTGAACCGGATCGCCGCAGTCGTCGGTCCAGGTTCCTGGACCGGCCTGAATATCGGTGTAACTGCGGCAAAAACACTCGCCCAGGTGCTGCAGATCCCGCTTATCCCTCTCTATACCCTGGACGTATTGGCAGCGAGTGGGGGCAAACCTTCCTGGACACTCATGAATGCCGGACGCAGCCAGTGCTACTACGCACAGCATTCCAGATCTGGTTCTGCGGAGATGGCCGTGGCACCCATTGACACGGTGACCCGGCAGATCCAGACAGATCCGGATTTAACCCGTATTCTTGAATACGGGGATACCTTTAAGGAGCGATTTCCGGGAAACGAGATGTACCGATCTATAGATCGCCTTCCGCCGGATGCTCTGGTTCAGGCTATGCATGCCGCCTCGGGGATCCAGGGGGCCGACATCAAATCACTCACACCTGCCTACCTGCAGCCGTCTCATGTCGAACAAGATGCATCCCGCTGATCCATGCTGATTTTAGGGATTGACACGTCCTGTGACGATACGGGGGCGGCGATCGTAGAGGACGGGCACCGAGTACGCTCCAATATTATTGCATCGCAATATGAAGCGCATGAACGCTTTGGAGGGGTTGTTCCCGTGATTGCGGCCCGGGAGCATACCGCGAACATCAGTTTTATTCTCGAGTCCGCACTGGAAACGGCCCGGATCTCGTTCGCGGATCTTGATGCAGTGGCCGTGTCCCATCACCAGGGACTGATGCTGTCACTAGTGGTGGGAGTCTCCGCTGCTAAGTCCATTGCTCTGGCCTGTGATATCCCGCTGATCGGAATCCATCATCTGGAGGGGCATATTTACTCAAACCTCATGGGACGCTCCGATGAACTTCACTTTCCGTTCCTGTGCCTCACGGTTGCAGGAGGGCACACTCTCCTGCTCAAGGTCGTTTCTCATGGCACCTACGAACTGCTCGGCCATACACGGGATGATGCAGCCGGGGAGGTTCTGGATAAGGTCGCCCGGCATCTGAACCTGGGCTATCCCGGTGGCGCCGCCATTGAGAAACTGGCCAAAGATGGAAATCCGCACGCCTATTCCTTCCCCCGGCCGCTGATGAACCGCCCCGATGGGGAGTTCAGTTTCAGTGGATTAAAAACCGCCGTCACCGCCGCAATTGACCGGGATCCCAACCTGAATCAGGCAGATCTGTGTGCAAGCTTTCAACAGGCGATCATTGATCTGCTGGTGTCCAAAACCATGCGCATTGCACAAAAGCATCAACTCCGCCAGATTACACTGGCCGGCGGGGTTGCCCTCAATACACCGCTGCGAAAAGCGCTGCAGCATGCCGCACAAGAACATGAACACCAAATTTTTACTCCGCCCAGGGACCTGTGCATGGATAACGGAGCCATGGTCGCCGGCGCAGCCTATTCCCTCTATCAGGAACGCGGCCCGGACCCGCTCAGCATTGCTGCGCTTGCGAATGCTCCACTCGGAAAAACGGGAATTCGATACCGCCATGAGAGTAAATACAAATAGAGATTACTCGTTGTAAACCCCTTTCAGACGGGGATACAGTTCCTTAAACTGCTCGTGCAGGCGGGCATATTCGGCTTCCGCCTCTCCAGGCGAGGATTGTTCCTGAACCGTGATGGTTGCATCACAGGCCGTTTGCACGGAATCCCAGATTCCTGCCCCGGTCCCTGCCAGCAGTGCGGCCCCCATGGCTGCGCCTTCAGTCACTTCAACCACGCTCAGCGGATGTCGCATGATATCCGAGAGGATCTGGCGCCATAATGGACTCTTTGCCCCGCCACCGGAAATCCTGATCCGTCGGGGAAGCGGCAGCCCTGCATCATGGAGAAGTTGCAGATTATCTCTTAATCCGTATGCAACGCCCTCAAGAACAGCCCTGGTGAGATGACCACGGGTATGCCGGGCGGTCAACCCGATGAAACTGCCCCGGACCAGCGGGTCTGCGTGGGGGGTGCGCTCACCACTGAGGTAGGGCAAAAAGAACAGCCCTTCGCTTCCAGGCGCTACCGTGGCCGCTTCCGCGAGCAACTGCTCAAAAGAAAGGTCTCTTGCAAGCGTATCCCGGTACCATTGAAGGCTCCCTGCTGCGCTGAGCATGACCCCCATCATATGCCAGGTTTCAGGTACAGCATGCGGGAAGGCGTGCGCACGTCCGCGTGATTCCGTGCGTGGATGATTTGAAGGGGCAAACACCACGCCGGATGTGCCCAGCGTCACGGCCCAGATATCCGGATGAATTGCCCCGACCCCCGCTGCCTGTGCCGCCTGATCTCCGCCGCCTGCATAAATGGGGGTCCCCTTCAGAAGCCCCGTCTCCGATGCACAGGATGAATTCACCATACCTGTCTTCTGCGTTCCCTCGTAGGTTGGCGGAAGCCAGTCTTCCGGGATCTCAAGATCTTTGAGCAAATCCGCCGCCCATGTGCGGGTGGTAAGATCCAGCAGCAAGGTTCCTCCTGCCCCGGCCCGATCTGTTGCATAGGTGCCGCTGAGTTTCCATCGGATATAATCTTTCGGGAGCAGGACCTGGGCAACTTTTGCGAAGCATTCCGGCTCACGATCCCGAACCCATAAAAGCTTGGGGGCCGTAAACCCCGTAAAAGCATCATTGCCTGTGGTTGCAACCAGGCGATCCAGCCCGATCCGTTCACGGATCAGGTCGCACTGCGCACCCGCCCTGCCATCATTCCACAACATGGCCGGGCGGAGCACTTCTCCATGAGCATCCAGAAGAACCAGGCCATGCATCTGCCCGGTTAGCCCGATCGCCTGCACGGCATTTGCATCTACGGATGAAAGGACGCTGCGAATGCTCTCACACATGGCCTGCCACCAGTCTGCGGGATCCTGTTCACTCCAAAGCGGAAACGGACTGGACAGCTGGTGTTCATTGGATGCCTGCGCAAGGACCGCGCCCTCCGAATTGATACAGACGGCCTTTGATGCTGTGGTGGAGACATCAAGACCAAGAATACATGGAAGCGCTGACATGGGATGATGAAGTTATTTAGCGGGAAGAAAGGCGCAATTTAAGGAGTTTGTACGCATGGGCATCTAAAATGACATAAATCTCCCGCGGTTTGCAAGGAAACATCCCAAACAGCGTGCGTGTGTTCCTGTGATCTTATCGGGCGGCAGGTGTCTGCCAGACCAGAAGATGCTTCAATCACTTTGGTTACTCACATATCTAAGCCCCATTGAAACCTATTCCCACGCTCAAAGTTGATCTGATGTCCAAGTTATAAGTAGTAATCTCGTTCAGTCTAACCGTCTCGCAGCACAATGAGTAAACCACGAAACACATCTCCCGCTCCAGTGGATGACCTTAAGGAAGCGAAGCACTTCCATGGAAGAAAGCGAATATTACGCAAACTCGAAGAACGTATGGAGCAGATCACCCAGGGAGCGTCTGGGACCACCATCCTGATCCAGGCGGAGGCCGGCGCGGGCAAGACCGGCCTGCTGGGTGCGGTCAGGCGGCGGGCCGGATCACGGGGATGGCAGGTTGCCGTCTTACGGCCGCAGGCACTTTGGGACGCAGATATATTGCGCAGCGCACTGGGACAGTCCGAAGCGGAAACCCCTGACCCGAACCCGACCGTGCTGAGTACGATAGATGTCCTCAAAGAGCAACCGCATCCGCTCCTTCTGCTGCTGGACGAAGCAGAGGCACTCCACGGGATACTGCCTGAACAGTCGCATGAATTCAAGACTGCATCCCGGTGCCTCAGGGCGATCCACAACGGGCAACTGGAGCGCCCTGTTCAGCTCATTGCAGCCGGACGGGCACGGAGCCGTGCCGCCCTTGCGCGGCTGCATGTGACCAGGTTCTCCTCTGGATGCTGCATTGAACTGGACCCGCTCACCGATGCGGCGTGCCGGGCGGTGATCCAGGACTGGCTCCAGATGGAGGGCGGTGCAGAGGGGGATCCCGGTGCATGGGTGGATGCGATCGCCCCGGAAACCTATGCCTGGCCCCGCCATATTCAGTCCTATGTGGAGCCGGCCGCGGCCTGGCTGCGCCAGCATGACGGTGTAATGACCCCAGAGGGACTCACAGCGGTTCTTGCAGCGGGAGAGGAAAACCGAAAACGATTTTTTGAGGGTCTGATGCAGGGGATCTCCGAGAAGGATGCCCACTGCATTGCCCAGGTGTTTAAAGATTCGGATCGGGCCTCCGAATCTGACATCATGGATGCTCTGCGACAGGACCATGACCAAAAGGGCGCACAGGATGCCTATTTTCATGCGTTGGACGAGGGTCTCCTGAAGCAGTCAGCCCCCCGGTATGTAATCCCGATCAAGTCATTCCATGATTGGTTTCTCGACAACTATTATTATCCGAACGTCGACCAATCGACGGAGCACGGTAGCGGAGAAGTTGAGCCATGAGCCATGCATCTCCGGTAACCCCATCTCATCCATCCCGCACCGGGCATCTGAATCTTTTTGCCCGGCCGAAAGAAGTGCTCCCCGGATACTCGTCTGCCACCCCGACCGTTTCGATGGGATGCTCCAGAGACAGGTTTAGATTTTTCCGAGATTAAGCCCTGTCAGTCCGTGGATAAAGTATGATCACAGAGCGAGGCAGCACAACTATGTGTCGTAGATGGTTTGGCTATTTTGAGCAGTCTGATCCCCAAAAACCAATCCGAAAAGTGCTGTTCAGATTTTTCCGGACTTTATCCACGGGCTGCGATGAGCGAGATTTGCCGGTTGTGCTGCCGGGGGCGGGAACTGATGAATGCGGTGCTCTCCGGCATCATCCAGACAATGCGGGAGAATAGAAAAGACAGATCTGGATATCTCCCCGATATTCTACGCCAGCTGCTGATCACCAGACAACCGGCCAGCATTACCCTGCCGGTGCATGCACGGATCGAAAGCAGCACACGAACAGGGCACCGCCGATGGGCTCTCCGACGCTACATGCGCCAGACCGTCACTGGAAAAGGGCGGCCTGGAAGCACCCGTCCCCATCCTCTTTTCCGAAGAATTCGTCCTGATAAAAAAACAGATCATGTTTCTGGAACAGGGCGGCAGCACAATGGACAGATGCGTGAAGGCGGTGCTCTACGAGATCGTGAGACCGGTCACAGGCCGGATCAGCAGGAGACTGATCGCCTCATCCTCCCGGCCATCCGCCTCTATTCAACCCCTACCTGCAGAAGGACGAAGCATAGACGGCAGGATCGCCCCTGTCCCGGGACAAAAATTGATTTTTCCGGCAATACTGATGCAGGCGGGGGCATGCGGACGCGAATGTTTCTGTGGTTCAAGACCATGGAGACTCATCGCCAATTCATTTGTACACTGTTCACGGATGTACGAAGTAAACTGGATCAAACTGCGGAAAAATCCCATATTCCTGGGACGTTAAGGTGCCGAACACAGAACGGATTGCGTCGAATACTGCTGATGCCACCTTCAATACACGAACGGGGATTATGAAGGCACCATCATCTTATGGGCTGCGTCAGTCTGCAGGATTGTTTCTGGGGCCGTTTTGGATGGTTGCGGTACTCATTCTGCCGCCGCCGGACGGGCTGGCAGCGGCTGCATGGTACACAACTGGAGCTGCACTGCTCATGGCCACCTGGTGGATCTGTGAGTCTATCCCGATTCCGGCCACCTCACTTTTGCCCCTGGTGTTATTCCCCGTGTTCGGTGTGCGCTCTCTGGAAGAAACCGCAACCCCGTACGCCCATCCGATCATCTACCTGTTCATGGGAGGGTTCATGATTGCTCTGGGCATGATGCGATGGGGATTGCACCGGCGGATTGCCATGTGGATTATCTCCCGTGCAGGCACGGGCCCCCGGGCTTTAATTGCGGGATTTATGATTGCAACCGCAGGCCTGAGTATGTGGGTCAGCAATACCGCCACCACCTTGATGATGCTGCCGGTTGCCCTTTCCGTCATTGCACTGGCCGATACGGAGAGTCGCGGTGAACGATTCAAGCACCACTTTGCGGTTGCATTGCTGTTAGGCATTGCCTATGCAGCAAATATTGGCGGGATGGGCACCCTGATTGGTACGATCCCAAACGCATTTATCAGCGCATTCTTCGAAAGCGAATACGGCTATACGATTACCTTTACAAAATGGATGTCCGTCGGCGTACCGATTGTTTTGATTGGTGTACCCCTGGTATTCTTCGTGATCACCAGAATTCTCTATTCCTTTGCAAAAAATGATCTGGTTGGCAGTACCGATCTGATTGAACGGGAGCGGAGCAAGCTTGGCCCCATGAAGAAGGGGGAGAAAATTGTGGGGATCGTTTTTCTGATCACTGCGGCCCTGTGGATCACACGCCCGCTGCTGACTCCGCTGGTTCCCGGTCTCACGGATGCCGGGATTGCAATGATTGGGGGCTTATCGCTGTTTGTCATTCCGGTTGACTTCAAGCGGGGGATTTTTGTGCAGGACTGGGAAACCGCAAAGAAACTGCCCTGGGGAGCATTGATCCTGATTGGTGGAGGCCTCAGCCTGGCAGGTGCGGTTTCCGGGAGCGGTCTCGCTTCGTGGCTTGGGGAATCCCTGGAGCCGCTGCAGCAGTTCCCGGCAATCCTGATCATTCTTCTGACCACCGGAATCATTGTCTTTCTTACAGAGATCACCAGCAATACGGCAACCACCGCAACGTTCCTGCCCGTTCTGGCGGCTCTGGCATTAGCGGTCGGAGAAAATCCGCTGCTCATGGCTGTTCCTGCAGCCCTGGCGGCCAGTTGTGCGTTTATGCTTCCCGTGGCAACACCGCCCAATGCAATCGTATACGGGAGTGAGCGCGTGACGGTCTTTGAGATGGCCCGTGCTGGGCTTGCCCTTAACTTCGTGTTCCTTGTATTGATTACCGTCTGTGCCTATTCACTGATATTGTGGGTCTTTGGAATTGAGACCGGAACGATTCCGGAATGGGCCATGTAATCCGGTTTATTCTCTGATCCAATCACGAACCCTTACCCCTATCCAGAATGAAACGCTGCGTTACTTTCGGTGAAATCATGTTGAGGCTTTCCACGCCGGGATTTCAGCGATTCACCCAGGCATCCTCTTTTGATGCATGTTATGGCGGTGCGGAAGCCAATGTTGCGGCTTCACTGTCCCAGTTCGGGATCCCGGTCTCATTTGTATCCCGGGTCCCCTCCAGTGAATTGGGAACCGGTGCCATCCAGTCCCTTCGCGCCTTGGGGATTGACACGCAATTTGTCCATCGGGGCGGGGATCGGCTGGGGATCTATTTCCTTGAAACCGGTGCATCTGCCCGGGCAGGCAAGGTGCTTTATGATCGTGCACACTCAGGGATTGCGTCCATCACACCCGGGATGATTGACTGGGACCGGGTCTTTGCGGGGGCATCCTGGTTCCACTGGACGGGCATTACCCCCGCGATCTCTGAAACCGCTGCATTGACCGTTCAGGAAGCACTGGAGGCGGCCCGCCGCCGGGGGCTGATGATTTCGGTGGATCTTAATTACCGGGCCCGTCTCTGGAAATGGGGAAAGACACCTGCCGAGGTGATGCCTGAACTGGTTTCTTTCTGTGATGTGATTATCGGCAACGAGGAGGATGCACAAAAAGTTTTTGGCATTCATCCTGAGGGCGTAGATGTTCATCGCGGCCACCTGGATGCGTCCGCCTACGAATCGGTGGGGAAGCAGCTGACAGATCGTTTTGTTCATTGCAGGCGTGCCGTGACCACCCTCAGAAGTTCCATCAGTGCTTCACACAATGTCTGGTCTGCCGTTCTCTGGAACGGATCCGAACTGCTCCATGGCCCCACCTACGAAGTTGTGCCGATTGTGGACCGGGTTGGCGGGGGGGATGCATTTGGTGCGGGCCTCATCTACGGGCTTTTAACCTTTGACGGAGACAATCAGCGTGCACTTGATTTTGGGGTTGCGGCCTCCTGTCTGAAGCACACCATTCCAGGCGACTTCAACCGGGTAACGGTCGCCGAGGTGGAAAAACTGCTCTCGGGGGACGCATCCGGGCGCGTCAGCCGCTAAGCTTCGCATCCATCAAAGAGCAACATCTGATGCCCTGAGATAACACGATTGACCTGAACATAGATTAAAGTTAATGTCGTTGGAAAACATCTGGAATTGAGGCCTTTCAGACGGACAGTAGATTTTAGATGAAGGAGTCTCTGGAGTTGTTGGAATTAATCCGAATATTTTCTCAACCAACTCTTACCGTACCCAGTCAAGAATGAAGAACCAACGACACTTAGAAGCACAGCATCTATGGTGTCCAGTCTTGCTTCGCTTACAAAATAACGGGATTCTGGCATCAATATGTACCATGCCCAAACTACGATAAAACTAATAACTACGATCACAGAAACCCAGAAAACCGCCAGTTCTGCCCAGTGAATCATGTTGCGAGATCGCTGACTTCGATTATGGACACCCTCTTTTCGTTCAAATAGATGACGCTGATCTAACTCTGCACTATTATGTTTCTGCTTTACTACATTGCCTCCTAAATCCTGTCCAATATCTTCAATCTTAGAATTCTTACTCATTATCCTGCGCAAAGGATTTGTAGTAATCCATGATAACGTTGTTATCAATCGTTGCCCCCTCACCGTATCGCTTAATGGTTACATCCCATGGACTCCCCGGCTGGTGTGTTAGACCGGATAAATGAAGCCCGTCGTACTTACCATATACGTCTATGACTCGGTTAATGATTTTAAGTGGAGTTTCCGCGAATATATCTCTCGGCCGCCGCATAGTTTTCAAAATAGGTGAATACCCGTACCTCTTATATTTATGGTAGATTTTGGGAACCACCGGTCCATATTTCCATGCCTCAACATCATCACGGAACAGGGGCATTTCGCAAATCCCGAGCGTCCAGCCATGGCTGATATAGGACAACTTGAGTATCTGCATCGGAGTGAAATACCTGCCTCCTTGGCTTGCAATCCAAAGAATTTGAGAAGCAACCTTTAGTGCCTCTGGAACTTGATTTGTCATGGTTATAAATTTTGGAGAAATCGTATAAGATGATGATTGGTGTTAAAAATTACTGCAGGAGTAACCTCATACCTTGGCGAAGTTCGCATTCACCTGAATCAATTTAAGAAATTCCCGATATTCCATCAAGCAGTGTTGGCGGGGAACAGTTTACGATGCCTCTGACTGACGGCGACCATGAGAGTGGAACCCGCCAGAATTCGGCATTCAGTCAACCGAAAACCCGATTCTGATCTATCCAAAATCGCCTGTGGAGACACCTATTTTCCAGTATCCCCCTGACGACTGCCTTTGTATGCCCGGGAGGATTCGAACCCCCGACCTTCTGATCCGTAGTCAGACGCTCTATCCAGCTGAGCTACGGGCACTAGTGCAATGTTACGGTACTACTCCAATCACGGAAAGCTGTTCCCGTTAGATTCAAAAGTAAATGGTTGATGTCATCATTGCGGGATCTGGACTCGGGGGCAGCTGTGCAGCATTGTGGCTTTCCGAATCAAACAGCGTCATGTTACTCTCTGGAACGGCTCCGGCAGCTTCTACTGTTGCCGCGGGACTGGTCAACCCGCTGGCAGGACAGCGCATGGGAGGATTTCCGAATGCCTGGATCGCTTATGAGGATTTTCAGCATACGCTGCACCGGGCGAATGCACTTGAGACGTACAATCCATGCGGGATTCTGCGCCCTGCCCTCAACGAGACCCAGGCTTCACTTTTTTTTGTAATCTCCCAAACCAATCCGGATTCATTGATCTGGCTTGAGTCCGACCAGATCGATGAAATGTATCCATCCATCACAGCCCCGTTCGGCGCGACCATTACAAAGGGAGGGGTGGCGGATATATCAAAGTTGCTGGATCAAATGGCCACCACACTGATGCCCCGCTGCAATGTGATCCATCAGAATCTTACCGATTGGGAAGACCATGGATCAGAGGTCACCGTAATGCTGGACTCAGAGACTTCCCTGCAAACAAGGAAACTGATTCTTGCAGTCGGTGCTGAATACCAATTCCTCTCAAAACTGAAAAACCTGTACTTGCATTGCACCAAGGGGCAACTTGTGCATGTATCCATGTCCGCTGATCTGCCACTTCCGGTCAGCGGGGCCGGCTACGCAGTTCCCGCCGGGAACAAACTGATTCTCGGAACCACCTATGAACACTCCTACAAGAATCTGGAACCTACAAATGAGGGGATTACAAAAATCCTTGCTCTAACAAAGCGCATGATCCCTTCTGTGGCATCGGCAAAAATTTTAGGTGCATCTGCGGGGATCCGGGTTGGCGTTCCTGCAACCAGACTCCCGATGGTCGGCCAGTTAACCCGCAATGTCTGGATCCTGACGGGGCTGGGATCCAAGGGAGTATTACTGGCATCACATATCGGGCGAAACCTTGAAACTTGGCTAAAAACTCCTTTGAGCGTACCCGATGAATTCCGCCTGCGGAATAATTAACGGGTTCAAAGCGTAGAAGCCCCTGAATGGGTGATTCCATCACTCTATACGTTAAATTCGAACTCAATCAATTTCTTTACCAATGTCTGAAGTGCTTAATCCCACAATTGCTGACATCCTTGAGGATTCAGCAGAATATCTTTTAACGCATATGTGCACCACAATCCCGCACGAGAACCTGCATCTTCCAGGGCCTGATTTTGTGGACGCTGTCTGGGCAGACTCAGACCGGAATCCCCGTGTGCTGCGCTCACTGCATACCCTGTTCAACTCTGGGCGACTGGCTGGAACGGGCTACGTATCCATCCTTCCTGTTGATCAGGGAATTGAACATTCCGCAGGTGCGTCCTTCGCACCAAACCCCGTATATTTTGACCCCGAAAACATTGTCCGCCTAGCAATTGAAGGGGGCTGTAATGGCGTGGCTTCCACGTATGGTGTTCTGGGGGCTGTCGCACGCAAGTATGCGCACAAGATTCCTTTCATCCTGAAATTCAATCACAACGAACTGCTGAGTTACCCCAATACACATGACCAGATCCCTTTTGCCAGCATCCAGAATGCATGGGATATGGGCTGTATTGGGGTCGGGGCCACCATTTATTTTGGGTCAGAGGGGTCCAACCGGCAGATTCAGGAAGTAACGGAAGCATTTTCGTATGCTCATGAACTTGGGATGCTGACGATTCTCTGGTGTTATGTACGCAACAGCGCCTTCAAGATTGATGGTGTCAACCATGAGGCATCTGCCGACCTCACCGGTCAGGCAAACCACCTGGGCGTGACCATTGAAGCTGACATCATTAAACAGAAACAGCCCACCTCCAATGGAGGGTATGCAGCGTTGAATTATGGTGGATCCAGTTACGGCAAGTTTGATGAGCGCATTTACACAAAACTGGCGAGCGACCATCCGATTGACCTCACCCGGTATCAGGTTGCCAACTGCTATATGGGGCGTTGCGGGCTGATCAACTCCGGCGGTGCATCTGGATCCAATGATTTACAGCAGGCGGTCAAGACTGCGGTAATTAACAAGCGTGCTGGCGGTATGGGATTGATTTCCGGACGGAAGGCATTCCAGCGTCCGATGGACGATGGCGTTGGCATCCTGAACGCAATCCAGGATGTCTACCTTGATTCATCCGTCACTGTGGCATAGCAGTGCTGAACCGATTGAGCCAGCATTCCCCCGGCAGATCCGGGGGAATGCTGTGCTTTTGTGCTCACCGGACATCCGCCTGCATCCCCCCGGATGGTTTGCGAGGTGCTCAACCCTCCTGCTCCCTGCCCCATGTGATCATCCACCAATACAAAACTGACGCAGCACTCCATACCACCGGAATTCCAGATTTGGAGATATGGAATTTTTTTACGTTAATTTATGTATATTATATCAGAATCCACATTGTTGTCAACGAATTTTTTAAGGCATAAAAGGCAAAAACATGGATCCGTTTGGCGGTGCATGGACCGAAACAAAACTTGATATCATGGAAAGATATCTTGATGCGTATACGACTGCGCTCAAGAATCAGCCTTTCGATTTACTGTACATCGACGCGTTCGCCGGTTCAGGATCGCTGGAACTTAAAATGCAGGGCTCTGACCGAACAGATTGGCATTCATTTAGAGATGGATCCGCTAAAATTGCCATGGATATAGCCGACAAACCCTTTGATGAGTTGATCTTTATTGAACAAGACGAAGGGAAATGCGACCGTTTACAGTCCTTAAAGAGGAGCAGACCGAATAGAAACGTTACCATCGTGAATGCCGATGCGAATGCTTATCTTCAAAATCTTCAGATGGATTGGAAGAAATGGCGAGGGGTGCTATTCCTTGATCCTTTCGGGGCGCAAGTTAACTGGGTCACATTGGAGGCAATTGCCGGCTATAAAGCACTTGATATCTGGATTCTTTTTCCTACATTTGCAGTCGCACGAATGCTACCAACATCAAACATTCCCGATGAGATTAATCCGAAATGGACGGATACGCTAAACCGGGTTTATGGTGATGAGAGCTGGCGAGGCCTTTATCATAGAAGTTCGCAAACAGAATTATTCAAAGAACGTAACATTGAGCGACAGTCAGGTGTTGAGAACCTGATCAATATCTATAAGGGTCGGTTGCGAGGACTATTCAAGCGCAGGTTGCTTGAAGAATCCATTGAACTTAAGAATTCTAAAAATTCAAAACTATACGAATTCATCTTCTGCGTTGGAAGCGACAGTGGTAAGGCGATTGGAACCGCAAAGAGCATTGCGAAACATCTTCTGGATCTGTCTAAAATGGGGACTTCGTGATGTCAACACAGTCCGGCATTGAATGGACAGAGACAACCTGGAACCCGGTTACAGGCTGTACCAAGATCAGCCATGGATGTAAATTCTGCTACGCGGATCGTATGGCGAAGCGGCTTCAGGCGATGGGGGTGGACAAATACCGCAACGGATTCTCCGTCACCTTGCATCCCTCCACACTCAAAGATCCGTTGAAATGGCGTAAACCACGCCTCGTCTTTGTCAATTCGATGTCTGATCTCTTCCATGAGGAGGTTTCTTTGTCGTTCATCAAAGCCGTTTTTGAAACAATGAACCAAGCCTCGCATCATACTTTTCAGGTACTCACAAAAAGGCCAAATCGTGTTCTCAATCTCAATCAGCACCTAACATGGAGCCCAAACATTTGGCTTGGGACCAGCATTGAGTCGCAGCGCTGGCAGTTTCGCCTTGAAGAACTCAGAGCCACTGGGGCACAAACCAAATTTTTGTCACTTGAGCCACTGCTTGGTCCTCTTTCTGGTATTCCTCTGAATGGGATTGATTGGGTCATTGTTGGCGGAGAATCTGGGCCGGGTGCAAGACCCATGGAGCCGGATTGGGTCCGGGAAATTCGTGACAGCTGTCTGCAGAAGGATGTCCCATTTTTCTTCAAACAGTGGGGAGGAGTCTTAAAAAAACGTGCAGGGCGCGTATTAGACGGTCGCACATGGGACCAAATGCCAGTGTGCTGACTTAGTTGACATTAATACACTGGTCCGACAGAGACATGGAATTTTATGCCGATCTTCGGCGAAGGTTACTTATAGATGTCCCCCAAATAAACCTGCGAAAAATCATGAATCACTAACGGGAACGAACATCGGTCAAATTTCGTATCTGTGGAAGGGTATATGTAGTCACTTAGCCTTTGATTGAGGTGATGTGTTATATCTCAATTCTGATGTAATACCAGCGATCATATTGACTCAGATGAGCAGACATGACCACCATTACCTCCTATTCCTTATCCTCAAACTATAATTTCATGCTTGAAGATCAGAGTTTAATATCGCAACATTGCACCACATGATCAACCGAAAACTATAGCCTGTGATACAAATGAAATTCCATCATGAGTTCGTGGAGCATATACCCAGAAAACTTGAGGACGGTATCCTTTATGTCTCTATTCGTTATGGTACAGCGGTTCACCGTTGTGCCTGTGGATGTGGAGAGGAGGTGGTGACTCCCTTCGGTCCGGCAGAATGGGAGATTACCTACGATGGCCATACGGTTTCCATCGCGCCATCTATTGGAAACTGGAGTTCTCCCTGCAGATCTCATTACTGGATTACAAAAGGTTTGATTCGGTGGGCTAAAGACTATTCTGAAACGGATATCATATCAGAACGTCAGAAAGCCAAAGCACGCCGCCGTGGTTACTACCAAAACAAAGATGCTGATTTAGCCAACGATTTACCCCATAAATTAATCCAAGATTGATCTCAACCAGTTTGGCGCTGATTTACTGGTGAATTTAATCAGGAACTGCAATATGGTTGATGATGAACTTAATTCAGATGCACCGATACCGATGCCTTCATTAGAACAGAAAATCAGGGAAGCCCGGAAGACCTTGGCTGATCATATTGAATATCTGAGTGGGAACGAAACCGCAACGTGATCACTGATTGTTGATGTCATCCTGACTGCACCGGGATGGGATGTTAGAGATCCGAAAAGAGTCCGCTTGGAACATCGGGCTAATGGCAATAAAATTGACTATATCCTCTTGTCCACCGCAGGAAATTGCCTTGCTGTTGTAGAGGCAAAGGCTGCGAACTGTCACCGCCGCCTTCTCAGTTGACGCTAGACAACCCCGGTGTTGACAAATGGAATTCGATGGGAGTCATGGGAAATGGTGCACCGGACTCCGAGAAAAATGAGCATTATTGTTGAGGTAAATCTAAGGGAATTATATACATGAGTGCCCATGGGCACCATGTTCTTTTTGGTGCTTCATCACCCGTTGCCCGGTTGCAGGCTTGCGCTCCACAATGACAGGTCTTATATAGGCTCCACAACCCGTTCGGCACAATTCGTGCCAGGACGCCATCCCCGACGCCCGGATATTTACGGACGCATTCGTGTCCGCATTCGCCTGGTACCCGCACGCCAGACATAGAAAATCGGACTGCCTTTGCCGATTCTTTGCGTTCACACAGGAACACTTGCTGCATGTCTGCGATGTATAATGCGGGGGCACCTTGATCACCAGGCCTCGCTCCCGCAGGAACTGCTCCAGTATCGCCCATCCTGTTCCCAGTATCAAGCGGTTCAGTCCTGCTTTCTGCTTCACCTTCCTGCCCGGATTCTTCACCGTTCCTTTTGCGCTTGCGATCTGTCTTGAAGAACTGCTTGCAGGCATCCGCCAGATCCTCCAGTCCAGTGCGAGTTGCGTTTACAGGATATTCTCTTAGCCATGGTGCGACCGTATCCTTGTGTACTTTATACCATGTGTAGAAATCAAACTGGGAGGTCCGGGATTGTCCGGTTGCTTCGTAATCTTCCTTGGCTTTTGCCAGCGCCGCATTCCAGAGATACCGGTTGGCTCCCGCCAATGCGTATAGGAACGGATATACTTTCTGGTCTCCCCGTAACCGAAATTTTGCCGTCACGTATTGACATGTCCCTGAACCAACAGGGGGATTTGTCTTACAATCCTTAACGGGCATGGCATCAAGCGGATGATATTGTGCAGGCAGTCAGGGAGGGACTCTCCTTCCTGATTGTATCCGTTCTATCCAACTGACTGGAAAAAGTCCCCCAGGTATGGACACTCAGGTATATAAGCCCCATATTTTTCATCATCAGATCGACAGACCTCACGAAACATGTTTGATGACCAGGTTGTCTTAATTACAGGAGCTGCAAACGGAATCGGGCTCGCTGCCGCGCAGCAGTTTGCCAGGATGGGAGCACGGGTATTCATAAATGATCTGGATGCGGATGCGTGTACATCCGCTGCACGCACGATCCGGGAAGCGGGGCTCGCCGCGTGGCCCGTGCCCGGCGATGTGACGGATCCTGAAATTCCTGAACAACTGATTCAGCAGGTGCTCCATCAATGTGGACATCTCAATATTCTGGTCAATAATGCGGGATTTACCTGGGATGGGATGGTGCATAAGATGACCGACGAGCAGTGGTACCAAATCCAGGAGGTGCACACCATGGCTCCCTTCCGTTTAATCCGTGCAATCGCACAAATATGGCGCCCTCTGGCAAAAGAGGAAATGCACATCGGACACTCGCATCCTCACCGATGTATTGTGAATGTCTCCTCCACCTCAGGGCTCCACGGCAATATCGGACAGATCAACTATGCGACGGCCAAGATGGGGGTGATCGGCATGACCAAGACCATTGCCCGGGAATGGGGCATCTTTGGCATCCGGTGCAATGCGGTTGCGTTTGGGTTCATTGATACAAGACTGACACGCCCGCTGGATGAAGGACATACGCTTGCAGTTGAAGGAACGGAAGTTGCCCTGGGGATTCCTCAAAAGGTGAGAGATGCCTCCTTTGCTGCGATCCCCCTGAAAAGACCCGGCACCACGGATGAAGCCGCGGCGGGAATTCTTCTTATGGCATCCCCTCTGGCCGGTTACATCACCGGACATACACTGGAAGTCACCGGTGGACTCGGGATCTGAATCTTTGTTTTCCAATGGAACCCTTGGCCCCGCCATCGCATAGAACTGTCGGGTGAATGAGTGTCATGGCATTGAGAGATGTCACGATATTAAGTCTCGTCGGCAGTACCGCTGACGGGACTTTTTTGTTATATTTTCTGTCAACCCGCCGCTTGGCATACAACCTGGGAACCGTTGATGATTGCAAAAACATACCCCCATGGCGTATTTTGCTGGTCCGAACCCTGCGCCGAATATCAAACGTGACGATTATACCTTGTCCATTGGATGCAACCATGTCACTGTTGCTTACGGGAATGATGTTCGTGCAAAATTTGACCTGCCATGTCACCGGTGCAGTGCTTCTGACCTCTTTGATCGTAATTCCTCAGAGCACTGCACAGCAAAGTAAACCGGCAGGAAACAGATCTGACTGGCAGGGACTAAAAGCCCTCTATATCGAAACCGGCGGGGAAAACTGGACAAATAATTCCAATTGGGATGTCACGCCTGAAGATCCTCCCCCTCCTGCACAGTTAACCACATGGCATGGTGTCACACTTACAGACGGGCGCGTTACCGAATTAGATCTCTCAAATAATGGATTATCGGGGATTCTTCCCGCTGAAATGGGAAATCTGTCGCATCTGCGTGTCCTTGATCTCCAGGAAAATGATTTATCCGGTTCCATTGGCTCCTGGATCGGGACGCTTACTGCGCTAGTCAAACTGCATCTTCAGCAAAACCAGTTCTCGGGCCCGATCCCCGGTGAGATCGGGAATCTGGTTCATCTTGAATATCTAAACCTGCGGGGGAATCGTCTGGAAGGCATGATTCCAGAGGGTCTGGGAAATTTGCAGCAGCTCCAGGGGATCTGGTTACATGCGAACCGGCTATCTGGTCCCATCCCGCAGCGTGTACTGAATCTCCCGAATTTGGGCTGGTTATGGGTAGGGGAGAACCCGGATCTATCAGGAATTCTTTCCCTGACAGATTCAAGTCGGACGGCGGCCATTGACTTCTATTTAGAACAAACGGGCCTCTGCATTGATCGGCGAAGTACCGAAGTTGCAGATGCCCCAATCCCGGAATATGCCTGCCTGCTGGAAGAAGAATGGGAGGCACTCAAGAGACTCTATCTCGCGACGGATGGTGACCACTGGATTGCCAATACCGGCTGGAATTTTGAAAATCGCCTAAAAGCCGAAACCGTTGAAGACTGGCATGGCATTACCATTGAGGATGGATTGATCCAGGCACTGCGACTTGAACTGAATCACCTTGACGGGATTCTGCCCACTGAACTTGGATCCTTCACGAAGCTTGAGTTCTTGCGCATTGACGGAAACCCTCTCTATGGACCCATCCCCGATGAACTCTCTTCGCTCGCAAATCTGAAGGTGCTTTCTGCCACGGAAACACAACTGTGTACCCCATCCACTGCCACCGTGCAATTATGGCTGCGCAGAATCCCCACCGTGCTCGGACTTGACAACTGCACCGGCAGCGAAGCAGCAATTTCTGCTGAACATCCCCCTGGATCATGGAGTTCACTCCCTCTCTGGATGATTATAGGACTTGGGGGATTGGCAGTACTGGGAACCGGTGCAGTGCTGATCGCAGCATTCAGGAAAAATAATATCCCCGAAGAGACGGAAGAAGATGAACCGGACGCGGATCCGTATATCGATCAATGGATGTCCATCCAGAAGCGGCTGGAAGAATTTGTCCAAATGGCAGCTTCCATGTCCACACTTGCGGAGCAGTCGATCCACCAGAGTGATATCGCCAGAGATTTTGCATCCGCGCTTAAAACTCTGCGCAGTGCACTGGATCAGCGGGATCTGGAAATCAAACGTCTGCAAAGAGGCCATGATAACACAGTATTTCGTAAATTTGTCACCCGCTTCATACGCGTGGATCAGGCGATCCAGTATTTTTTGCAGAGTACAACGGGCCCGGCAGATCATTTGGAGTCTATTCAATCTCTGATGATGGACGCGTTGCAGGAGTGTGATGTACAGCAGTTTCAGCCGGAGATTGGCAGTGATTACCGGTCCGCCTTTGGGGTTGCTGAGCATCCAAAAATTTTAATCACCACCGTAGCGGAGGATGATTGCCAGATTGTT
The DNA here is from genome assembly GCA_022820435.1 of Rhodothermales bacterium. Classification (GTDB taxonomy): domain Bacteria; phylum Bacteroidota; class Rhodothermia; order Rhodothermales; family Bin80; genus Bin80. The sequence goes on from JAJEFL010000025.1 coordinate 28,728, forward strand.
GAAATCCTGGAACCGGGCTATTTCATGCAAGGCGGCAACGAGAAAGAAGTCCTGATTCCGGCACGTGTGGCCATTTACAGATTTAAACCCGAACAATAACTTTCATGAGTTCAGTCGTAGGAATTGACCTGGGGACCACATACTCCGCAGTCGCACAATTTGATGAATTTGGCCGACCTGTAATGGTGCCGGATCAGGATGGGAAATACCTGTTGCCTTCCTGTGTTGCGCTTATTCACGGTGAGTGGCGGGTCGGATCGGATGCCCGCGGACAGTGGGCCGCCGACCATGGGATGGAGCAGAAGTCTTCTGCCGCACGCTTCAAGCGGGAGATGGGTACCTCCAGAGGCTATCAGATTGCAGAACACCGCCTGACTCCGGTGGAACTGAGCAGTCATCTGCTTCGATATCTGGCTGACTATACCCGGAAATCTGTCGGCCCCATTGCACCGGTGGTCATTACCGTGCCTGCAAATTTCAGTAACGAGGCCCGACAGGCGACCATGGATGCCGCCAAGGATGCAGGGCTGGAGGTCGCTAACATCATTAATGAGCCGACCGCCGCCGCCCTCTACTATGCCTATTCCGGCAAACTGAATGAGGCAGGAACGTATGCGGTCTTTGATCTGGGCGGTGGCACGTTTGATATTACTATCGCAAGGTTTGACGGGAAGTCGGTCAATGTCATCTGGAGTGACGGCATTGCAAGGCTGGGCGGAGTAGACTTCGATGAGGCGCTGCAAATGGTCCTGAAAGAGAAATATGAAACACTGACCGGCGAAGAGATCTCCATCCAGAGCATGAATCATGAGGGGTTTGATCTGGGCAGGATTCAGGATATGAAACACTCCCTGTCGCGCCGCGACAAAGTCAGTTTTTTTGCGAGGGGCCAGGTCATTGAAGTGACACGAAAGGAGTTTGAAGACAGTATTTCCAACTTTGTGACCCAGATCCAGCTGTGCTGCGAAAATGCGCTGGATGGTGCAGACCTGGAGGCAGTGCAACTGGATGGTGTAATCCTTGCCGGAGGCAGTACACGGATTCCTGCAGTTCAGCAGTGCGTAGAGGATGTCTTTGGATGTGAACCCCTGAGTATTGCGAATGTAGACGAGGTCGTTGCATTGGGGGCCGCACTGTATGCCGGCCATCGATCAGATCAGGATGTCCTTACAAAACTCCAGCAGGTCTCGGCGGCAGAGTTGAGTGTTCAGGATGTGGCAAACAAAAATTTTGGCACCAAGGCACTCTCCTGGGACGCTGAACTGGAAAAACCCTTCGCAATCAATTCTATCATCATACGAAAGGGGACACGGATTCCCTGCTCCATGACCGAGTCCTATACGACGGTTTCGGACGACCAGACCACCGTGGACTGCAGCATTACCGAATGTGATCATGCAGAATTGGACTACGATCCAAAGTTTGTCCGGATCATTGGTCAGACCAACCTGAAACTGCCCCCGGGAAGACCTGCCGGGCAGGAAATTCGGGTGACCTATGAATATGACATCAACCAGATCATGCACTGCCATTTTGAGGATGTTGAATCTGGCGAGAAGAACGAGATTACCGTGGATCTGATGAAGGGCCTGTAGGCAATTCCCCGCAATCCATGACCGTATGCCTGATTCTGGTCGCAGTTGTTTTTTTACTTTTCTGGCTCTTTCTTGGAGGGGACTTCAGCGGCAATGCTGAAGAAGAGGGAGAACCCCCGCAGATTGCCTGCATGGAGGTTCGCGTCCGTGAAGTCACGGCGGATGACCTGGTGGCAAAACAAATTGAGGTGAAGGGACCGTTTCCCTTTGAAGCCTACGGCGAGACTGCCGGACTGATTGTATCCGTTTTTGATTGCACAGGGGACGAATTACATCCGGTTCTTTCGGCCGTGGAAGCCTTTCAGGAACCGTACACCATCGCCTATGATGACCGTGTAAAGGTGGGAGACATATCACCGGGAACGGGGCTTCGTATCTGGACCCCCGTCGGAATCTTCATTCCAGACATAATGCTCGGACCGCATGGAGGACACCGGCAGCTGGTCGCCGTGGTGAGACTCGTTGATGTGCATGCCGGTGTGATTATTCGGAACGGGAGCGTCATTGGAGGGAGGCAGGGAATTTTTTGGACAGGAAAAGCCGAGTTCGCCTGCTCCCTGGGGAAACCCGGGTATATTGGATTTGAAAAGCAGCGTCGAAAACTTCAAGCGGTCATGGTTAAACTGGCCGCCGCCATTGCGATGGCAGATGGTGCCATGGATGCAGATGAACTCCAGGTCCTGCAGCAAAAAATTAAGCAGTGGCTTGAGCGGGCCGAGTCGTATTATGACGGCCTGACTGAAGCGCAGCGGACAAAATCCTATGAAAAAATGATCCAGCGTGCACTGACAAAGGCACAAGATCGTCAGATCAATACGGATGACCTGCTAAACCGCCTGCGCCGCCATAGAGATCAGAAACTCTGGTATGAGGTGCTAGAACTGTGCATGGAGGTAATGGCGGCCGATGGCATTGCAGATATAGACGAGTTGCTCATCCTCCGTAAAATCGGAGATGCATCCGGGATTGACGCAAACGAAATTCAGAAACTGCGTGATCAAAAAATTGTTGACCTGGAGATCAGGAATCAGGAACAGACTCCCATAGAAGAGTTACTGGGCATAGATGCGGATTGGGATTTGGCAAAGATTCAACGACACCTTCAAGGGGAGTACAAGAAATGGAACAGCCGCCTCAACATGGTTTCGGAAGGAAAAGCGCGACAGAATGCCCAGATCATGCTCAATATGATCGGGGAAGCATACAAAGATTACACTTCACAAAAAAAATCCTGAGACCCCGGCGAAATCCTGTGATAGATCCCATAAAAAACCTTAAATTTGGAGGAGGTCTGAATAGAACCGGGATCTGCAAATATCGCCTGAAATTCAGACTCCACAAAACCATGCAAAACTAGAAACTTGCCCCCAATGCCCAACGCTCCTGATGGTTCTTCCCTTCGAATTCGCGTCGAACGCTTAGGTGTGGAGGATGGCGATTTTTTTCAAATTGCGGTGAAGGGGAGACTCCCGGACTGTGCGTATCGTAAGGATGTCGACTTTGTGGTGTCCCTTTTTGATTGCAGCGGAAGTCGGGATCTTGCAATCCTTTCGGCCGAGCCCCTGCTTCAGGAGATCTATACCCCGGTTTACCAATCCCGTGAAAATGTCCGAGATAGCTACCCACGAGCAAAGGTGATCAATTCCTGGCTGCCCATCGGGGGCTTTATGCCCGATTTTTTGATTGGCCCCCACTGGGGATTCCGAAATATCCGGGTGGTCGTGCGACTCGTGGATGTTATTGAGGAGGTGGAAATTATGGTTGGAGAGATCGTGGATGGTTTTGACGGACTCCTGTGGACCGGAGAGATGACCTTTCAATGTCTCCTCCGAATGGAAGGATATACTGAAACCGCAAGTCGGCACCGGAGACTTGAATCAGTCGCCCTGCGGCTGGCGGTGGCGGTGGCCGTCGCCGATGGCGAACTTGACACCAAGGAAATTGATGTCTTTCGGGATCGAATAAAATGGTGGATGTCAAATTCCCGATTCAACTTTGACGGACTGGATAAAAAACGACGCTCCACATCTTATCGGGGTATGTTAAGCCGTGCACTTTCGAGAGCCAAAGAGAATAAGACCTTTGACACGGATCGGCTCCTGAAGAGATTAGATAAGGACGCAAGCCCCCATCTTTGGCGGGAACTCCTGGATCTCTGCTATGAAGTCATGTCTTCAAACGGGATTGCCCATGCCGACCAGTTGCGTCTTATCCGCAAAATCACCGATAACGCCAACCTTGATCCAAAGGAGATTGCAAAGTTTCGGGAGCATAAAATGCTCGAATTTGAGATCAAAACCCAGGCTGCGTCCGCAACTGACGAATTACTTGGAATTGACACCAGTTGGGATATTGCCAAAATCCGAAAACACCTTCGCAGTGAATACAAGAAATGGAACGGCCGGCTCAATACCATTCCGGAGGGAAAAGCTCGCGAAAATGCGCAGGGCATCCTCAACATGATCGGAGAAGCTTATAAAAAATATACCCCCCCAAAGCCGGCTCCCGGCGCAGACCAAACTTCGCCTGCCGCCTCCAAGGCCGAAGAAATCCCTGGAGACGAGCAAAATTCACAGGAAGACTACTGGACGCAGTTAGATCTTTTCCGTAACCTCTGATTGGGGCAGGATCATCTGCGAATCCACCCTATGGCGCTTACAGGTCCGTCTTGATCCGGGCAATCAGATCATTAAAGGCTTCCACCGGATGTGCACCGTTCAGCAGGTAGCCGTTCACAAAAAATGCCGGGGTCCCGGTCAGTCCAAAACGCTCTGCCGTTGCACTGGAAATATCAACCTGAAGCGATACGCCCTGATTTGAAGCGGAAGATTC
>JAJEFL010000155.1:0-9452 GCA_022820435.1 Rhodothermales bacterium
GGTACCAAGCGAATGCGGACACGAACGCGTCCGTAAATATCCGGGCGTCGGGGATGGCGTCCTGGCACGAACTGTGCCGAACGGGTTGTGGAGCCTATGTAAGACCTGTCATTGCGGAGCGCAAGCCTGCAACCGGGCAACAGGTGATGAAGCACCAAAAAGACTATGCAGTAAGTTGTTATTGATAGATATAATTCCCTATTTTTAGAGGATCTGATCTTGAATGGTTTCGCGGATGTTCTTCATAGGCGGATTCGAAGCAGGCATGTCCAGTGCTGTCTTCCATGGCGGTTGCCTGAGCAAAAAATGCAGAAGGGATGGGACCCAATTCGGGCAACATACTGTACGAATTATCGCCGTTAGACGAAGGATGTCCGTATATCTGGGAACAGGTTCATGAAAATTTCACCTGACAATCACACTAATTGGAAAAATCGCACCCTGTTCCACGGAGACAACCTGCGCTTTCTCCGCGCAATGAACAGTAAAAGTGTTGATCTGATTGCGACCGATCCCCCCTTCAATAAGGGGCGTGATTTTCACGCAACCCCGGAAAGCCTTGCCGCCGGAGCAAAGTTTCAGGACCGGTGGAGGTGGGAGAAAGATATCCATGAAAAATGGGTTGACCAGCTCAAAGATGACTATCCCCAATTAATGGAGGTGATTAAGTCCGCCCGGTATGCACACTCTGAAGGCATGGGCGCCTACCTCTGCTTCATGGCGGTGCGGCTGCTTGAAATACGAAGGATCCTTAAATCCACGGGCAGTATCTATCTCCACTGTGATCCCACTGCCAGTCATTACCTGAAAGCCGCCATGGATGCCATCTTCGGATCGGAAAACTTCAAGAATGATATCATCTGGCATCGGGCGAGAGGAAAAGGATTGAATCCAACGAAATACCTCAGTAACTGTGATCGTATACTGTATTACGTTTGTGGAAAGAATTCCACATGGAATCAGCTGTATCAACCGTTTGACGAGGACTACGGGAAAGACTGGAAACGTGATGAGTTCGGCCCGTGGCAACCAGCAGATCTTGCCGGGGGAAAGGCCGGCGGCCCGTCTGCGTATCTTCCATTCAAGGGGGTATTACCTGCCCCGGGAAGAGCGTGGGATCCACCGGTACACACAAAATTTCCGCCGGAACTGCAACGTCGGTTGTCCGATCATTACGAAGAACTCAATCCCCTTGAAAAATACGAGGCACTGGATGAAGCGGGACTGATTTATTGGCCCAAGAAAGCAGGCGGCAAACCGCGCTACAAGAAATATCTTTCAACGCTGAAGGGGCGTTATATGAGTGATCTGTTTGGGGATATTTTGCCCATTCAGGCGCATGCAAACGAACGCACCGGTTACCCGACTCAGAAACCACTGGAACTCTATGAACGCCTGATCAAGGCCAGCAGCAATGAGGGCGACATGATTTGTGATCGCTTTGCCGGCTGTGCCACGACCCTGGTTGCCGCCGAAAAATTGAACCGGCAGTGGGTGGGAATTGATATCTGGGAGAACTCAAGGGACGTTGTTCTCGAACAACTTGCAAAGCAGGGGTTGACCCAAAAAGGGAACGCATCCAGATCCGCCCATATCTTTACCGAAGAGATCCTGTTTACCGATCAACTCCCTGAGCGGACGGACGATCAGGAGGCGGCTGTCCCCTTCCTGCGTGTAAAGGAGCGCGTAAAAGAGCCGGAAGGTCCGCGCTGGTCGCGTGCAGAGATGTATGCCTATCTGTTAGATCAGTATGGGTACAGGTGTCAGGGATGTGATCGGGAATTTGATGATCCATGCTATTTGCAACTTGATCATAATACTCCCCGATCCGATGGTGGAATGAATCACATCACCAACCGCATCTTACTTTGCGGTCCGTGCAACCAGCTGAAGAGTAATATCTATACCCTGTCAGGACTTCGAAGGCAGAACAAGAAACGCGGCTACATGGCACCCGGCAAAGACCCGCTGTTTCCATAATTCTCAGTCTTGATGCCTTTTGGTGATCTTCGCATACCTAAACCAAAACATTTAATCTTAACTGTAACTCTTCTTATAATGGGATGATGGAACAAGAAAATCCACTGAATACGGATAAATCTGTACTGTCGCATTGCGTGAATTCGATTGCATCCAATATTGCTAAACCTTTTACAACTCTGAACCAATGACACCACACTCAACGATCAACGACTTTATCCGAACGATCATCAACAGGGACCTTGAAACAGGGACATATCCGCGTATTGTGGTGCGGTTTCCACCCGAGCCGAATGGATTTCTGCATATCGGACATGCGAAAAGCAGCACTCTGAATTTTGGGTTAGCCGCCGAGTTCGGCGGACAGTGTCATCTGCGTTTTGATGACACGAACCCGGAAACCGAAGACCTGCAATACGTGGATGCCATCAGGCGTGATCTGAAATGGCTGGGCTTTGACTGGGGGGAACACGAGTACTATGCATCTGATTATTTTGAAACGCTTTATGAGTGGGCCTGCCGGCTCATCCGAAAGGGATTGGCGTATGTGGACGACTCTTCGGAAAACGTGATCCGGAGTATGCGGGGCACCGTCACTTCACCGGGAAGCCACAGCATCTATCGCGACCGCCCGCCGGAAGAAAATCTGGAACGGTTCGAGGCCATGCGTCTAGGGCAGTTTCATGATGGTGCCTGTGTCCTTCGTGCCAAGATTGACATGGCCCACCCAAACATGAAGATGCGCGATCCGCTGATGTACCGTGTTCGCCACGCAACTCACTATCGCAGAGGAGATCAGTGGTGCATCTACCCGTTCTATGACTGGGCACATGGGCAGTCAGATGCCATTGAGGGGGTTACACATTCCATCTGTACTCTGGAATTTTCTACCAACCGGGTTCTTTATGACTGGTATCTGGATGCGCTTGAGATCGATCCTCGTCCCCGGCAATATGAGTTTGCCCGAATGAACATGGAATACACCGTGACCTCGAAGCGGAAACTGCTGAATCTGGTTAACGAACATGTCGTTGATGGCTGGAGTGATCCGCGCATGCCCACCCTGGCGGGACTCCGGCGAAGGGGGATACGTCCGGAAGCCATCCGGATTTTTTGCGAATCGGCCGGAACGACCAAAGTGGACAGCACACACGATCCTGCCCTTTTTGAATACTGTATCCGGGATAATCTGAATCAACACGCGCCGCGCATTCACTGTGTACAGGATCCGCTCCCCGTCACGCTGACCAACCTGCCCGAAGATCATGAAGAGGATATCGAGGCCCCTTACTGGCCGCATGACATCGCGAAAGAGGGGACACGCTCCCTCCCGTTTTCCAACGAAATTCTGATTGAGCGAAACGATTTTTCGGAGGATCCACCCAAAGGATTCCGAAGACTGACACCGGGAGGAATGGTTCGTTTGCGCCATGCATACATCGTCCGCTGCACCCGTGTTGAAAAAAATGAACACGGGAAGGTGATGCACCTTTATTGCGAACTGCTGAAAGGATCACGAAGTGGATCGGATTCTTCACCGGCTTCGCGGCGAAAACCCCAGGGAACCATCCACTGGGTGGATGCCCGGCGGTCACTCCCTGTCATCGTCCGGGAATATCACCATTTACTCTCTGTACCTGTTCTGGAAGATGAACTTTGGGCGGGGCTCAACCCTTCTTCACTCATTGAGCACAGCCATGCGCGTATTGAGCCTAGTATTGCAGAGGATTCGCCGGATCAGAGATACCAGTTTGTCCGCCTTGGATATTACTGGCGGGATCCCAAATTCATTGAAAACTCGCCCCCCATCTTTAACCGGATTGTTTCCCTTCGCGACTCCTCCACGAAAACCAAAGGTAAATCCACCGCAGCTGCACCCAAAAAAAATAAACCGCAAAGTGCGCAGCGTGCCCTGACCCCGGACGAGAAGCAGTGGCTGCAGCGTAGCGGACTGAGTGCGGCAACCGGTCTGGCGATTTACCAGATCCCCGGGGCGCAGGCATTCTTTGAAGACGCCTCTGAATCTGCCCCCTCCGCATCGGTTGGAAACTGGATGGCCAATCAACTTCTGCCCGCCCTCGGGGATCGCCCGCTCTCGGAACTGCCGTTTGGCCCCAATGAATTCTCGCAACTAGTCCAGCTGTTTGACTGCGGAGTTGCCAGTTCGCATGAGACCCGTGAAGTCCTTAAGCTCATGTTGACCACCGATGAATCTCCCACGCAACTGCTCGCCCGTGTGCAGGATTCCATTCTGAGCGATCCTGAAGCACTCCGAAAAATGATTGCTGACGTACTTCTGGAATACAGTGACCGCGTACAGGCATATGCGGCGGGGAAGGTTGGATTAAAGGGCTTTTTTGTGGGACAGGTGATGAAGCGCTCACATGGAAAAGCCAACCCCAAACAGGTTCAGGAACTTGTCTCTGAAGAATTGGCCCGGATCACTTCGTGACCGGCATTTTCGAGTGCTGTGCAGGCTGTATCTGGATCACGCGTCAAAATATAATCGGTGTCATGGGTGGCAACCGCAAGGATTGACAGATTTGCCTCTGCCAGGATCCCCGTGAGTTCCGCCAGAATCCCGACGGCAGAAAAATCCAGCGGCCCATGACAACTCATCAGCACCCATCCACGCTCCGCTGCCTGCCCCGGCGGGATGCTGGATTCCTGGCAGATCACAGAAAGTTCGTGCGGGGTTCGCGTAATGGACCGAAATGCTCCCTGTTCTGCCCATGCGGGAATTTTACCTGTCGCGGGGAGGCGAAGGATTGCGTAGGGATCTGGATATTCTATGAGCACCATTTCATTTGCTCAGAATGTGCGCTGCATGGCGTAAGCGACGGACGCAGGCATCCTTTCCCAGTACACGCAGAAGCATAAAGAGGCTCGGCCCCGCCGTGGTTCCGCTGACGGCAAGCCGTACGGGATGAATGATCCGGCCGGCTCCGACTTCATGCTGCGCTGCCAGATCTCTGAGTTGGGTTTCGAGCGTTTGTTCGTCAAACGATTTGATGGACTCCAGACGAGCTGCATACCCCTGCACCAACTCTGCGGAATCCACCTTCCACCGTTTTTTTACGCCGGCCGGATCAAATTCGTCTGGATCTGCAAAGCAGTAACGGAACCGGTGGGCAACATCCTTTGCATGCTCCAGGCGATCCCGAACCAGAAGACATACATCTTCTAGATAATGATGATCTGGACGCTGGATCCCCTCTTTTTCCAGATAGGATCGCACCCGATCTGCAAGTGCAGGAATCTCCAGCCGTCGGAGATGCTGCCCATTGAACCAATTCAGTTTATTCAGATCAAATTGTGCCGGTGCGGAACCAACCCGTTCCAGACTGAAGACCTGTTCTAATTCTTTGAGTCCGAATACTTCCTCCTCGGATCCGGGATTCCATCCCAGGAAGGCAAGAAAATTCACGACCGCCTGCGGCTCATATCCGAGTGCACGGTAATCCCGTACATTGATCGGAATCCCCTGACGCTCTGCGCTTCGTTTGGAGAGTTTTCCGCCGGTCGGGCTCAGGATCAGGGGCAGATGTGCCACTACGGGCGGCTGCCAGCCAAGCATCTGATAAAGAAGAATATGTTTGGGCGTGGACGGGATCCATTCATCGCCTCGGATGACATGGGAAATCGCCATATGGTGATCATCCACCACATTCGCTAAATGGTAGGTCGGCATACCGTCTGACTTGATCAGAACCTGATCATCAATACTTTCAGAGGCAACCTTGACTTCCCCTTTGATCCGGTCATGGAACCGTATGATTTCATGTTCAGGGACGCGCAGCCGAATGACATGTGATTCTTTTGCATCCAGACGCTGCCGCACAATTTCACTGGATTGGGTGAGGCTATTATCCATCTGGAGCCGTGTGCCAATCCCGTAGGCTGCACTGGTTTTACGAAGTTCCGCAATGGATTCCGGCGTATCAAACGCATAGTATGCATGCCCGGATGCCACCAGCGACTCTGCGTATTTCACGTACAGAGACTGGCGTTCCGACTGCCGATAAGGGCCATAACGGCCGCCTTGTTCCGGCCCCTCGTCAACCTCTAATCCACACCACTGCAAGGCCTGAACAATATCATTCTCGGCATCTGCAACAAACCGTGTCCGATCCGTGTCTTCAATACGAAGGACTAGGCTGCCTCCCTGTCTGCGTGCAAACAGGTAGCCATAAAGTGCGGTCCTCAGTCCACCAATATGCAGATAGCCTGTAGGGCTTGGAGCAAACCTGACACGAACTGCAGGGGGATTGAATTCTTGTTTACACACGACAGGAACTGAGAAAATTGAGACGAATCTATCCCGGGGAATCCGAACCACGAGACATGATGCCCCCACGATCTATGGATTCCCGTATCAAACGGGTTTAAACCAACACTGCAGAAATTGTTCTCACCAGAAGTACCCACACCGAGTCTGCTGCAAGATGTCCCTTATTTCGCCACTGCCCGGTATGGCCATTGGATGCATCGTAAGTCACAAGCCGCCAGACAAAGAGATATTCTCAATACATCAGCAAATAACCTGACCAACCAAACCCCTCTCTATCCTTTTCCAGAAGAAGCAGATTTTGTCCACTGATTTGCACACTATACATCCGAATGATCTACCCGGCATTCTTCCCCTCCAGACCGCAAAATCAGGGCAGATACCAAGTGGCTCTGTGCAGATGCGGGGGAAAGCTAAGGAAATAATTTGCCTAGTAGCCCGTGGATAAGTATGATCACAGAGTTAGACAGCACACCTGCGTGTTGTAGATGGCCAAACATCTCTTCTGTGGCTATCTTGGGTAGTCTGATCCTCAAGAGCCAACCCGAAAGGCATTTCTCAGATTTTTCCGGGCTTTATCCACAGGTTGCTAAATGCAGGCATAGCTGGAGATCAGCCATTCGTGCATAGAGGGAATGGGGATCACATAGTCGTTTTTCCATTTATCCAACATCCCCTTGTGCAGGGCCAGGGTAAAGACCTCCTCAACTTTATCCCTGCTGAATTCATGTAAGAGGGAATCCACAATATCCTCCTTACGAATACGCTCGCCCGGCTTCACATCTGCAACCGCTCTTGCAATGCACCGGAGTTCTTGGCTCTCGAATTCTTCTACCCGCGCCTCATAAGACCCTGTCCGTCCTTTTCGTCCTTCCTCCATCACTGTTTTCAGCCCCTCTGATGTCATCTTCCCGTCGGCCGCTTCCAACTGCCTCAAAGCAGCCCACACATACGTCATGATGTGCTGCGGCCACCCATGGGTTGCCTCTGCAATAACATCAATCCAGGGATCCGTATCCCCCTTCGCCCTGCCATCTTTCTTGATCCAGTTCCGAAGGACCGCCCGTGTAGTCTCTTTCTTTAGCATCCCCAGGTTGATCTTGCAATCAGGATCAAATCTTGAGATCTTCAGCCGCTTGAAGGCTTGTGCGGTTGCGCCCAGACCGGCCGCCAGCAGGATCACCGGACGATCTTTAATTTTGCCGTTATGGATCGCATTGAGGAATTTCGTGGCATTTATAAAATATTGATGGGGAGGGGGAGGGACGGTCGTCATCAGTCTTTGCACCTCGTCCATCAGGAGCAGCAGCGGTGCCCGACCCGCCTTGAGGATATCCAGAGATCCAGGCAAATGATACTCAGACGTAGATGTCCCATGTAGAAACTGGAGATTCCCCCCCCTTCGTCGCTTCCTGACGCTTGGGGGGAAGAGGAAGTCTCAGCGCACTGCTTAACTCCGCTGGATTATACAGCCCGTCCGGGTCAATCTCGGCGATCTGCCAACGCCGTGCCCGTGCCAGCCGTGCACATTCAGTAAGCAGGGCGGTCTTACCCGCTCCGGGAGCCGCCTGGATCATGACGGTGGTCCCTGCCCTCGCCTGGACCGCCCGATCCATGAGTCTCTTGAAGTTGCCAAGTATTTTCTCTCTTCCATGGAAATACTTTGCCTCCCCGCGCTCCAGCGTGGCGGTTGGTAAGTTGAATGGGGGGAACCTTTGAAATTTACGCATCGCACCAAGGTTGATGTGAGTAGCAGTGGAAATTGTTCCAGACGCTATTTGTTCCATGGTCCAGTAGAAAAAGGGAGCAACAGACACGGGGAATAAGGGTCCAACCCGCAAAATCCCGATTCTTTGGACTGTCCGTACCCACTTCTACGCTTCCCCCGCTATCTCTTAACACCCTCTGCGCCCAGTATACACGCCAGACACATACATTCGCAAAAAGTATGCCCCGCTCGCATGCAATGCACTCGTTGTGGAGCACAGGCCACAATCTGACACCGAAGATGAACCACCACCAAAGAGGCTCACTCTGACACAGTATCGGCTGGAATCACCACTTGGGATAAGGAGGATTTGACAAAGAATCTAAAGATTGTCTATTTCCAGTAAAACCAGAGAGACCAGACCGAAAAAATGACAAGCTTGCGATTAGAATTCTCCCACAGAGAATCAATTGACCAACATCTCTGCAATACGACCATTGCGTACCCGCACTACTTGAGGAGTCTGGATACCCATAGATCGGGGATCGAACTCTTGGCCTTCGTACACCAAAGTCGGGAAATCCACCTGGCTGGCCCTTCTTAATAATAGAGATTCATGCCGACTTAACTCCACCCCCATCAGTGGATCAGCATACACAGCTATGATGTCCATGCCGATTGAATCTGCTGTTATCTGATTGTCGTTCCACCGTTTGAGGACTTCCACCTGGTTGCGCGAACAGCCTATGCCTCCAAGGATGATGACCACAGCATCTGACAATGAGGCCTGCATCAGTTTCACTGGATCACCACTCACCGCATCCGTCAGATCCGTCATTGGAAAGGATATATCCAACAGCAGTGTGTCAGCGGCCTCTGTGCGATCATTCCCCGACGTATCCGTTGGATACACAATGAGCCACCAACTCAAGAGACATACCGTCATTGCACCAGCGAATGCCCCGATAAACCAACCAAACTGCCTCATATCTTTTTCCAGAAGAAACAGGTTTTGTCAGATAGTCCGCTCATTCGGAATCGGAATGATCTGCCGGGAATTCTTTACTCCAAGTATCGGGATGTGACGATTCAAATGGATGAAACTGCCAGACCTTAAACACCCTATTGCCCAACTCACCCGACGGAAGTTTTTCATAGTCTCCCAGCTTATACAAGAGCCCATCCTTGACGAACATTAGGAATTCGGAGCGATCAATGCTGGTACTTACACTGGTCTCCGTATCCATATTCACGATGATCGCATTGATTTCGGCAGGATACTGAAACGTCACCATGCGATGTTTGTCGTCCAGTTCAAAAATTCCATTTGAGAAAGTGTACTCAAGGGCAAGTTCCTGCAGTTCAGATGTCATATTATTCATTCCTTTCGACCTAAGATCCTGGTCAGGCGAACGATACGAGATCGGTTGATGCACCACTACAGGATCACTTTCAGGCCAAAGGGGCTCGCCATCA
>JAJEFL010000136.1:0-10658 GCA_022820435.1 Rhodothermales bacterium
AACCATCTATTTTTCGCCCTTTTTGAGACTCTAAAGGGCCAAAAACGTCTCTTCTATGGCTATTTTGAGCAGTTTAATCTCCAAAAATCGACACGAAAAGCGTTGCTCAGATTTTTCTGGACTTTATCCACAGGCTGCTAGGGGATGTCCATGGTCATTTCCAGTTGCTGATTAAAATCACAATCGCAGAAATACCCTTCCCCTATCACAGAGAGGGAACGCCAGGGACTGGTCAAGCAGCCTTAAGTAATATACTGGATGAGACTGCCGTCACGCATCAGGGGCATTGCGCCTGTATTTCGAAATTGAAGAACGAGACAGAACGGAACAAGTTTCCTGTTTTATGGTATCCTGTACCACCGGTGTTTAGCAGTGAGCCATAAAATGTCGTTCTCAATTTTTCCCTGTGCAGAGTACTTTTGTGAGTGTGCTGACTGGAGTTTATCGAATCTCAAACTTCAGAAGCTACTCTACTTCGCCCAGATGATCAGTCTGAGTGAACACAATACTGAACTCTTTCACGAGGATTTTCATGCATGGAATTATGGCCCTGTAAATCCAGAACTGTACCATGCAATCAAAATCTATGGTACCGCACCAATTGGACGAATTCCGAACGGTTCCGGCATTCTGCCGTCTGGAATTAAACGTTCTATTTTAGATAAGACCTACAGAGTTTTTGGTCCTATGACACCAAGTCAACTCATTCAATTCACTCATTGGCCACACGGAGCATGGGCAAAGAACTACACCCCCACTGATAGAAAAAGCATCATCCCCAAACGTGATATCAAAGAGGAGTATCACGAACGGCAAAGAAAATTTGAAGAGACCCGTGATGACGAAACCCAGTAGTTGGATTCCAAACACTCGTGCAGTTCAGGGCCATGAAACATTGCCGAAGGCGGATACGGAAGCGATTCTCAAATCAGTGGATGACGATCTATCCCTTGAGGCAATCATTGCATAGAAAGAGGCGCAAAAGAATAAGAAGCGATTCATTTACGCGGGGAGATTTATATGGATTTCAGTCGGATGGGTTGGACTTGTTGGACTGATTCTCTTCTTTCAGGGATTTCATTTCTTTGGTTTTGATTTACCGACCAGTGTCTTAAATATTTTACTGGCGACTACGACCGTCAATATTCTTACTCCGTACTTCTTAATTGCGAGATACCTGTTTAATGGGAATACGACAAGGTAGGATTATGTGTCGTATTTTCACAGATTGTCGACCCTAATTCCGGGTTGCCATCCGGTGATAAATTCCTCCCCTTGGGATCTTCCGCGGATCTCCACCCGACTCAAGATCGCTCAACTACGCAATTGCGCCGCCGCAACTGCTTCCCGCACCCGCCGTGCATCCATAGCAGTGACGCGCCGTACGTATTGCATGATTCTGCCAGATGCCAAGATCAAAATCTGTGACATGCGGCCTGGGGATGTCCATGGTCATTTCCAGCTGCTGGTTAAAATCGCAATCGTATAGATACCCCTCCCAGCTTATTGAGAGCGTATTCCGGCACATCAGCCCTGCAATCGTAGAGGGATTGAACGCCTGCAGGAGTCGATTCAGATAAAGTTTGACCTGATTCGTCTCCATCAACCACTCCAGGTATCGTGACATCGGTAAATTATTGAGGGTCAGCAGTTGATCAAACCTGACATTATGATTTCGTGCCAATGCGGTCTTCCATTCTGCTTCCAGTGAAGACTGATTGCCTGACAGGAACGCACCGACCGGATTTGTCACGAGAACCAGTTTCCGATGGGGATCCCCCTGCCCATACCCCGCCTGATTCAGGCGCTTGAGCGCCTGGATAGACTTATGATAGGTCCCATCTCCGCGCTGCGCATCGGTGCCTATTTTACGGTAATGCGGGAGGGAACAGACCACCTCCACCCCCCGCTCCGCAAACCATTCGGGTAAGTGACTATAGGGGCGGGTCAGCAGAATCGTGAGGTTGCAACGATCCAGAACGCGAAGCCCTCGCTGCACACATTCTTCCACCAGGAACTCAAAATTGGGGTTGAGTTCGGGGGCACCGCCCGTAAGGTCAACCACCCGGGCACCGGAACCGTCAATCGCCCGCAGACATGCCTCCACGGTTGCCCGATCCATGTTCTCGTCAACACGGTCCGGCCCTGCGTCAACATGGCAGTGCCGGCAGGTCATATTGCACAGCTTGCCCAGATTAATCTGTACAATCTCCAATCGGTCCGGCTTCAGCCGCGGCCACCCGCAAGAAGCCAGATCCAGTTCAAACCGGCCGCTATTCGTGGGACCTCCACTCGTATCTACGGCATCCAGCACCCGTAATTGCTCCCCGGGATGTGCCAGCGGAGCAGCCCGAAAAGACAGCGAAGAGGTCGCCCGCGGGCCCTGTGGAAGGGTATCCAGTGTAATCATCCTTTTGATCCGAGTCCCATCCGGCTTACATCGTTAAGCGCTTAACCTGATCAAGCATCTGCACGCCGTGCACCAGAGCGGCCCCGCCGCGTATGGCGGTCGCCACATGTACGGCCTCGGTCATCTGTTCCAAATCCGAACCTGTTTCCAGACATGCAGTCGTATAGGCATCAATGCAATAGGGGCATTGTACGGTGTTGGCGACGGCCAGAGCAATCAGTGCCTTCTCTCTGGCCGTCAATGCGCCTTCCTCAAATACCTTGTTGTAGTAGGAGAAGAACGCATCTGCCAACTCCTGATTCCCCTCGGCAATTTCTCCAAACCGGGGTAAATGTGAACGATCATAGTAGTGATCCATGAGCAATATACGATTAGGGGACAGAGGGCTGCCGCCAGGCGCGAATAGTAAGGCTGGCAAGGCCGCCCTGCCCGTTAATGATTTCGAGAGTCCGGGAGCGCACCACTTCCGGTGCAGTGAATCCTGCCCGTACAATCAATGCCAGATAGTTTTCTTTGTCCGCCGCACCGGCCACACAACCGGCAAGTTCTTCTGCCTTTCTCAATAATACAGGATCCGGGGATCCTACGGTCACAACATCCGAGATGATAAAACGTCCACCCGGCCGCAGGACACGGGCGATCTCTGCGTATGCAGTCTCTTTATCTGGAACCAGATTGAGAGTACAGTTACTGATGACAACATCTATGGACGCATTTTCCATCGGAAGATGCTCAATATCTCCTTCCTGGAAAAGCGCATTGCCCAGCCCCGCCTCAATTGCATTTTCTTTTGCCTTTGCAACCATGGACGGTGCAATATCCACCCCCAGAACTTTTCCATTTTCTCCCACAAGCGGGGCGGCAATCATCGCATCCAGGCCTGCACCGGATCCGAGATCAAGAACGATCTCCCCCGGCTTCAAATCTGCATACTCTACCGGAGTCCCACAACCCAGACCTAAGTCGGCCTGCGCCTGATAGCCGGAAGTATCCTGGTACGCAGCCCCGTCCACCATACAATATCCTGAATCCTGCTCTCCCCGAGCGATGGCATCATATTTATCCCGCACAGTTTCTTTGACTGTACAACAACTTTGATCCGATTGTGTCATCTTATCCTGTTTGTAACAGCGGCTGTTTGACTGATCCCGAAAGGTACCCGCAAATTCAATGATTCCTTCATGCGATCCCAAATTCTACGCACCGACCTCCATGGCCCTTTCCTGTTCCCGATACTGTAATTCGTAGAGCGTTTGATAGAGACCACCTGCTGCAGCCAATTCGTCATGCGTCCCCTGTTCTCTTAAAAGGCCCTTATGAAGCACAAGAATCGTATCGGAGTGACGAATCGTAGACAGCCGATGTGCAACTACCAGGGAGGTTCTTCCCTGCAATACCTGTTCAAGAGCGTGTTGGATAATATGTTCCGTCTCTGTATCAATACTTGAGGTCGCTTCGTCCA
This sequence comes from Rhodothermales bacterium, assembly GCA_022820435.1. Taxonomy (GTDB): domain Bacteria; phylum Bacteroidota; class Rhodothermia; order Rhodothermales; family Bin80; genus Bin80. The sequence goes on from JAJEFL010000136.1 coordinate 3,873, forward strand.
GGACCAGAATGTCTGGATCATGGGCCAGCACGCGAACAAATGATAATAATTGCCTTTGGCCATGCGAAAGGGATACACCCCGCTCACGCACATCATGGTGATACTGTTTCGGGAGTTGTTCAATAAATTGATCGGCCCCGATTGTATTTGCAGCCTGCTTCACCTGATCCAGAGAGATATCAGGATTGCCCAGCGAAATATTGCGATAGATGGACCCTGAGAACAGAAAGACATCCTGCAGGACCAGCCCGATACGCCATCGCAGATACTTCAGCCTTAAAGATCGAATATCTTTCCCATCCAGAAGAATTTGTCCTTTTTGAATATCATAAAAGCGCATAAGAAGACTGATGATGGTCGTTTTTCCGCTCCCTGTCGCGCCCACAATTGCAGCATTCTGCCCCCGTTTAATCGTAAACGACACTCCCTGCAGTACCCAGTCCGGCGTTCCATCATCAAGGTTTTTGTACGCAAACCAGACATTATCAAACACGATATCCCCTTCAAATCTTTGTGGAGGATCCTGTGCGTCCACATCGGGAAGGGACTGATCATTGTCCAGTACATCAAAAATACGCTCTGCCCCCGCCATTGCCCCCTGAAGCGTATTAAATTGCTCGGATAAATTGCGGATCGGCTCAAAAAACTGGCGGCAGTATTGAATAAATGCAATAAGAACTCCAACGGTCAGTGCACCGCCAATGGCACTTACTCCGCCGGTCCATAACACAAATCCAACCGCAGTGGATGCAATGATATCCACCGCAGGCCAGAACAGTGAGTGATAAAAGACGGTCTTGAGTTGTGCCGTCTGATGCTCATCATTTATCTTTTCAAAACGTTCCATCTCCTCTTTCTCCCGGCCAAACAACTGCACGATCAGCATCCCGGTCACATGCTCCTGCATGAACGAATTTAAACGCGCAACCTGCTTACGTGTCTCCCGGTACTGGCCGCGGACATTACGCTTGAACCACAATGTTACCAGAAGCATGAACGGCATCACACATAACGTAACCAGCGCAAGGATCCAGTTGAGACTAAACATGAATGCCGCAATGAACACCAGTTTGAACATATCTCCCATGATCACGACAATCCCGGCAGACAACACATCCGCAAGTGCCTCTACATCCGAGGTCGTGCGCGTAATGAGCCGCCCGATGGGGGTTCGGTCAAAGAAGGAGAGGGACTGCTTCTGCACATGACGAAAGACACGTACCCGCACATCATAGATCGCCTGCTGTCCGATCCACTGGGTGAAGTATGCATTCCCATAACTTAGGGCCCCCTCTAATACAATTGCCCCAAACAGGACAGCGATGAGCAGGAATAACCCATCCAGTTCACCTGGAACAATATGGTGATCAATCGCCAGACGGATCAGCCAGGGCCGGAGCGGGCCTAAAAATGAAACCAGCAGCACCAGGAAAAATGCAAGGATCACCCAGTGCTTATAGGGGATCAGGTATCCAATGATACGCCGTAACAGTCTCCTGTCCAGACCTTTTTTCTCACTCATGCAGCTGGGTCCGTCTGGGGCATATCCCTTCGGGAAGTGATCGGATACACCTGATATTCTTCGGCAATTTCTGTATTCAGAAAAATCGCTTTTGCTTCTTTTTCCAAAACAGACAGGTCCTTGTATCTGGCGCTGAAGTGGGTTAAAAGAAGTCTTCCTGCCCCGGCATTTCTGGCCGTCAGGGCCGCATCCGATGCAGTGGAATGGCCGGTTTCCCGGGCACGGTCCGCTCTCTCCTGCCCAAACGTCGCCTCATGGACCAGCAGGTCGGCATTTCTGGCCAGTTCCAATCCTCCCGGGCAGGGGCTTGTATCTGTCACGTATGCAAAGACTGCACTCGATTTTTTTCTAACCTGATCCGGTACAACAACCTGCCCATCGGATGTCTGGACAGACTGGCCCGCGGCCAGCCGCTGAAACTGCTCCTTCGCCGTGATCCCCAGTGAAGCGGCCAACGCCCCGTCAATGCGATGCACCTGATCTGCGCGTTCCACCCGGTATCCCATACAAAACCGGCCATGTGCCAGCGGACGGGCACTCACCTGTATTCCGTCCGCTGCATACACCTCCTGGAATTCAAGGCCTTCTTCAAGCGGTATATGTTCAACTTTAAAGGGAATGTCCTCCGGTCGGAGACCTGAAAAGGATTGCAGGATATCGGAAAGTTCCCGCGGCGCAATAATCGTAAGCGGAGGCTTACGCCGCTCCAGGGACATGGAGATCAGAAGTCCAAACAGCCCGAAGTAATGATCTGCATGCAGATGTGTAATAAAGACAGCCCGGATCCGGCTCCGCCGGATTCCTGCTTTCAGGAGGCGGAACTGGGTACCCTCACCGCAATCAAACAGAAAGACCTTCCCCTGATTTCGGAGCACATAGGCCGTTAATCCCCGATCTCGAACAATGGATGCTGATGATGTCCCCAGTGGTATAAGTTCCATGAACTACTGCAGGGCTTCAAGTCTTTCTTCGAGTAACTGCCGCTGATACATCTGTGCATACAGTCCATTCTGTGCCATAAGAGACGTATGCGTTCCACGCTCTGCAATCCGTCCCTCATTGAGAACAATGATCTGATCGACTCCCTTTATGCTTGATATCCGATGACTGATCATGACCATGGTATGATGTCCCTGTCGTTTACGCAGATGTTCAAGGATACGGGACTCCGTCTTTGTATCCACGCTGCTGAGCGCATCATCCATGATAAATATGCGGGGCTGCCGGATCAGTGCACGGGCAATCGTGGTGCGCTGGGCCTGTCCGCCGGAGAGTGAGACTCCGCGTTCCCCCACCCCGCTCTGAAGCCCTTCCGGGAATTCCAGAACCGTTTCGAGAAGTTCCGCCTCAAATGCCGCCCGGTGGACCTCTTCTTCAGATGCACCGATGGTTCCAAACGCAATATTATTCCCGATTGAGTCACTGAACAGAAATACATCCTGCGGAACATATCCAATCCCTTCCCTGAGCACGCTGAGAGGCATGTTCTGTACATCCTGCCCATCGATCAGAATACGCCCCCGGGTCGGCTCGGTCAGGCGGCCGATCAGATCAATCAGGGTTGACTTTCCGGCCCCGGTTTTTCCCACAATCGCAAGACTTTCACCGGCAGGCACATCAAATGAAATATTGTGGAGTGCATACGGCAGATTCGCTTCATACTGAAAGGAGACATTTTCGAAAGTTACCCGTCCGTCAATCTTCTGAATGGAACGATCTGTGCGGAAGTTATCCGATATATCCGGCTGCTGATCCAGCACCTCATAAATGCGTTCTGCGGAAGCACTTGCGCGCTGCATCATGGAGATGACAAGGCCAAACGCCGCAACCGGCCAGGTCATGAGCGCAACATAGATAATGTATTCCGCAATGTTTCCTACGGTGATAATGCCTTCCGATACCAGACGTCCCCCGATCCAGACAACCATAATTTCCGACAGACCTACGACGATCACAAAGACCGGTCTCCATGCGGCTTCCACCCGTGCAAGGCCAAGCATTCGCGCCTTATAACTCCGGCTTTCTTTCTCGAAGGCCCGGGTTTCTATCTCTTCCCGCGCGTAGGCCTTCACCAGCCGAATCCCTGCCAGAGTTTCCTGAACGCGGCTTGTCAACTGCGCATACTGTCGCTGAAGTGCTTCGCTGCGCTTGTGCACCAGCTGCGCAATAATGAACATCGACACCGCAAGGATCGTCATCGGCATGAGTGCATAGAAGGTCAGGATCGGCGAGATGATGAGCATGGCGGTGATGGCAGCGACCACAATCACAAGGGCGCGGGTAGAATACATAATTGCCGGTCCGACATAGCGACGCACCTGCTCTATGTCGCTTGTTGCGCGTGTGATCACATCTCCTGTCTTTGTGCGGTGATAGAAATTCGCCGAAAGTTTTTGCAGGTGCTCGTATAATGCGTTGCGCATATCAAACTCAATATGACGTGAGGCTACGACCACGGTCTGCCGCATCAAAAATGTAAACGCTCCGTTTGCTAGACTCAGGCCAATGACGATCAGCCCAAAGACAAATAATGTCCAGAACAGATCCCAGTACACTGCATGCTGAAGCGACGTGGCTTCAAACTGCCGGTAAAGCCGCGCAAAACGGGGCAGACTGTCAATTGCCTGCCGAACGATGATGGGCACTGCAATGGCAAACACCGCAGAAATCATCGTAAACAGAAGGCCCGGTACGAATAACCGCCAGTAGCGTACAAAGTAGTGGTTTAGCCGTTGAAGGGATTGCATGGAAATGAAGATAGATGACGGCAAACGCTATGCAGAGAGATTCGGTCCGTAAAATTAACGAATCTGCTTCGTTTTGACTATAACAAAGGGATTTAGCCCCATGAATCAACAGCTTCGCAACATCCGTCTGATCGGAGTCCCCATGGACCTGGGCCAGAATTTACGTGGGGTGGATGTCGGCCCCAGCGCCCTTCGGTATGCCGGGCTTGCAGATCGTCTGCACCAATTAGGGCATCAGGTCTCTGACCATGGAAATATTCCAACTGCACTCCGGGCCTCGCTGACGGACGGGAATGATTTTACGGAACCTATTCGGGATACCTGCAGCCTGTTATACGAGGAGGTTCGCAAAACGCTCGCCCAGGGCGGCTTCCCGTTGGTGATGGGAGGCGATCATTCCATTGCGATTGGAAGCATTGGCGGAGCCACACATGATGCCCCGAAGGGGATCCTCTGGATTGATGCACACGCAGATTTTAACACCCCCGAGTCTTCTCCTAGCGGCAATGTCCACGGGATGCCGATGGCCGTACTCTGCGGAATTGGATCGGACCGGTTAACCAGCGTGGGACGTTCCGGCCCGAAACTGCGCTCCGAAGATATTGCGATGATTGCCCTGCGTGATCTGGATATTGCCGAGCGTCGCATTTTACAGGAATCCCGCCTGGGCCTGTACACGATGCGCGACATTGATGAGCGTGGCATTGCAGAGGTTGTAAAATCTGCGCTCAGACAGCTTGAGCACTGCGATCATCTGCATGTCAGCTTTGACGTAGACAGTGTGGACCCCTATTTTGCGCCGGGGGTTGGCACGCCGGTCGAGGGAGGTCTTCGTCCGCGGGAGGCGCATCTGCTGATGGAACTGATCGCAGAGGACGGCCGCCTTGCCTCGGCAGAGGTCGTTGAGATCAACCCCATCATTGACCGGGGCAACCAGACCGCGGAGCTGGCTGCCAGCCTTCTGGCCTCCCTTCTGGGGAAAACAATTCTTTAAATGATTACATGCACGCTGTCTGCTGCTTTTCCCTGAATAAACTCTTCCCGCCTTCCAATTATCACATTCATTCCGGTGTCGTTGCGTCCAATAATCCGAACTTCACACCCGGGCAACAGACCCGTTTTTTCCAGTAGTCCCAGTAGATTCGCGTCCGAATCGGACAGATGGTGAATGGACAGCAGTTCGCCCGTGGGGGCTTCTGAGAGTGCGATGGTCTTTGTGCGGACCATCTTGAGGTCCTGGGTTGGAATCGGGTGCCCGTGGGGATCATGAGTGGGATACCCCAAAAGCGCATCTATCCGCTCCTCAAAGTCTTCAGAAATATGATGCTCCAGATGTTCTGCTTCCGCGTGCATTTTTTCCCAGGAGTAGCCCATGATTTCCCGGAGGTAGGTTTCCAGCAGTCGGTGATGGCGGATGATTTCCAGCGCAATTTTTTCGCCGGCACCGGTCAGTCTCACGCCTTTGTACGATTCATGCACGACCAGTTTCATCCGATCCAGGCGTTTGATCATTCCCGTCACTGACGCAGCAGACACATTCATGGTACGGGCGATATCTGTGGTGGTGACCACGGCATTCTCTTCCTGAATCGTAAAGATCACTTTCAGGTAATCCTGAATCGCCGGACTAAGCATTGTGCACAATCAATGATTGGCAGACTCTAACTGCTATGCCGCTCGAATGTCCCTGTACAGGTCTGGATCTGCCCGCGATACGGGAACTATCCGTGCGATGCCTTCCTGATTCCCGACTTCCGGGCGGCCTGTTTTAGTCGGGATTCAAAGTAGCGGGCGAACACAACATTTTCTGAAAATGCCCTTGGATCAGCCTGGAGTGCACCCAGCCGCCCAACAAGACCAGCGATCCAGTCTGCAACTTGTAAATTTTGATAACGATGACTTTCAAGATGAAACGGCGGTTCAATTAAGCGTTTGCATTGATCAACATTACCGTACATACTTTGGGCTGCTTGCGCAATTAAGTTTTTACGCTGAGTATTTTCATCTAATATCATTATAAAATTATTGGGGGCGGGGTGCGAATTCTCGCAAAAATCGTCTATTCGCTTTATCGATTGTCGCAAGATGTTCCGATACATCCCAATTGGATTGTGTTCATCAAGTGTGGCAGTCTTCACAATTCCATAGTAGAATATGAAGCCATCTAAACCCTGGATTTTAGAGAACAATCGTAAGGTAAAATGACGAAGCCATGAGTAACGATGCAGACTCTTCGAACGGTAGAGACTCACTCCCTTCTTTTCCCATTCCCACGGATGCTTACCAGACAACTCGATCTCAGCCCCTAGCATTTGATATTTCTTTTCAAAGAACCAAGTTCCAAAATGTCGTGCTGAATCTGCCGGTATCGCGAACCCTGCCAAACCGAATACAGGGCTGTCGTTGTGTCGCGAATGCCTGCGATCTATAAACGGACCAATGTGACCAAATTCGTCAAGGTAAACAAAAAGCATTGACCTAAGGTGTAGAAACACGAAAGCCCACAACAAGTGTGGG
>JAJEFL010000184.1:0-14127 GCA_022820435.1 Rhodothermales bacterium
CGCTGCAACTGCTCCGGCGCAGTTACCGGATACAGACGGGCCCTATCGACTTGAGGGACTTGGGCAACAGGACGAGATCCTTTTTTCGCTCTCCTTTACGCCAGGGGAGGATAAGTTTGGCAATCAATACTTCTTCTTTGCAATTCCCATTGAACAGGAATGGGAGGAGTCGCTGGATCGGATTGTCCTCACCGGCCCGGAACAAAGCGTGACCATGAATACAAATGATCCGCGGGCATTGTCCATTTTACGGGATGCAAATACCGGGCAGGTTCGCGGGATTCTCCGTGATTGGGACGGCAATCTTCCCGCTGCATTGGAACAGACGGGGGATTTCAATGCTACGACAATACGAGGGCTCAAGGAGTCTGTCCGACTGCAGAGATAAACGTAAGATGCGCTCTTGGTGCTGGGCTGGATGCGAAGACAGCGGGGGTAAGTATGATGGATATGGGATGTGGTGGAGGTTCATGCGTTTGGAGGGAAACTGATGATCCGATCCTGGAAAGTTAAAATCTTTGTACAGTTGCTTCGTAATTGGCAAGTTCTGTTCAGGTCGGACGATTTGTGCGAATTTGAGCCCTGCTCTGGAGTCCACTGAAAACTCATGGATGTATGTGGATTTACATGTAAGTGAGGCTCTTGCAAAACTAACAATCCAGGCTAAAAAGCACTCCTGGATGTACTCAGGTGAACAAAAACCCTCAAGATTAAGGGTTTTGCAAGATGCTCAAGTGAGAATTCTGCAGGCGAATTAGGACAAGAAAGCACATCCCCCATGGTAAACGCCTATTTCTGGTGAATGACTGTTTTGTATACGAATTACCATCCAATGTCTTATATTGGGGGCAGGTTTTGGTTTTGGTGAAGAGCCTTGGGGATGTGGGTCCCCAAGGCTCACCTTTTTTACCGCGAATCTACATCTTGACAGCCAATCTGTATAAACCTATGGTTCAGGCAGGGAAAATGCTAAATAGGCATCCCCTGACTTCGTTCCCATCTTTCCCCCGCCTGCCGCAATGACCACATACTGCGCTCCATTAACTGCATAGGTTGACGGGGTTGCATAGCCTCCGGCAGGTAACCGGGTTTCCCATAGCATTGCTCCGGTATCCTTATTGAACGCGCGAAAGCGCTCATCTTTGGTGGCGGCAATAAAAATCAATCCACCCGCCGTAACGACCGGGCCGCCATAGTTCTCCGTTCCGGTTTGCGGGATTCCTCTGGCGGTCAGTTCGGGAAATTCTCCAAGCGGAACTGTCCATTCAATGGTGCCCATGTTCAGGTTAATTGCGTTTAAGGTTCCCCATGGTGGCTTGACTGCCGGATAACCATTTTGGTCAAAGAATCGATTGTATCCAGTATGTCCGTACGGAGAGCCGGCAAAAAAGTTACTCATTTCGGGATCTGTGGTGAGAGATTTTTCATTTCGAACCACGCCAGTTCCCGCAAACAGAAAATCCGTAATCGCAGATACCTCGCTCTCATTGAGAAAACCGAACGAAGGCATAAAACCAATCCCCCGGGTAATCTGATTCCTTACATCCTCTCTGGTCATGCGGGATTCCAGATTCGCCAGGGCGGGCATATCCTCCCCGCTGGACCCCTCCCGTTCAAGTCCGTGACAGCCTGCACAGTAGCGTGCATATAAACCTTCACCACTGGTTGCACTATCCGGATTGAGTGGTACCATGGTCAGAATCCATGGCATTTCATTACTGTTCACATAAAGCATGCCCGTGGTTGGATCATATCCCGCACCACCCCATTCTGCACCGCCATCAAATCCCGGGTAGATGATGGTCCCCTCCATACCTGGAGGCACAAACTGCCCATCCGAACGGATCTGGCGAAAACGCTCCAGCACATAGGCATGAGACTCCGGCGAGATATCGGTAATATCCGATTCATCAAATCGCTGGCGTGCGAAGGGGGGAGGTTTTCGGGGGATTGGCTGGGTAGGCCAGGTTTGCTCTCCTTGCAGATCCGAGGGGGGAAATGCCTGTTCCTCTACAGGGAAAAGAGGGATTCCGGTTTCTCTGTCCAGCAGGAAGACATGCCCGCTTTTGGTGACCTGTGCCACCGCATCAATGCTGCGCCCCTCGTGCATAACGGTGACTAGGTTCGGGGCAGCAGGCAGATCCCGATCCCAAATATCATGATGAACTGTCTGAAAATGCCATTTACGCTCACCTGTCATTGCATCAAGTGCCAAAACAGAATTGGCAAAAAGATTTTTGCCAATGCGATTGCCGCCCCAAAAATCAAACGCTGCGGATCCCGTAGGCAGAAAGACAGTTCCGCGCTCTTTGTCCAGACTCAGCCCACTCCATGCATTTGCGCCCCCGCTGTACAAATAGGCATCTTCGGGCCATGTATCATAGCCAAATTCACCGGGATGCGGGATGGTGTGAAAGATCCAGGCCATCTCGCCTGTTCGTACATCATAGGCCCGAATATGGCCTGGTGCAGAACGGATCCCCTCGGACAGGGAGGTGCCCTGAATCAGTAGATGTTCATAAATAATTCCAGGTGTACGCGCGGATACGGCCAGGCCCGTCACATCACGTCCAAGATTCTTACGTAAATCAACGGAACCGGCTTCACCAAATGTCACGATGGGCATTCCCGTAAGGGCATCCAGTGCGAATAACCTGGATCCCGCAGAATAGAGAATGCGGGATTCATATTCCCCATTCCCTTCCCAGTAGGTCACGCCCCGATTGATACCGGGTCCTTCGGCCGCGGCCCCCGCCTGAAATGGATCAAAACGCCAGATTTCTTTACCCGTGCCCGCATTCAGGGCAAGTGCCTTTAAGCCGGGTGAAGTTGCATATAGAATGGAGTCTACAATGATCGGGTTACACTGTATCTGCGTACGGCCTGTACTGTCGGCATCCCCGGAGTTATAGATCCAGGCCAGGGTGAGTTCCGCCACATTATTCTGGTTAATCTGATCAAGGACAGAGTAGTGGCTGCTGGTCGCGTCACCAAGGTATACGGCCCAGTCTGTATAGGAATCATCGCTATTAACTGAATTTTGACTGGAGTGGCAGCCACAGAGAGCGGTGATTAGAAAAAAGATACTGGTGCGCCACATTGGCTCATTCGGTGAATGCTATAATGATCCGACCAAGATTATAATACGCTACGCTGGTGATTTGTGCAAGATTTCAGGGAGGTTGGTTGTCATGGCTTTTGGGGGAGAGAAGGGATCTGATATATCCTTCAATCTCTGCAAGCGTGCGAAAGACCGCATGCGCACCCGCATCTTGCACCGTTTCATGGGAGAATGTTGAAGCTAAGCCCAGCACATGGCATCCTGCCCGTAATGCGCTGAGAATTCCGTAGCTGGAGTCTTCAACTACAATGCATTTTCTGGCAGGTAGTCCCAAACGGTCCGCAGCAATCTGATACGGCTCAGGATCCGGCTTGGGCCGATGCACATCTTCAATCGTTATAACCGATGAAAAGTAGGGAGTCAATCCAAATTTGATAAATGCCCTCTTTTGATCCGCTTTCGTGGCCGAGGTCACCAGCCCCAGCGGCATATCCAGATCATGAAGGAACTGGACAAGGCGCATGGCACCCGGCATCAATTGGAGTTCCTCTGACAGGTTTGCGAAGGTGAGATGCTTTGCTTTGATAAGATGTTCCACCGTGGTGGAACCGGTGCCAAAATGTTTGGCAATGTATTCGTATACCCGCTCTTCGGTCCATCCCTTGAAGAGATGATTTACGGTTTTGGGTACATCCAGACCAAACTGCCTGCAGACAATATCCTGTGCTTTTTCATGCAGCCGTTCAGAGTCCACAAGAACTCCGTCCATATCGAATAAGATCGCCGATGGAGCCTTAATTGTTTATGTGCCTCCTGATATCATGAATCGGACGAAGGATTGTCTGAATATATGCAACCAGGGTTTGTCTCAGAAGCGTTACCATATTCCAGTACCGTTTCGGAGTACATCAGGGTCAGAGGATCGCACCTTCGGTGAGCAGTGGAATACGCAATAAATATCCGTGTGCAGTGATATACAAAATTTTCCCGTCATCCCCAAAAGCGCAATTGGCGGTTCGCTGCGTTGTGTTGATCGTGCCAAGATGGACTCCTTCCGGGCTGAAAACCAGAACACCGCCCGGCCCGGTCGCGAACAGATTCCCCGCAAGATCCACTTTCAAGCCGTCGGGCAATCCAGGCAGTCCCGCTTCTACAAGGCCGGTCGCATCGAAAAAGACCCGCCCGTTATCAATCCCGCCATCCGGCAAGACATCGTACGCCATCCAGATTGCATCTGCCGGATCGGAATTTGCAACATACAGTGTTTTCTCATCGGGAGAAAAAGCCAGCCCGTTCGGCCGGGTGAGTCCTGATTCAAGAAGCGTGACACTCCCATCTAATGCAAGGCCATAGACACCGTGGACATCCAGTTCTTTGTTGGAATCGCCCGCCTGAGGATCAAGTCCGTAGGGGGGATCGGTAAAGTATAATCTCCCGCTGGAGTGATAAACCAGATCGTTGGGGCTGTTGTACCGTGCTCCATTGTATCGGTCAATAACGGTTTCATACACGGGGGCAGGATCTGAGAGAGGTGCCCCGAGACGCGCAATGCGGCGGTCACCATGTTGTGTGATAATCAGATTCCTCTCAGAATCCAGCGTGAGGCCATTTGATCCAAGTGAGCCGCCTCGTTCCTCCGCTCCGGTATACCCTGACGGTTCAAGGAATACCGTGGCATCACGATCCTCACTCCATTGATAGATTTGATTGGTCGGCACATCGGAAAACAGTAGAAACTCACCATCACGGACCCAGACGGGGCCCTCTGACCACACAAAACCCTCGGCTAAAATTTCTAACTGCGCATCCGCAGCGACTAAGTCGGTCAGTGCTTCATCCAGCACTTCAACCGATCCGATGAATTCCTGGCTTGATGCATTGGAGACGAAGCAGATCGTCAACAGCAGTGGGATCCAAAATAGAGTACGCATTGGGATAGAAGTTTGATTTAGTTTGATCCTGATGTATCCGGGGGAGCAAGGATGAAGCTGAATGCCCCAGGGACTCCCTGATTCTCTTTAGCGGCAAGTTCTTCCGCCGTCCACGCCTGTGTTCGGCCGGCCGTTGCCTTCCGCACAAGTTTAACTTCATTTTCCGTAACTGCAGCGGCATCGTTGTCCCATGCAGTACGGATATAGGTGAGCAGGGCGGCCATCTCCTGATCGTTCAGGAATGTTTTCCAGGGTGGCATTGCACCACTGTAGACGGTATTGCCGACCTGCATTTCTCCCATGATCCCATCCAGAATAATTCGTATAAGCCGTCCTTTATCACCGGTCACCCAATCCACTTCATTCAAGGGAGGAAAGACCCCGGTGATCCCTTCCCCGTCTGCCTGATGGCATGAGTTGCATCGGGTTAGATAGAGGGTCTCTCCATCTGTGGATGAAGTCTGTGCCATCATACCGCTGAGTGTGATCAATGAAAATATCATTGTAAACATGCTGACTCTACATCCTGTAGAGATGAGGCTACGTGCCATTGAAGTCAAAATTTTGGTTTCCAGATTCCAGATGAACAGCAGAAACTTCATTAACTAGGAACATGGTGTATAGTTGATCTCCTGATCTGCTTGCATGGCTGTAATTTGAAGTTCAAAAGCAAGATCTGTGCAAACTGGGCCGGTGTGGACTGCCCCGTATCTCGGTGCCTGCATTGCCGGCGACATGTTTCTCGCTTCAGGATCTCTCTGTGTGTGCTTATTTATCCAAACAGGGCTGTGGTCAATGCGAACAATAACAGAATCATAAACCCGCATGTCAACCTGCAGCAGCCGGTGGCGATCAACCGATTTGCGATCCTGTCCAGTTTACTGCTTACTCGCCTGTAGTCGGGTATTTCGCTCATGTCTCTACTGATTCTGCGGGTACAAAACAATTCGGTGCATGCCTTTGGCCCGCAAACATGCAAAGATTCACCAAGATCTGATTTAGTTGTCTGATTACTCCTCCGCTGTAGGGGGATTCTGAACCCAGCGATACCGTGTCACTTTTGAATTTGGCCCAGGATCCCAGAATCCGTCAAATTCGGCCACATAAATACTCCCGTCCGGCCCGATCTCCATGGAAATCGGCGCCGTATCCCGAAGGGTGTCAAACATCCGGATGTTCACCAGCCGTTTTGCCGGGATTTGGATATTGGGCACATTCTGGCGTACATCTTCGTCCTGATCGCTCTCGAATACCCCGTCCACAAGCTCCCCGTACTTAATCCAGCGCCTTGCCCAATCAAATACAAAGACTTTGTGATTGAGGACCGGCCCGAATGCATACTCGCCATCAGAGCGATAAATCGGTCCGATGGCGGCCGAACGACCTCCATGTTCATAGTCGTACTCCCAGAATGGAGGGACAAAGTCCGGTATCATCTCCGGGGTCCACTCGTTGTAGAACAGTTTTCCGAGCGTGCGAGGCCATCCAAAATTCTCTCCACCGCTCATGGAAATATTGTACTCGTCATAATCAAAGGAGGCATCCGGTCCCACGACACCGATATACAGAGCATTCGTTAGAGGATCCACCTTAAAACGATATGGGTTCCGGAGGCCATAGGCATAGATTTCCCATCGCACTCCCGGCTCCCCGAAAAATGGATTGTCCTGCGGAATAGTGCCATCTCGATTAATTCGCAGAATTTTTCCTCGCAGGTCCTGCAAATTCTGCGCAGAGCGTTCTGAATCCACCAGTCGTGCCCAGTGGTAGTCTTTCAGCGCATGCATATCCATGAATGCCGCTAATTGCTCTTCGGACATCTTCCATCCCGGGCGTACCTCTGACATCCCCGTATCTCCGGTAGAGAGATAGAGCGTGGAGTCGGGGCCCCATTCAAGGTCACCTGCCTGATGACAGCATTGCGGCTCCGTTGGAACCCGTAAGAGCACATGCTCCGATTCAAGATCAAGGTGCCCGTCTTCATAGGTGAATCTGGACAGTGTATTAATGAATGTATGTGGCTCCGCATAGTAGAGATAGACATAGGGGGAGCCTTCATAAAATTCGGGATCCACTTCAATCCCGAACAGGCCATGCTCCACGTTTGTCGGATCCGTGGTCTGTAAATGGGCAATCTGTGTGACCTCACCGGTCTCCGCGTCATAATGGTGAACTTTCCCGCGCAGTTCCGCAATCCAGACATCCCCCTGTTCATCCACAGCGATATCGTCAGGCCAGACATTTTCTGCAATGACCTCTTTGATTCGATGCCCGGAAAAATCGGTCTCCGTGCGGCCTGCCGCCATGCGCAGTCCCTGTACAATGTGCTTCAGGAATGCCGGAGTCTTCCATGTATCTGCAAAATGTCCGAGCGCGGTTACAAATATCCGTCCGTTGTTATGCGTACGAATCCAGCTTAAAGGATAGTCATTCACCTCCGGGCCTGCAACAGATTCGGTCAGTTTAACGCTTTCTGTATCCAGTGACAGCAAAACCTTTGAATTCCAGCGGGGGTTGGTATCCAGAACATAAATTTCTTCGTGAACCCAAAAATCATCTCCTAAGTGACGGGTTGCCGGGGTGTCTGAGTCCTCTACGGAAACACGGACACTGTGCGTCCAGGGATGACTCTCAAAAAGCCCGCCTCCAACCATCTCCCGATATTCCTCGGAATGGTAAAGGGCATCCAGCCCGGCGTGCGCAACGGCAATTCCCTTCCCCTTTGCAAGGAACCCAAGGATCGCATCAACATGACTTGGATCCAGCGTCTCGCCCTCAAATTCCGGTTCATCCCCCTGACTGCTGGATCCCGAAAAGGGCATATCCCCAAACCCGCCTGCAATCGTTCCCCGGATGCCATCTCCCTCAATCCTTCCGGCTGCATAGAAGTCGCCGAATTCGGGAATATTGAAATGGAATTTTACCGAATCTGCATGAAGTACAAGGTCATTGATCGGTACATCTCCTTCAGGAAAGCCGACGGTGCCTGAAGCCCCTTCAAGGGTCAGCGTGGCATCCATTGTCCCCTGCGGGGTTGTGATGGTGATCGCATAGCTTACGGGCGGGGGATCACTCTTGGTTCCAATGACCGGGATTTGCATTTCTCCCAGAACCATCGTTCCATTCAGCGAATCTCCTTCAAGGCTGAGCAGCATTTTGCCGATGCCCATTCCGCCGGTATCCCATGAGAATTGAAGTGAGTCGGCATCCAGATGGACACGCATCAAGGGGGCCGGGTTCGGAAACAGGTTGAACTTCACCATGCCGGTGAGTGAGTCGGGGGTTTCGCTGATCGCAACCTTTCCTTGAATTTCGTTATCCGGCACCATCATAGTGAGGTCATAGTTGGCGAGTGTCCCTTCGGACATCCCCCCTGCAGGTTCTGGATCCGGGGTGCCTTCAGGTCGGGGGAGTCGCAGGGTTGAATTTGCCAGAAAAAGAACATCATATGCGGCCAGAGTTTCGGGATTCAGCATATGAACATCCTCGGTCGTATCCACGAGAAGTTCGGTTGTCTGGCTGATCGCCATCATGGCCTCTTTCTGCGCCTCAATAGCAGCCCCATGCCGAAACCCCTGAGTTGCCGTCAGCATGAGCACGCGGATCTCTTCTTGCGTTTCGGAAGTTGCCATCATTGCAGCCAGCGACTCATATCCCTCTTCCTGAATGGAGCGGATCCGCACATTCCTGAACGCAACATGGGAACTGTCGTCATGGTTCTGGAAGCCAACAAAGCCTTCCCGTCCTCGATTCCCCATGTAATCGTTTACCTTCGTGCCATTATGCCAGACCTCATATCTATGTCCGGTGACGCGAATACGGAAGCCATTCCATGTTCCAGCGGGGCGTGGATTGGATCGAAACGGCTTACTGAGTGCATAAATGCTGCCGGTCTTGTGATCGGGGTCCCGGCTGTCATCAATCTGGATTTCGTATCCCTGATTGACGGCAGCCCATGGATCATCGGTTTCAGGAAAACGCACGAATACACCGCTGTTTGCCGTGTACTTATTCGCCATCCACTCAAACTCCAACTCAAAATCGCGGAACGATTCGTTCTTATAGTAGAAGAGTCCCATGCCGCCTCTGCTGACCATGGATCCATCTGCTTCCAGAGTAAATTCTCCCGGGCCTGCCTGATACCATCCTTCCAGAGTAGAGCCATCAAAAAGTGTCTGCCACTGTGCCTCAGCAGGCAGAATTCCTCCCAGTGCAACCAGAAGGCTGGTGCAGACGGTGCGTGTAAAGGTGGTGCAGTTCATTCGATCTAATTCTCAATAAGTCCCAGATATCCGGCATGATGGAGGGCTGTATCTACGCCGCCTTCCATCATTATTGGTGCCACGGTTCCATCTCCATTCTCATCCTGTCCCGTCTTGCATTTTTCTAAAAGACGCGTCATTGCCTCTGCATGCTCACGGGCCATAGCGAGGTTGCCCTGATAGTCGGTCTTGAGGATATTGATTGCCTGTGCGTAGGCCTCCGGGAGCCAGCCGGTATCTGCACTTGTATTCCAAAATCGGGAAGGGGCATCCCAGACGTGCGTGAGATCTATACGCGGCTGGCGCTCCCCCTTGGTGACTCCATCACTGAGTCGCATCCATCCGATTACATTACTCAGGGATGCCATGACATGACCGATATACGCCTCATCTTCAGAAATGGAAAGCATCTGGATGATTGCACGGCCGCGCCCCATGATTCCTAGTTCGGCCGGATTCTCAATCCGTGGTGGATCAATGCCGTGGCGTTCGGAATGGGCCTCATCAAATTCGGTTCCATCGGTCTGCCATCTCGTTTTCCAGCCGTGGGTTCTTGCGGCTCCGGTTTGGTCGAGCAGGCCGGAAGGCGTACCCCAGATCAATTCCGTGACTATTTCGGCGTGGGTTCTGATCTGTTGAATATCCGCAGCGTCTGCAGCCTTCTGACTGGCGGCATGCGCCTGGGTCAGCAGTTCATCAATGTCCTGCAGATAGATGCCTGCCTGATCCTGTGCATGCGCAAGGCAGGGTACCATGAAGAAGAATATGCAGCACAGTGTACGTACGATTTGAATCATGAGGGTAATTAACTTCGATTTTGTTCTGGTTGAACCAGAGGATTATACATAAAGACCGGTATTATCGGTTTCGGCCAATTTGGCAAGAAATGTGCCCAGTTTTTGCGTCAGGGCATCCAGAAACCGTTTTCCCTGAGCGGCGGCAGCTCCTTTAGGGTCGCCAGCCCCGGTATCGTCGGTGACCTCACTCCAGCGTCGCTCGGCCCAGGCCCATCCTTCATGAAATTCTTTGATTTTCCATGAACGCGCACGCCCGTCTCCTGCCTCATCAAGGGGAAGAACCAGTTCCGGGGCAATCTCAAGCAGGAGGCTGGTTTCTAGTTCGCCCGCATGGTCTCCGGGGTTATGGAAGTAATGTGTGGGATCCAGCGCCTTAAACCGGTTCATCTCGGAGATAAAGAGTCGGGGAAAATGAACCCCCACTTCACGAATGATCTGCCGAAAATCATTTCCTCCGTGTCCATTCAGGATTACGAGTTTCGGGATCTCCTGCTGTTCCAGAACCCGGGCAGGATCATGCATCAGTGCCTGCTTTGTGCTGGGCATCATGTTCAAGTCCAGTTTTATATCTGTCTGGCCGGTATTGACTCCGAAAGGAACGGTCGGCAGTGCAATGACCCGCGCACCCTGATCCCAGGCAAATGCGCAGGCATCTGCAGCAATCCGGTCTAGTTGCATATTGTCGGTGCCATAGGGGAGGTGGAGGTTATGCGCCTCGGTTGCTCCCCATGGAGGTACGGAAACCTGAAAGTCTGTTTCCTGAACGGTTTTCCAGTTGGTCTCTTGAAGCACGTACGGTCGGGCACTCACGCTACTCGGTCACAATCAATACTAAATCGTACTCGTGATCAAGGATCTGGACGGGACCTTGATAGTAGGGCACAATGAAGCGTCCCTTTCGGTCGCGTGAGAGTTCGGTGGAGGTGAAGGTGAGGAGTCCACCATCATTGGTGCCCCGAAACGTATAATCCTGCATGATCCGGTTGGAGGTCACACTCCGCTCCAATTCATATCGCCGGACTTCATCAAAATCTTTTCCGACACGCAGGGATACGTTTGTGATTTCGTAACTGCGACGAATGCGAACGGTAGCCGGGGTCGTTCCCTGCTGAGATCCATCTACGAAAACCCACGCCCGTTTCACCTGTAGGGGCTCAGAGGTGGAGGTCGAGTCTTTGGGGGCACGGGAAGTAACGGTTACGCCCAGAGGAGTCGTGATGCATCCCCACAGCAGCACTGCCATAAGTAGAATCAGAATCGGGAAGTGCTTCATGGGTATATGAATGACTGGAAGCCGGAATATACGGTAGATTGGGCGATAATACTTAAAATGGGGAATTATATCGGTGACAGGTTCAGCAGTATATTTTTTCAACGAATGATAAAGTGACGCGATGACAGGGCTGCGTTTGGCAGGAGACAGCTTCCACGGTTCCGTTATTTCCGGAGATACTAATCTTGGACATGGGAGGTGATCTGGAAATAGTCTAAGACACGCCGCTGCAGCTTATCCTTCCTCTGGAACATCTCCTCAAAGCGATCAGATGAACATGTGAGCGTTTCCGTGACCGCTTCCTGTCACTGGAGAATAACGGTCAGGATTTGGCGGTCACTGTCCGGAACAGGACGGGAGCAGGGTATATCTGTTTTAGAATCGTCCCTGCGTTTCATGGGGCTACCACTCCATTCCATTATCAGGATCAGGGAACTGTCCAAGTGGCGGAATGGATGTCCCCTGATCATAGGGGGAAGACGAGGCCCCCACAGTCTTGTTGTGGTCGGCAACGATCCAGATCACATCCTGTGTATCCACATCCACCGCGTCAAAAATCCACTCCTGCCCATTGAGGGGCGGGGGCAGCCGCTTCAGAGCATCGGAAGTGAGCTGGGGGAGCAGGATTGCAGGATCCTCGTTGAATGTGCACTCGTCGGTTCGCGCCTTTATCTCTGAGTTGGTCATCCGGGCTACGAGGTACCAGTTAAATTTAGGAGTGCGCTTCAGTTCGGGGGCATAATTGGACACCAACCAGTCGTGCATGGACGGAATCGGGATGACATAACTGTCTCCCCGCACATCCAGTACCCCCTTGTGCAGGGCTCGCTTGAAGATTACCTCGGCTTCATCCTTACTGAATTCCTTCCGTAGGGATGTAATGATCATGTCCTTGTCTATATTCCCACTTGGTTCCATTCCCGCAACCGCTCTTGCGATACACTGACGCTCTTTTTTGAACAGCCCCTGTGTCCGTGCCTCATAAAATTCAATCCGCCCTTTCCGCCCTTCTTTCAGCACCGTTTTCAGCCCCTCCGGGGTCAACTTCCCCTCGGTCGACTTCAACTGCTTCAAGGCAGGCCGCACATATGCCATAATATGCTGAGGCCAACCATGTGTCTCATGGGCAATCGCGTCAATCCAGGGCGTGGGATCCCCCTTCGCCCGCCCCTCCAGCTTGAGCCAGTCCTCAATGACCGCCCGTCTGGACCCTTTACTTAGTGGTCCCAGATTGATGTGGCAGCCGGGGTCAAATCTTGATATCCCCAGGGAATTAAAGGCCGCCGCGGTTGCCCCCAGGCCGGCGGCGATCAGGATCACGGGCCTCCCCACTTTGCCATTGTGAATCGCCGTGACAACCTTCAATGCACTCGTGAACTGTTCGTGTCTGGAGCGCGGAATGACCGCCGCTGTCGTCTGTGCCTCGTCCAGCAGGAGCAGTAGCGGCTTCCGTCCAGACTCAAGAATGTCCAACGTTGTTGGGAGATAGTGCTCAGATGTGGATTCCCGATGTAGAACCTTTACGTTCCCTCCCGTCTTCGTTTCCTGGCGTTTGGCGGGGAGCGGGAGTCGCAATGACTTGCTCAACTCCGCCGAATCAAACAACTCGTCCGGGTCAATCACGGCGGTCTGCCATCGCTGTGCCCGTGCGAGCCGTGCACATTCATGGAGCAGGGCGGTCTTGCCCGCACCGGGAGCCGCCTGGATCAGAATAGAAGTACCGGAATTTCCCGCCTTCGCCCTACCCAGCAGTTCCTTGTAATCATCCAGAATTTTCACTCGCCCGTGAAAATAGCGTGCCTCACCCCGCTCCCGTGTAGCAGGCTTCACAATAGGTTTTTTCTGTGATTTGCTCATCGAATCTATCCGAACAGTCCAGAAAAGGAGGAGACTCCTAAACTGAACCTGATATATGCCTCAGACGAGAATAGGTTCCGATAAATCGCCCGGACAGTCCCGCTGCCTCTGCATTGTTCTTGATGATTCGGCGGATCGCGTGAGCCGTCAGGCTTTGGGTTTGGATGTGGCCGCCTCTGCGGATGGGGCGGAACAGCGGAGAGGAAGGATCGGGCGGACCGAGGGATGACTCAATCGCCTGAACCCATTTCCGGAGGCGGGCCCAGAAACAGTGCAGCACCTTCACCAAGCTGGTCGGTCTTGCTGTGCCGAAGATGGAGGCGTGCACTCTGATCATCCATCCACACAATTTCCCGGATCAGAAGATCTACGAGTTTGCCTACACGGAGCATGCAATCGCTCATTACAGACAGGATATTCGCATCTCGTAAACCCTTAACACTGTCCTGCTCCAGTCTGGAAGCCAGAAATTGAACCTCCAGGAAACTGATTCCAGTGACCTGTTCCCGTCCCCGTGCACGACCTTCCCGCCGAATGCCTCCGAGTGTTCGCTCCGTCAGCGGCCCGATCAGCGCCTCGTCCCCGGCCAGCCGGCTGGCAAACCGCACCACAGCAGGAATCAGGCTAATTGTGCTTGGAGCCTTACCCGCGCCGTACTCCTCGGTGAGATATTCTGCAAGTGCCTTATCCGTCAGTGGATGATGACCTAACCAGTTTTCCAGTTTGGACAGCGTTCGCTGATAGATCAGTTTTGTGTTTTCGCTGACGCTGGCGAGAATTAAATGCTGCGTTTGGCTGGAGACAGCTTCCACGGTTCCGTTATTTCCGTAGATACTAATCTTGGACATGGGGGGTGATCTGAAAATAGTCTAAGACACGCCGCTGCAGCTTATCCTGCCTCTGAAACATCTCCTCAAAGCGATCAGATGGACATGTGAGCGTTTCC
>JAJEFL010000180.1:0-2793 GCA_022820435.1 Rhodothermales bacterium
TCTCACGGAACCGGGATCCGCAGATGATAGAGAAATGATCCGGAAATGGCTAATTGCCAGTTTCCTCAAGCCCTCGGGGATATGGGGAAGCGGGCTGGACACGCTTCTCACCGCCCTGCGGAAGGTCATTCAAGAATGTCACACGCGCTTTCCAAAAACTGAAATTGAGGCGATGATGCGATCACGCGGGAAGTCTCTGAATTTCAACGATGACGAAATTGATGATCTGGCAGAGATACGATCCAGGGACAGGCGGACATTCTCCCTATTGTCCCTGATATTCCAGCATCTGGACTTGCGGCAGCATTTCCACATTGATCATGTATTCCCCAAATCCCGCTTCACACCGTCAAAACTCCGCAGGACGGGATTAACTGAAAACACAATTACCCAATTTCGGGAATCTTTTGATCGGCTCCCGAATCTTCAATTACTGGAGGGGCATAAGAATGTACAAAAGGGGGCTATGTTGCCTGCCGAGTGGCTCCATATTACTAAATCAGACGAAGAGCGCAGGAACTATGTTGCAACTCATTTGCTGGGCAATGTACCGGAAGCAATATGTGATTTTGATTCATTCTACGAGGCAAGACGGCTACAACTCCGCAACAAAATTGTCAAAATGCTAAACTGAAGGAATCGGGGCAAGATGTGGTCAGAAAACGAAACTGATGTTGATTTTTAAATTTCGAAAGTGTAGCGAGTTCTATTTTGGAGATTATTGATCAGTCTCAAGGTGAACCGGGCGCAATCGGAATACCAGGCACTTTAGGGACCGCGCCATATCACGGCAAATAAACTTAGAAGTGAAACTGAAAAACATGACAAGGCCGTAGACGATGTGAAAGCGTTGTGAAGTGGATCAACTGGCTATGGACCGCCAAACTGATCATTGGCTCGGCAACCGTCATGTCAATAGGGTATAGATCCATGATCCGGCTTGGGGATTATCCGATATGGAACACCGAACGTCCCAACTGACCCTGACCCAACGAGAGTATAAACACTCCAACATCATGTCACATATTAACTTCTGATTCCCTTACCCGTGATTAAAATTGCATCCGTCAAACTCTCCCCTGAATTCTGTCCGATATCCCGTCCTGCCGTGGAACGCTCCCGGTAGTTCATCCGCCCGGATAACTTGACTCGTCTTCATTTCTTGCCGTTACCATTGAAAAGGTACTTTGCAATTAGAAAATAGGGACCCAGAACATTGATTGTAGTTGTTACGAGTAACGCGTTCAAAACGCTGGTCGGTAAGGTGAATTTAACTGACTCAATCCCATGAAGTACGAGAACAGCTGCCAAGAATACAAGCCATCCGATAGAATTTCCGATGAACACCTTAGCATAAGAAAAGCGCTTCTGATTCTTTTGGTTCTCTTTTTCTATAGCCGCTGCCTGCAGTGACAGAGCAGCATCCTCTACAGAGGCTAAAGCCTGAGCCCCAGCCTCTTGTAGCACTTCATGGCGTGGGGTTTCAGACCACCTAGGCTGGCGTTGCATCAAGACTCTCCTCAAATCTTCTTTGCCGTTCCATATACTCTTTCCTAATATCGGTCTTGGAGATGAGCCTATTTCTTGTGTGAGAGACGTAATTCTTTGCCCATGCTCCGTGTTGCCAATGAGAGAATAGGATAAGCTCACCTGGAGTCATCTTACCAAATCCTCTGTAGGTCGTATCTAAAACAGAGCGAATAATGCCTTCAGGTTCAATCCCGAAAGTGTCTGGAATTGCTTTGATGGGGGCAGCCCCGTATATCTTGATACCGTGGTATAAATCTGGATTTATGGGGCCTAGATTCCAAGCATAAAAATCTTCCTGGAATAATTCCATATCATGTTCTCCCAAACTTATCATTTGGGCAAAATACAAAAGCCTCTGTAGCCTGAGGTTTGACATACTCCAATCGGAGCGCCTGCAGAAATACTCTGCGCATGGGAAAATGGACATTAGCATTGATTGCTCCGTATATTTGTACTTCCGATCCAAATATACGGAGCAATCGATAATGCTGTTCCATGATTCAACGACATCAGGGACGTAACGCCCACGAATGTTGTGCTGACAATATATCCTCCCTTCTGACTGCTACCTCGTTTGAGAAGATAAGTTTCGTGCGAACCTCCCCCTCTACTGCAAAATGAACGAAATTTCACATTGCGCATCCTCCTTGACGATGTTTTCGTGTAGCCTGTTACCAGTAGAAATTCATGTATGTGCTGAACTTAAGCTGCTTTGGGGATGGGGGATGCGCCATTGTTAGTTGGAGTTAACGAGTGATGTGAGGGGGGATTGTAGATGCAGTTTCCTGCGTGACGGCATATCTTATCGCAGGCCAGTCGTGACGTATTGTCAGTTTTGTGAGTATTACGACCAAAGCGATCAGTGATTCCGAACGAAAACAATCAGCGATTACGATCCAAAACGATCATTTTGGGCCGGCGAATCGGGCGATTTTCGGGGCTTGATTCAGCGGTGATTTTCCCTGGGGAAGGGGGGGTGCCTCCGGTTGTATTTCCGGCGATGCGACCAGGCGTTCTGCACGGTGCTGGTGCATTCAACAAGAATTCGTATTCTGTGCTTTTCTTCATCAAACGGAGCACAAAATGCCCAGAAAACCAGTATCTAGTGCATGTCCGAAAATAGCTAGTTGATATGTTTTGTGATCAGATAACAACTGTTATCATGCAGAACTGGGGGTTTAGGGAGGACGATTTTTCGTGAATGTCGTCTTTTAGTGCGGTTGGGCATGTATTTTTTCGTCGAACGGAGCATATTTCGTACCC
>JAJEFL010000162.1:0-7588 GCA_022820435.1 Rhodothermales bacterium
CATGACGAGACTGCGATGTGGGCCCTTGTATGGAACGTGGGAACCTGTCGGGGTGATGTGAAGGGAGCGTGTCAAGCGGGCAGTCCCCGCAAGGCATTGAGTACCAACGCACTCCACAGGGGCGGATCATCCCGTAGTAGTGTAGAGATTCCTGTAATGGGAATGGAGCGAAGGGGGTGAACCATGCAGCGTAAGGCAATGAAGCAACCAAACGGGAGGACTTCGGCGCAAAACGCAAAGCCGTTTCCGGTGACCAAACGGCAAGTTTGGGACGCATGGAAACGCGTAAAGGCAAATCAGGGAGGGGCAGGGATTGATGACCAAACGATCGCAGAATTTGAGGAAAATCTTGCAGACAATCTCTACAAGATCTGGAATCGGATGGCATCGGGGAGTTATCATCCAAAGCCGGTTCGGCGGGTGAATATTCCAAAGTCGAGCGGAGGCGTTCGACCGCTGGGGATCCCCACCGTGGCCGACCGGGTGGCACAGATGGTAGTGAAGCAGGTACTGGAACCGGTCTTGGAACGGGTATTCCATTCCGATTCGTATGGATATCGGCCGAAGAAATCGGCCCACGACGCGATTCAGCGCACACGTACGCGTTGCTGGCAGCGGGCGTGGGTTCTGGACATGGATATCAAAGCATACTTTGATACAATTGACCATGACCTTTTGATGAAAGCGGTCCGCAAGCACACAGGGCAGAAGTGGGTACTCTTATATATAGAGCGCTGGCTGAAAGCTCCGGTGGTGCATCCAGACGGACGGAAAGAGGCCCGGACGGTCGGCACCCCGCAAGGCGGGGTGATTAGTCCACTACTGGCGAATCTGTTTCTGCACTATGCATTTGATCGTTGGATGGAGCTTAACGCTCCAGATATTCCGTTCGAACGTTATGCGGATGACATTGTGTGCCACTGCACGAGTGAGACACAGGCGCAAGATCTCTGGAGGGTACTCCAGGAACGATTTTCGGCCTGTCACCTAACCTTACACCCGGATAAAACCCGGATCGTATACTGCAAACAAGACGGTCGGGAGGGTACGTATCCTGAAGTGTCGTTTGACTTTCTGGGGTACACGTTTCGGCCTCGCATGACCAAGAGTCGCGGGGGCAGGATTTTTACCGGGTTTAATCCGGCGGTCAGTCGGAAGGCGGCGAACGCCATACGGGAGACCATTCGCAGTTGGGGGTTGGCTCGCCTGAGTCCTCTGTCAATGGAATCTATCGCGGGCAGGATAAATGCCACGGTACGCGGATGGATTGACTACTATGGCGCATTTTTCAAATCGGAGTTGAAACGAGTGTTTCGAAGTATAGATGAACATCTGATCCGATGGATGATGCGCAAGTACAAACGCTTTCGTGGGCATTGGTGCCGGTCATGGCGGTGGTTAGGGAGGATTGCTCGGCAAAATTCCGGTCTATTTGTGCACTGGGAATTCCTTTATGGTTTACCTTTATTCAATATCCAACGGCTACATGGTAAGAGCCGTGTGAGTTGAGAGGCTCACGCACGGTTCTGTGAGAGCCGGGGGGTGAAAATCCCCCCGGCTACTTGACACAGGTTTTCCCGCTCCTGATCCAAACTCTGAAACAGTTATCCCTGATACGATTAGGTGGATTGCCGAGACACCTGCAAATGATTTCCCTCAGTCTTTCGGGATACACTTCATGTGCTATGGGGCCGGTTAACCTTTCTTGCCTTAACTTCGGCGGTGCATTCTCAAAAACCTTTGACTCTGGATCGGGAAATTTGAGTCCTTGATGTTTCAAAAATGATTCTGCCCTAAATCCGCAACGAAGAAAAGTATAAATGATTGGTGCCAGTGCACACCTGCGCCGAGAGGCCGGATTGGGCGACTTCACGTCGGCATATCCTAGGCACCGGCAGTCAGTTGACAAAACGCATATGCAGTCTGCACTGTAACCGAAAATCGC
Source organism: Rhodothermales bacterium (assembly GCA_022820435.1). GTDB lineage: Bacteria > Bacteroidota > Rhodothermia > Rhodothermales > Bin80 > Bin80. Next base: position 1,946 of record JAJEFL010000162.1, read on the forward strand.
CAAACACGAACAGATCCCTGCTCTTCGAGAAAAAAATATTCAGCAATTCATCTAAATGGCCGTAGAACGACTGAAACCAGACCTGCAACTGCTCAGCGAGGAGTATGTCCTCATTCAGGCCTGGAAAAAGACCGCACGATCACTTCCGCATAACTCGTTTACCGATACACTTGCCCTTGATCAGGCAACCGTGAACCTTCGAGAATTTCTCCATAGACTGCGCAAACGCATGCAGTCATGGGAGTGTTGGGAGAATAAACCGTTGCGGATGGTCCCCGCTCCAAAAAGTCAAGATTGGTGCGTGGGGGATATCAAAGAAGAGGGTTCCTGGAAACCCAAAGAGGATCCAGAGTCTGAAGGCAATTCAAAACCAGCACCGATCAGGCCCTTGGCCGAGGTGGATTTGGAGGATCAGGTTGTCGCAACGGCCGTGATGCTTTGTCTTGCAGACCGTGTTGAGACAAGGCAGGGAGATTCCCGGAACAGTACAGAACACGAATACCTGCGAAAACAGGTCATCTCTTATGGGAACCGACTTTTCTGTGATGGAGAAAACGGGCAGCTGCGCCATCGATGGGGATCCACCAAACTCTATCGGGCCTACTTTCAAGACTATCGCACCTTTCTTCGCCGACCGGAAGATGCAGCCCAAAAACCCCTGGAGCGGGGAAATAAAGATGTATATCTGATCTACTCAGATCTGAAACAGTTCTTTGATCGAGTCCGCCCAGAGCTGATTACCAAATCCATTGAGGCGATCAGGGAAGAAGACGATGATGAGGATTTCTTCTCTTTTCTGCACTCCTTACTCAACTGGCAATGGGATGATCGGGATGCAGAAATTGCCAACATCTATGCTGAACAGGCGAATATGGATAATTTTGAATGCGTGACGCTCCCGCAGGGGCTCGTCGCGTCAGGATTTTTTGCAAACCTTGTCCTCCTGTCATTCGATGAGGAGGTACGCGGCAAAATCGGGGAAGACATTCTCAAAGGAGTCTCTCTGGTGGATGTGTGCCGATATGTTGACGATTTGCGGATCGTCATTGCTGTAGACAAAGATACCGGAGAACCTGATCAACTCAAGAAAGATGTATCTGCCTGGCTGAAAGAAACATTAGAGAGAACAGCACCGGGCCTTGAACCATCTGACGACAAGACAAAGATTAAACGACTAGGAGACCAAACCCAGCCTCAATTACGACAACGGGTGAAAATGAATCGTATCCAGTCTGCCATCTCAGGCGGGTTTGATGCGCATGGAGGCGAAGACATTCTGGATGCCATTCAGGGACTGCTGCGCGCACACCGGACGCTGAATTCTGAGGATAGCTGGGCACTTTCCCCTGAATCAGATGTGCCAAATGATACCGTCGCCAGATTCGCTGCCGGACGATACCGTAAAACCTTCCGTTCCATCCGTCCGCTGTTGCAGGATGAGGACGTGGGTTCTTCTGCAGACGCTCCCCTGAACACGCTACGCTCTCAATCTGAACTGGATCAGGAAGCAAAAGCATTTGCCTATGATCTTGTTGAACGATGGATCAGAGATCCATCCCACGCCCGGCTCCTGCGGATCGGCCTTGATATCTGGCCGGGTACAAAACTGCTGGAAGAAACTCTCTCCCGGCTCCGCCCTTACACGGAAGCGAATTCTTACCGATCTCAAAGTGATTCCATCAAGCGAGAGGAGCGGGTGGCCTGGTACTGCCTCTCCGAAATCTTTCGTGCAGGAGCCACCGAGACCGGTATTGTACCTGATGACGAACCAATTCCACCTGATGTCTGCATTGAATCTTACCGGGAGGCACTTTATCAGGAAGCTGAGAATCTGATTCGTCGATCTTCCGAAATTACGCTTCCATGGTACCTGCTGCAGCAAGCGCTGTTATTCTTAGCCGTATATGCTCCTGACCGGGTTTCGTCTACTCTGGGCACAATCCCGGACAACCGTAAATATCTGGACTTGATCCGGTTTCTTCGCAGTGAGAAACTCAACCTCTCGGACGCTGATTATGCGACGCTGTCAATTCAAGCCAGAAGGTCATTAAAAGATTCCGACACGGCCATCCTGTTGGCAAAGACCGATCTAACGCCAACCAAAATCCAGGCGATTGCCAAAAGAGATCCCGCATATGCTCTTGAGCTTTTGAACTCTGGAGTGGATCCTGAAATAATCCGTCAACTTCCCGAATGGATTCGTCAGGATCTTTGCTGGGATCCCGATGAAAGAACTCTGGCCAAGCTGGTCACTGACCATCATCCGCATAGCGACCTGCGAAACGAATACTCTCTGCTGCATTTTGTGAAGGCTTTTCTTGTGGAATTTCAGACCAGAGATCTTGAAGAGATCCGAGTCATCACCCCTGAACAGGTCACATTGACAACAACCCGTAATGGGAAAATTAAAGAGTGTGAAGTCCGGGATTTGAGAATTTTACCGGCGGGCAAAGACGATGCATCAGCCTCCATTTACGGACTGCCATCGTGGTGTAAAGATGGGGATCGATGGCGGATACAACTTGGCTTTCTCTTACGATTCATCTTATCGGGACAACCGGATTTTACCCAGAACCAACGCCCCACACGCTATGCAAAACGCAAGTCAAGTTATCGCAGGGTCACGAGTCACTGGTACCAGAGATTGTATGGTCTCTACCATGGACATTCCGGCTTTGGTGATGACTGGGTTGCAATCTCGAACTGGTTTGAAGAATTTCTTCAAGCACTTCTTCACTGGCCGGGATGTCGTTATCCCGAAAAATGTCAGTTTGTACGACAGGGCATTGACGCAGTTATAACGAAAATTGAGAAAAGAATCCGCGGGATCAAAAAAGGTTACGCTAAAGCCAGTCAAACCTTGATCTTACCCTTGAAGATTGATCAACCGATTCGTCATGATCCAGAACGGTCATTTCGTGCCTGCATGGTACAGACTGTAATCCCGTCCTTTGCGGACTTTGAAGAAAATGCTGATGCCCTAACCTTGGGGAAACCCATAATCCGGCAAAAACACCGCCGACATCTTTCATCCACACTTGCGGCCGTTAACCGGGCACTGATGCTCCGGGATACACATTCAGAAAAAATTTCCCGGCTTGATCTCTTGATTCTCCCCGAGTTGGCTGTACACCCGAAAGATGTATATCAGCATCTAATTCCTTTCGCCCGGGCTCACAAGACCATGATTCTTGCGGGTCTGACCTATGAGGAGGCCATTGATGACCGGCGGCCATTAATCAACTCTGCCCTCTGGATCGTTCCAAAATACTCAGAGGCCTACGGCCTGCAGATAGCCGTTCGCCGCCAAGGGAAACAGCACGTATCCGAATATGATCTGCAGTTCAATGGAGATGGGAATGAGATTGTTCAAAAATTCTGCCCATGCCAGTGGTACATTATACACCTCTGGTCTCTGGATACGAAATCTAACCCCCTCAGACTCACTGCCGCAGTCGGCTACAATAGAGAAACCCCCGGCTTAACTCATGATGTCACCCGACATTCCGATATCTTGGCTATTCCTACACTCAACGGTGATTTAACCACCCTGCGTCAGATGGCAAAGACACTGCACGAAGATAGGTCTCAATGCGTGATCACCGTTAACAATGGTGAATACGGAGGCAGCAATGCCTTTATTCCGATTACGGGTTCTGACCCAATAGAAGTTTTTCATACGCACGGACAGCCGCAGGTCGGGGTATTATTACTGGAGATTGAGGATATGCAAGGTTTTCTGGATCGCAAAAATGTATCTGCAAGCGCAACTATTGAGGAGGCGATGGAATTCGCAAATCCTCCGAACGCATCTGGAAGCGCCAGTGCGGATTCGGCTTGAGTTAAAGGGGCTGCCAAATCCCCCAGTACACCCCGAAACGATCCCACATCCTGACTTCAAACGACCCATCACTTAATCAATGTTCAATCTCTCAAGAGCACGCCTCATGCCTCATTTCTATTCGCCCGGCATCCGCTGCTAAGCAGGTTTATCCGCATTGTGCAAATGTCCCTGTTATTGCCGACTGCCAATTGCGAATCTTGTATACTCGGAAAATTTTGCTATCTTATAACTGGCTTACTGATATAATCATCGGATGGAAGTGCTAAATACTGATTTTATTATTGGACAGTACCTACTCGGACTAAACGAACAACTGAGTAAGTTGACGGACAGCGACTGTATTTTTGTTAATTCTGGTATAGTACCGCCGTTGGATTCAGAAATCAGAGTTGTCTTAGAAGGAATTAAGACGCAGTCTACTAACGATCACCTGATTGTTATGCTTCAGACGGGTGGCGGATTTATGGAAACGGTTGAGCGAATCGTGACCATTATGCGTGAACACTACCACCAAGTCTCCTTTGTGATTCCTGATTATGCGTATTCCGCGGGTACCGTTCTGGCCCTGTCAGGTGACAGTATTTACATGGATTATCATTCGGTGCTCGGACCAATCGACCCGCAAATTCAATCATCTGAGGGGCAATTATCACCAGGTCTAGGAATCTTGGCGAAGTTCGATGAACTATGTGATGCGATCAATGAGGCGCAAACAATAGAAGAGTGTCGAGCAGAATTAGCCTATCTGATCCATCAATTTGCCCCAGAGAAACTCTTTGCGATTGAACAAGCAAAGGAGCATGGTATATCCCTCATCAGTGAATGGCTTCCAAAATATAAATTCAAGGATTGGAAGAAAACCGAAACCACAGGAACCGAGGTTACAGACGAGATGCGAAAGGATCGTGCAAAGGATATCGCAAAAACACTGGGTGATGCCACCAAGTGGCATTCACACGGACGGGGTATTTCAATGCGTGAGCTTCAGTGAGATAGCTTGAAACTTAAGATTGATGACTTTGGTAAAAACGAAAAGCTCAGCAGCGCAATTCGTAATTATCACGGACTTGCCGTAGACTATTACAGGAAAACCGGCGTTGCTATGTACATCCACTCACAATATGGCCATAAGATCCTTAAATGACATCCAAGCATAAAAAACAGCGTGACGAAATTCTCCGTGACCAGAGTACACGTATAAGAGAATTTCAGAGACTCAAAGAGAAATCTGAAAAGGCGCAGAGGGAAATTCGGATCCCTGATTATTCGCTTAACCCACGCGAACGATACAGGATTCCCTTCCCTTACGGAAATGACGGAGAACCGCTTGAGTGGGGTAGTGGGCTTCGGGATACTTTCCTGCGAGGCCATTCTGCCTCTGACACAGTTCAGAGTTGAATACGCCTTGGCGATGAAATCGCAAAAACACTGAGGGATGCCACCAAATAGCATTCACACGGACGGGGTATTTCAATGCGCAAACTTCAGGGAAATAGTTTGAAACTTAAAATTGATGACTTTGGTAAAAGCAGAGAACTCAGCAACGCAATTCGTGATTATCACGGGCTTGCCGTAGACTATTACAGGAAAGCAGGCGTTGCTATGTACATCCACTCAAAACATGGCCATAGGATCCTTAAATGACATCCAAGCATAAAAAACAGCGTGACGAAATTCTCCGTGATCAGAGTACACGTATAAGAGAATTTCAGAGACTCAAAGAGAAATCTGAAAAGGGGCAGAGGGACCTGCGTATCCCTATTCTTTTGCCTGGTCAGCGCGAACGATACAGGATTCGC
>JAJEFL010000164.1:0-17733 GCA_022820435.1 Rhodothermales bacterium
TTAGAGTCTCTGGAAACTCCATCGCCATCCCGGTACATCACTCCAAGGGTATCCAATGCCCTGACATGCCCCTGTTCGGCGGCCAGACGAAACCAATTTAAGGCCTCCTGGTCATCTTCGTCTATTCCCTTACCATTGGCATAAGCAACGCCCAGATTCCACTGTGCAGCCTTATCGCCCAGCCCGGCTGCATGATATAACTGAGCAATATCCTGTGCGAACGCAATGCCCGAAAAATTTGACGACAGCAGTAGAGGCAGAAAGATCGGGAGTACAAGTCTCATTGGCACCTCACTTAAAATCTGAATTATAAGTTAATGAATTTTGGGAATCCATGTTCCGATTCGCATAAAGGAATCCGATATCCGCTGCAGATTATACCTGGAAAATATCCGTCGTTAATCACGCTGACTTAAGCATTATGCCGTCTTAACGTGTGCGGGATGGCAGCTGTGTGATACCGATCCCCTCCATACGTGACCGGTTCACAGACAATACTTTATTGAGCGGGATCCGTCCAATACATTTCCTCTCCGCCGGATCCCCCCTTTAGACCGCACACCGACAGGTTGCCCCTCCCCCTAAGCATTGTCTATAATCCCAATCATGACCTTTGAATAGCGCAATAACCACTCCGCATCCTCGCATCCATCATTCCCTTCCCCGTTCACCTGTCTCTTCCACGCATCTGAACGCGGACACTTGTGCAGGCAGGAACATCTTCCTGCACGAGAACTCGCCCTGTCCTGTCTCGAGTTTTACCAGAGTTATATCATGGATAATTTCCCGGGAGAATCCGGCCCGGGATGAGCCAATATCAAGAACTAAACTTAGATGGGCGGTTCCATAAGATCAAAGAGATCCTCCATAGATTCACGCTTTGCCTTGATGACCCCCGTAATCCGACGCAGGTTTTCCTTCGACAGCCGTTTTGCCTCACGCAATTGCTTGGGGGACAGGATTTCTAAAAGATCCTCCTTGGCCGCCAGTGCATTTTCCTCTCCCTCTTGAGCCGCAACATCAATCCATCCATAGGCAGTTACATGATCCTGCGGCACACCATCGCCGTGGTAATACATGAGCCCCAGATTATAGAGAGCAGGTACAAATCCCTGCTCCGCCGCAATCCGGTACCAGTCAAGTGCCTTTTCATAATCTTTCGGGACCCCCTTTCCTTCCGCGTACAGGACACCAACATTGAATTGGGCAGTCAGTTCATCATTTTCAGCGGCCATCCGAAACCATTTCATGGCCTTCTTATAGTTTTTCCGCACCCCAACTCCATTGGAGTATGCAATGCCTAAGCGGAGCTGCGCCGAACTGTCTCCCTGCTCGGCAAGCACCTCAAACCATTTCAGTCCCTCCCGCTGATTCTGGGGGACTCCCTCCCCGTCATAATACTTGTAGGCCAGTCTGGTGATCGCCTGCGTTTCTCCGTACTCGGCGGCGCGGCGATACCACCTGATGGCCTCCTGATCATCCTCCGGCACGCCATCGCCCCGGTCGTGGATGAGTCCGACATACGTCAGAGCCGGGGGAAACCCCTGTTCGGCGGCAAGCAGGTTCCATTTCAATGCTTTCTGACTGTCCTGTTGGATCCCCATGCCGTTATAGTACATGTGGCCAAGGCAAAATTGGGCATCCTCCAGTCCCTGCTCCGCGGCAGCGCGGACCCACTTGAGCGCTTTTTCAGGATCGTGCTCCACTCCATGTCCAATCAGGTACATGTTGCCCAGTCTGAATTGACACTGCACATCTCCCTGCTCTGCGGCGAGTTCGTACCACTTCACGGCTTTTCGGTAATCCTGGGGGACATCTTCTCCGAGTTCATAGATATTCCCCAGCTTGGCCTGCGCCATCTCAAATCCCCCTTCGGCGGCAATCCGGCATCGCCGCAGCCCCTCTTGAAAATCTGGTTCAACCCCTTCGCCTTCAAAGTACATCAGGCTCAGGAAGAACTGCGCTTCCATGTCTCCGGCTTCCTCTGCACGGAGAAGCCATTTTCTGGCCTTCTCGAAATCTTCCCTGACCCCATACCCGCTCTGGTACATGACCCCCAGTCTGGTCTGTGCGTCGGTGAACCCTCCCTCCGCTGCACGGTTGTAATATTTTACCGCCTTCCGCATGTCCACGGGGAATCCCAGGCCTTCCTCGTGCATCACTCCAAGTTGCCAATGCGCCTCTGCACTGCCCTGTTTTGCTGCCCGTCGCAGCCACTTTTCTGCCTTCTGATAATCCTCGGGGAACTCGTAGCCTCCTAAATAGAAGATGCCGAGCATGACCTGCGATTCGGAATCTCCCTGTTCGGCTGCCAGACGAAACCATTTTGCAGACTTATGATAGTCCGGCGATCCGACTTCTCCATCGTGATACAGCATGCCCAGTCCCACCTGTGCCTGGATGTGGCCCTGGTTTGCGGAACGCAGAAACCATTTTTCCGCCCTCTTGGGATCTTGAAAACCGCCCTCGTCATCAACATACAACATTGCTAAACTAAACTCCGCATGAGCATCTCCCTGATCCGCTGCCATGCGGAGCCATTTTTCTGCCTCTCTATAATTTTGGGCAGCTCCATACCCGTCCTCGTACATAAGGCCAACCATAATTTGTGCCCCTACATGTCGCTGATTGGCTGCACGGCGGGCCCACATCAGGGCCTCCTCATAGTCCTGCGTCTCTCCGCCCTCGCCGTCAAAGTACATCATTGCCACGCTGAACTGACACTCTGCATCTCCATCATTGGCGGCCCGAAGGAGTAATTTCGGTAAAAGCTTCATGTTAATTCTCAATCAGATTGAATAGATCATTGGTTACCGGTTTCCAAAGATACGGCAAGCGGCATATTTTCGGTGCACGTATTAAAATTTATCCTGCAATTCCCATCTTCTTCCGGCGGGATGAGGGTATGGAGGACCGACCGCTTCCGGCATCATCGTAAACTGCATGACAGGTTTTGAAACCGGAGACGGACATCCGGGAATTGCAATACCGTACGTTGAAAACAGGCATACCCCCGGCGTTCCATGATGGAATCCACAGCCGGATCTTATCAGGAAGGAAGGATGCCGTCATGGATTGATTTATTTTCTTGATACGGATAGTAACTGTGTGCCACCGCCGGTGCCGCAAACAGTGGTTTGACCTGAGCCCAGATCTCGCGGAACAGATCCGATTCCCGATAGGAGGCAAGGCTTGATTCGGACTCCCATTCACTGTAGGTGGTCAAGATGTGCGAAGAGGTGCAGTCAACCCATAACTCCAGCCGTTTACATCCCTGCACCTGACGAATTTTGGGTGCCCCTTCCTGGAACAGTGCATAAAAGGAAGGTCGCGCATCCCGCTGCAGCGTAAGCCGGACAATTCTAATCAGCATGCGCATGGATGGCCTGATTGAGCGTTTCACGTAATTGTTTTGCAGCATTGGCGGCCATCTCGTCAAAATCTTCACCGGACGATGCATAAAGGATCCCGCGGCTGCTGTTCACCAGAACAAGCCCATTGGAGGTTGCCGCCTGTGCGACCGCATCCATCGAACCTCCCTGAGCTCCGACACCGGGGATTAAAAAAGGTGTGTGTGGATACAGTTTGCGCAGATGGAGCAGTTCTGCGGGATGGGTTGCACCGGCCACAAATCCAACGGTCCCCGGCAGTGCCTCTGCCCATTCAGCCGCAAGGCGGGCCACATGAGCATATAAAGGCAGCCCGTCCACCATCAGTGACTGCAGCTGATCACTGCTGGGATTGGAGGTGCGAACCAGAATAAATACGGCACGATCCTCGTACATCAGAAAGGGAGCCGCGGCATCCATGCCCATGTAAGGGGCGACCGTGCAGCCGTCTGCATTCAGCAGGCCGAAGAGGCTGTCAGCATATTTGGATGCCGTATTGCCGATGTCCCCGCGCTTTGCATCAACAAGATGAATCTTGTCCTTCGGGATCATGCCAAGGGTGCGCTTCAGTACATCAAAGCCGCAACTGCCCAGACTCTCGTAAAAAGCAGCATTGAGTTTATAGGCACAGGCATAGGGGGCAGTTGCCCGGATGATCGCCTCATTAAATGCCAGAACCGCAGACGCATCGGATCCATGTTTCTGGTGCAGAAATTCCGGCAATTTGTCTAGATCAGGGTCAAGCCCGACACAAACGACGCTGCTGGAAATGGTCTGCGCAGTACGCAGCCGTTGAATAAAGTCACTCTTCATGATCGAGTGCACAGCAGGTGATGATCCATCATGCCCACTGATACGAAGGAGGACGGATTTTGCTCGAAACCCTGAATGATCGTATCCTAGATGCCGCGGACATGCGTAACCTGTAAACGGGCCTGCACCGGTCAAGTAGAACCAAATAGCGGGGGATCCGAGTTGCAGGCGCATGCAGCAGATTTTTTCATCTATATCCATCAAAATCCTTTCCATCTATGTCTACCGCAACCGAAATCCTGAAAATGCCCTCCCTCAGCCTGGGCATCGAAGAAGAATACCTGATCGTAGATCGGGATACGGGCAAATTGATCCGTGAAGCATCTCCCATGATGCTGAAAGATGCCCGGGCGGCATTGGGCGGGCAGGTTTCCCAGGAGTTCTTTCAATCCCAGATTGAAGTGGGGACCAATGTCTGCAAAACCGTGCAGGAAGCCAGAGAAGAACTGCTACGATTACGTCGGGTCGTCTCCGATGTCGTCGATCCCTACGGACTGGCCATCATTGCCGCATCCTCGCACCCGAATGCCTCCTATATCACCCAGAGACACACCCCCCGGGAACGCTATGAAATTCTAGCCCAGAATATGCAGGTCATCGCTCAGCGAATGGTGATTTGCGGAATGCACATCCATGCAGGCATTGAGGATGCAAATTTGCGGATTGACCTGATGAATCAGGCAACCTATGTATTGCCGCATCTGCTGGCCCTGAGTTCATCTTCTCCCTATTGGGAAGGTCAGGATACAGGGCTGATGTCCTACCGCATTGCGGTGTGGAATGAGATCCCGCGTACGGGACTCCCCGAGCATTTTGAAAGCTATGCAGAATTTGAGCGGCATGTCGGCATCCTTGTACATGCCGGGGTCATTGAAGACAGCACCAAGATCTGGTGGGATATCCGGCCAAGTCACCGGTTCCCTACACTGGAGATGCGGGTGTCAGATATTTGTACGAAAGTGGAGGATGCGATCTGTATTGCGGCATTGTATCAGTGCTGGCTGCATATGCTTTGGCGCCTGCGGCGGGAGAATCAGAGATGGCGCAGTTACGCAAATATGCTTCTGTACGAAAATCGCTGGCTCGCCCAGCGCTATGGGATTGACGGAAAACTCATTGACTACGGAAAAGGGCAGATGGTTCCGTACCGGGAACTTGTGGAGGAATTATTGGAATCGATCCGGCCGGATGCGGAAGATCTGGGATGTGTGGAGGAGGTGGAACACGCACGCACAATCCTGAAGCGCGGAACCAGTGCACACTGGCAGCGCAGAGCTTATGCCGAAGCGATGACAAAAGGGGCGACCCCGGATGAAGCCGTCAAAGCCATCGTAGACATGCTGATTGAAAAAACGATGGACGGAGTGTTGTAATCACTCCTCCGAAGGCCGGAAGACCGTAAAGGGGACACTGTCTCTGGCAAGGCTTCCAAATACGCCATGTGCTCCCGACAGACTAGGGATCACATTCGGGATTTCTCCAGGGCCAAAGGTGCCTGCACCGCCCTGCTGCAACTCGGCGGATCGCACAAAGCCGGACAGGTTCTCATCAAGTGCGTTGACAAAAATAATGTTCCGCCCGTAGAAACTGACCCCAATCCATGGATAGACCAGTTCAATCGTTCCGTCCGGGAAGCGGGTAAAGTTTCCTTCGGTGATAATTGGCGAGCCGCTGATCCGGAAATCTTCCAGCGTGAGGTCCTCGTCATCCTGTAATGCACCGGAAACACTTGGCACCGCGGCTGCATCTTCAAAATCTAATGCCTGGGTGACCAGCGTAAAGTTGCTCTGCGATTGGTCGGTGCCCCGGCCCGGTGTGAGAATGAGGGTCAGCTGCTCATCCGAGAGATAGGTGCCGGATTCACGTGAGGCGCTGAGAATTTTGACGGCTGTGGGGACATTTGTGGTTCCGGTGATTACGGTTTGTACACCGGGTACGCGGACCTGCAGGTCATAGCGGGCACCAGGCTGTACAATGTGTTCGGGGCCGAGGTATTCGTAGGATCCGGGTTTATCGGGGATCGGGGGCATCCGTAATTCGGCGGATCCCGTGCGGAGGATGACTTCGGCACTGCTTACCGCCAGATCTTCAAAGTTGCCGGACTCATCCGCCGGGGAAAGTGTGCTCACACGGGCAGAGGGCAGGGGTTCGCCGGCTAAGAGCGTCAACTCCACGACTATTTTATTGTCCAGCACGCTGAAATCGCTGGAATCGCAGCCGATGGCCGTCAGGATCAGCACCGTAACAAGGATTCGTATCCGCATCAGAAGCTCAGCGTAAAGGCCAGGTTTGGCAGCGGGACCGGGATCTGAGGGATTCTGTCCGAAGAGAGCGTACCATCATCGTCCACTTCATTAAAAATAAACCAGGTATTCTCTCTCGCATATGCATTAATAACCTGCATCTGCAACTCATAGTCCGCAAAGCTGCCCAGAGATCCGTTCCAGGTAGCCCCGAAATCCAGCCGGTGATACGCGGGCAGTCTCGCCTGATTCAGGCCCGGCGAAACCAGAATGTCGGTCTGCTGCAAACCGTTCACCAGCCGCGCCCCGTAGACTGTATACGAAGCCTCCGGCCGTGTATAGGCCTGACCGGTTGCATACGTGAACACCGCGCCCAGCTCCCAGCGGCGGGAAATCCGCCACTGCGCAACCACATTCAGGTCATGCAGGCGGTCATTCCGCGGTGAAAAACTGCGGGGATCTCCATTAGCATCCGGATTCAGCCGGGAAAAATAGCGGCTGGTACTGGCCAGCGTGTACGCAATGAACCCGTTAATGCGCCCGCTCTGGCGGGATAACTGCACCTCAAAACCGCCTGCCCGTCCCTTACCAAAGGCAAATAATTCCGCATATTCCAGTCCGGCAAGTCCATTACTGAATGGGTCCAGCACAAAAAGCTGCCGCATCGTGCGGTAGTAGACCTCCGTATCCAGCGTAATCCCTGCAGGCAGGTTGGTTTTCAGCCCAAGAATATACTGATCCCCGTAGGCGGGCCTGACTCCGTCTCCGCTGGTCAGCCAGAAATCAAAACCCGAGAAAACCTCGTTCGTAATCAGGGTCAGGAACTGGTAATATCTGCCCGCACTCGCCTGTGCCCGCACCGCCGATCCAAGCTGCCGTTCCACCGACAGCCGCGGCGCAGCGGTAAAGTAGCGGCCATACCCATAAAAGGTCCCCCGCATCCCGCTGGTAATCGACCATTCGGGGGTCGGACGGTAGGTGTCCTGAAGATAGAACGCGGCATGCTCCACACGATTGCGGGTATGGAAGACCTCCCGATCATCAAAAAAATTGGTCAGCGGCGCATTAAAGATCCCTGCCCAGATGCCGCCGACCACCTCATGTCTGGATCCGGCATAGTATTCAAAGTCTGCCCGCACAGAGGTTTCCGCCACGCGGTTAATCTGCTTAAAGTTGGTTCCGCTGAACCGGGCCCTCGGGGTCGATTCGTACCAGGATGCGGTAATCGTGGTATTCGTAAAGAATTGATTGGACCATAAATGAATCCAGTTTCCGGCGACTGTCCGGTTCCCGTAATTCAGTTTTACCTCAAACTGTTCGGCAAACTCACTGCGCAGATAATCCGATCCTGCGTAGAAGGACAAAGAGAGTTTATCGTTCGGCGAGGCATCAAAGTTAATCTTTCCATTAAAGTCATAGAAATAAAAGGCCCGGGGGACGGCATCCTCACTCTCAAATGCTTTCAGGATCGGCTCCAGGGTTGAGCGCCGAAGCGCAACCATCCAGGAGCCTCTGGAATAGGGGCCTTCTGCAAATGCACGTGAGGCCAGCAGGCCGAGACTCACTTTTCCATGGGTTTCGCGCCGGTTGCCATCCTTGTTTTGGACATCCAGGACCGATCCCAGGACTCCCCCGTACGCGGCAGGAAAGCCTCCCTTGTAGAGACGGACATCCTTGATGGCGTCGGTATTGAACGAGGAGAAAAAGCCAAATACATGACTCGGATTATAGATTTTGGTGCGATCCAGCAGGATCAGGGTCTGGCCGGGATCTCCTCCGCGGATATAGAGGCCGCTGGAATAATCCGAAGATTGTGCGACCCCCGGCAGGAGTTGAAGGGACCGGAACACATCCGGTTCAAAAACCTGAGGCAGCTGCTGGATCGTGGCAACACTGATCTGACCGACTCCAATGGAGCGGATCTCTTCTTCGGTAATGCGGTCCGCTGCGACTTCCAGGGCTTCCAGGATTTCTGCGGTTGTGGTCAGTTCAATATCAAGCCGGACAGACTCCCCGGACGCAAACGTGACCTCACGCTGGATCGAATCAAATCCGATATAGGAGAACCGGACCGTGTAGGTCCCCGGCTGAATCCCCGATATCGCATAATAGCCGGACAGGTTCGTTATTGCTCCCCGGAGTGTCCCCTCAATAAAAACGTTCGCCGCAATGAGGGTCTCCCCGTTGGATGCATCCGTAATGAATCCATCCAGTGCGGCCAACTCCTGCCCCTGCGTCGTATGGATCGCAAAGCAGAGTCCAGCGAGGAGACTGATCCTCCGGGTGACGGGCAGTAAAAAATGATGGACCAGCGCAACAGTGGAGTTCGTCACGGGTTTGGCACGTTTAGTTCGGGTTCGGTTAAATACGGGATTAAAACTTCAGGAAGATCATACGAGCCGTTTTTGTTTTGGTTGTACTCCAATAGCGCGGCAACGACTCGGGGCAGGGCAAGCGCACTCCCGTTCAGTGTATGTACCAACCGGGGCTTACCGCCGGATTGCGGGCGGAACCGGATATTCATCCGGCGTGCCTGATAATCCGTAAAATTAGAGATAGACGATACTTCCAGCCAACGCTGCTGCCCCGCGCTCCAGACCTCCAGATCGTACTGCTTGGTCTGGTTAAAGCCCAGTTCGCCCGCACACATGAGCAGGCAGCGATAGGGGAGTTCCAGGGCCTGCAGTAAGGCTTCTGCATGGCGGCGCATGATTTCCAGCGTGTCATAGCTGTTCTGCGGGTGCGTGAACTGCACGATCTCCACCTTGTCAAACTGGTGCAGCCGGTTCAGGCCGCGCACATGCGCCCCGTACGAGCCCGCTTCGCGGCGCCAGCACGGCGTGTGCGCACAGAACCTGACGGGCAGGTCGCTCTCGGCAAGGATCTCATTGCGGAAGTAGTTGGTCAGCGGCACCTCGGCGGTCGGCACGGGATAAAACCCATCTTCTTCCACGAAGTACATCTGCCCCTCTTTATCCGGTAACTGACCGGTTCCCTGTGCACTCTCGGCATTCACAAACAGGGGAGGGCGCACTTCCGTGTACTGCAGTGCGGCGGCATTCAGGAAAAAATTGATGAGGGCCCGGTGCAGCTTTGCGCCGGCATCCATATAAAAGGGAAATCCTGCACCGGCAACTTTCGCCCCCCGCTCAAACTCAATCAGCCCGTGGCGACGGGCAATCTCCCAATGCGGGAGGGGTTCGAAGTCAAACGAGGGGAGTTCGCCGTGCTGATGCATCGTCACATTGTCGGCCTCGGTCAGGCCCTCCGGGACACTCTCATGCGGAAGGTTGGGAATTGCAAGAAGCAACCTTGAAAGCTGCCCCTCTGCATCGGTGACGGTACGCCCCAGTTCTTTGATCTCTGATTTCAGATTTTTCTGCTTCTGGATCAGTTCTCCGGCAGCTTCCTGACGGCCCTCACGCATCCGCGTGCCAATGATCCGGCTTGTGGCATTGATCTCCTGCTGTCTGCTCTGCTGGAGCGTTAATACCTGCCGGAGGCGGCGGTCATGTTCGATGACCTCGTCCACCAATTGAATATTTCCTGAAGCACCGCGAGCGGTCAGGCCCTGGCGTACTTTATCAGGATGAGATCGGATGAATTCAACACCAAGCATCTTCAGTGAGGGGTCCGATAGCGTTTGTTCGGCTGCGCAGGCGCAGGTGTGCCAGAGCTTCTTTGAGGGGCAGTGGACGGTAATCCAGCTCGGTTTCCGCCTTCAGTATGACCAGTCCCGTACGTTCAGGGCGCAATGCCGCCTGAGGTCTGTCCTGTTGCACAATTGGAGTAATGAGTGTCGAATCAAGCTCAAAAGCCTTTGCGATGGAGCGGGCGAATTCGTACATGCTCAGGAACTCCCGCCCGGACAGATTATACACGCCGGATTTACGAAAGTGTACAAGGCGCAGAATGCCCATCGCAAGGTCATAGGTATAAGAGGGGGTGCGCCACTGATCGGTGTAGACCTGGATAGGACATTTATTTTTGAGATTGCAGATCACCCACTCCACAAAGTCCTTCTGGACGCGTCCCTGGGATCTGCCATAGACGACATTCGTTCGCACGATGGCCGTTTTCTCTCCACCCAGAATATGGACGGAATTTTCACTTGCAAGTTTGCACCTGCCATAAAAATTAAGGGGCTTGGGGCGATCCTGCTCGCGATAGGGCCCTTCTGTGCCGTCAAAGATAAAATCTGTTGAGAGGTGAATCAGATACGCTCCCCGGCTGTGGCAAAGTTTGGCGATGTTTTCAACGGCATCCCCATTGACCTGCCAGCAGGTCTGCCGGTTATTCTCGCATTCATCCACCCCGGTCATTGCCGCACAATGGATCACGTATTCCGGTGAAAAATCGTTAAAAACTTCTTTTACCCTTGCGTGGTCGCACACATTCATCGGTTGATAGAAGCGCTGGAAGGCACCTCTGGGACGAGACAGACTGTTTCGTCCGGTGGCCAGTATTTCAGAGGTATTCCGCCGGACCAGCTGCCGAACGAGCTCCTGTCCAAGGAGTCCGTTTGCTCCGGTAATCAATATCCGCTCCGATGCCATTTTAGTTCCAGTTCATAGTAGATCTACAGGTCTCGCTGAGAAATCGCCGCAATCAGATCATCCTTGAGATAGATGGTATCCTTCAGATCCAGGCGGCCTTTCAGGTGCAGGCGCAGTTCCCGTCGCATGGCCGCACGCTCATAGCGCTTCTTCTCAAGGTCGGTCTCCGGATGAATTGGATGGACAGAGTCCGGCTTCCCATACTCATTGACGGCCACGAAAGTAAAGTACGCGTGATTGCATTGCCGCCGCTCTTTTTGAATCAGATTCTCCGCATTCACCAGGATCTCTACCTCCAGCGAAGTGTGAAAGGCCCGGTTCACCCATGCCTCAATCGTCACTACTTCGCCGAGTTGAATGGGCGAAGTGAACTCCACCGAATCCACAGACACCGTCACACAGACGATCCCGGCATGCCGCATGGCCGCAACCGCCGCACACTTATCCATCAGAGAAAGCAGGCGGCCGCCAAACATGGTGCCATGGGGGTTCGTGTCGTTGGGGAGCACGACCTCGGACATCACCGCGCGGGAATCAGAAGGAGTTTTTCGGGAGTCCATGAGCGGATCAGGTTTTCTGCTTTTTCTTTCGAGCAGCCGGGAACAGAATATTATTCAGGATCAGGCGGTAGCCCGGGGAGTTCTGGTGCAGGCTCAAGTCCGTTGGCGGATCGCCGACATAGTGCTGGTAATCCTCGGGATCATGGCCGCCATAGAAGGTAAAGGTGCCCTGACCATAGGATCCATGCAGATACTTTACCTCTTCGCGTTGCGGCACCTCGGCAAGGATGACCACATTGGGCTTGATCAGATGCTTCCGGAATGCGGTGGTCTGTCCGACAAAGCCGGCCACGGTGCCCACATGATTCTGAGTCAGCATGGTGGGGACGGGGTCCCACTTTGCACTGAATTCAAACAGGGTAAAGTAATCCAGTACGGGGTTCTGGAGCTGCTGGGGCGGCGGACCGGTATCAATATCTGAGTGCTCATATTCGGCGGCATTGAAGCTTGGCGTAAAGTCCTGAAAGGCCAATGTGCCCGAATAATCCAGTTTCCTGCGGGCATCCGGGTCCACGGGATCGCCATCGTATTCCGCCGGCACAATATCCGTCACCAGCGCGGACAGCGCAATATCGTAGGTGTCGGTGCCCGAGCACATGGCAAACAGGAACCCGCCCTCGGAGACGTATTGTTTGATGGTCTGGGCCACATCAAGTTTCAGGTGGCTCACCTTGTGGTGCCCGTGCCGGTCTGCCGCCAGTTCGGCTTCACGCTGCTGCTCAATGTACCAGGGCATATTCCGGTACTGATAAAATTTCCCGTACTGCCCCGTAAAATCCTCGTGATGGAGATGGAGCCAGTCATAGGCGGACAGCCGCCCCCCCAGAACATCATCATCATAGAGCATCTCGTACGGGACCTCCGCGTATTCCAAAGCCAGAAGTACGGCATCGTCCCAGGGCAGCGTCTGTTCCGGGGCGTAGACGGCAATCCGTGGCGGGGTTTCCAGACGTACCAGTGCGGTATTGGCCCGGTTACTTTCCACCTCCGCGACCAGTTGTGCCACCGCGGCGCCAGAGATGACATCGTACGTGATCCCGCGCAGCGCAAGTTCATTCCGTAATCCGGCAAAGTCCGTCATCAGAAAGGAGCCTCCGCGATAATTGAGCAGCCAGTCCACCGGCTCCCCCCGCTGGAGTGCCCAGTAAACCGCCCCATATGCTTTCAGGTGATCCGACTGGCTCGCATCCATCGGCACCAGTACATCCTGCAGCGCCTGCGCGGGCAGGGCCGTCAGAAAAAGCAGCAGTACACCGCTACAGGCTCGTTGTGCGAAGGATCCGGATGCGTTCACGCACCTTGTCCACCAGCAGGGAGCCGGGGTACCGGGTAAGCAGGTCGGTGTAGGCCTGGAGTGCGCCGGCCGTATCGCCTTGGGTGGTTTCAAGAATTTCAGCATAATGAAAAAGGCTGCGGTCCCGCAGCGGGCTTTCGGGGTGTATGAGCCGGAATTCACCAAATGCGCTCAGGGCATCTTCCGGCTGTCCATTCATCAGCAATGCCTCTGCACGCAAAAACCTTGCCTCGTCTGCAATCGGATGATTTCCCCATTCCGCCAGTATATTCTGTGTTGCCAGCACGGTTTCATTTGCTTTTTGCCGGCGCAGGAGCAGCCGTGCCTGCGCATATTGCAGCAGTGCCTGATTGGTGGAGTCCGGCGGGGGGCTTTCAAGAAGAAGGACACGCAGTGCAATCGCATCGTTGGCGGTTTCTTTGTCCGTCTGGTCCCGGATTCCTTCCAGTGTGGACAGTGCACCGGCAAATTCTCCTGTATAAAATTGAATGCTGGCTTCCTCAAATCTGGATCGTGCAAAGAGTTCTCCTTCTTTGGTTCGCGCAGAAAGCTGCATGAAAATGGCAGCGGCCTGATCCAGTTCCCCTTCTTCTATCGCAAGGCGCCCCAAATCATACTGTGCCTGCTGTCCTACCGGGGAGTTCCTGTACTGGGCGGCCAATTGCTGTAGAATCATCCGGGCGGCATCACGGCTCTGAAAGACATCCTGATGCAGGGCTGCAATCTGTGCCATGACGGCTGGCGCTCCGGAATGGCCGGGAAAATCAAGGAGGAACTGTTCATAGGCCTCCAGGGATTTCCGGTAGACTTCGGGGGATGCATCCGCCCGTTCCGCCTGTAAGCGGTACATGTCGGCGATTCCCAGCCGTGCCTGCACAAAAATCTCTTCTTCGGGGTGCGTTTCGAGAACCGCCTGGAATGCGCTGCCGGCCACCGTATACGCGCCTCCCTCGGCGGCGCGCAGGGCAAACTGATAGATCCCCTGTCCGCTGGTATCCTGCTCCATGGCCGTAATCTCCCGGTAGGCCTGCTCAAAATCTCCATGCTCCTCGTAAAGCCAGGCTAGAAGGTCACGCAACTGGGATAACTCGGGCTGTGAGGACACGCGTTCCTGTGTGACGCGAACCGCAATTTCAAGGGCCCCTTCCTGCTGCATGCCCCGTCCAAGCCGCCCCCGAACATAGTTCAACTGCCGTGCATTCAGGGTTAGGAGATCCAGATA
Organism: Rhodothermales bacterium; assembly: GCA_022820435.1. Lineage (GTDB taxonomy): Bacteria > Bacteroidota > Rhodothermia > Rhodothermales > Bin80 > Bin80. The sequence continues at coordinate 14,078 of JAJEFL010000164.1, forward strand.
TTCCTGGATGGCCAATTCATGCTGTCCGGTCAGACTGTACAGATAGGCAAGTTCGGCATGGAACAGGTTCGGGTTTCTGATTGCCTGTCTGCCCTGTTTGAGTAAATCAATTGCCTGAACCAGCAGACGCACCCCGGCCATGCTGCTGTAGGCGATCCGGTACGCGGTTTCGGACTCGGTGCCGGATGCGACCATCGCATACCAGGCATCCAGGGCGGCGGGTTCTTCGCCATTGAGATAGAGCAGTTGTGCACGCTCCGATTCAAGGGGCAGCCGCTGATTTTCTTCACTGAGGGCGATCTCCTCATCCAGAAGCAGGATGGCCTCTGGATATCGTTTGGCACTGGTATACGATTCTTTGAGTTTATCAAAGAAGATTTTTTGATCCGGATACTCACGGCGCAACTCACGCAGGACGGTGATGGCCCGGTCAAACTGCATCCCCCGCAAGTATCCCAGTGCGAGTTGATAGCGGGAGCCGGCATTGCCTTCAAGCAGTTCTTCTTCCGAAATCGGGCGGCTCCGGTCTGTGCGTTGCGGCTGCGCCGAAACGGAACTGGTGAGGGCAATCACGCAGATACAGCAGGTGAGAAATGATCGCATGGGGGTGTGAACTCTTTCGGGCGCAGATAGTGCAAGGGGAGAGTCAAATTTATGTGTCGTGCACATTTTTCAAATCTAAAATCGTGGACCCAAGCCTTTGAATGGTCAGTCAGGTTTTGTTGCAGTGATCATGTCTGCCGGCTGAGTAGACAGGAATCAGGTCAGGGTCAGGCTGAAGATCATTCTCCACGCAGGAACTTGTTCGCCGTCTATCGGCAATTTTGAACAGGGTGCGCCGAACAATCTGCCGTCAAATTCTATTCCTCGGCTCATGTTGCAGTCTGGCAATCAGGCACCAGATTTTATCGGAACGACCAGTGAGGGCAAAAAGATTCGCCTCAGCGACTTTATCGGAAAAAAGGTGGTTCTGTATTTTTATCCGATGGATAACACCATCGGATGTACGACGGAAGCGTGCAGTATCAGGGATCAGTGGGCGGCATTTGAAGCGGCTGACATTGCGGTGATTGGTGTTTCGGTGGACAGCGTCAAATCGCATCAAAAATTTATAGCCAAGTATCGTCTTCCGTTTATCCTTGTATCAGATCCGAGCAAAGAGATTGTGGACACCTATGACTCATGGAGGCCCGGAGGCAAATATCTGTATGCAAAATCGCGGCTCGGTGTGAAACGGATGACGTTCCTGATTGACGAATCCGGTACGATCATCAAGATATTTCGCGCACCGAAAAACTCCGTCCACGGCAGAGAGATTCTTGATGCGTTTGCCGAACTGCAATAACCGCACCTGGATTGAGTTGTGCGCATGAACGCATGCTCCAAATCCAAAAGACTATCGGTAACGATACAGGGAACTTTCCGTGAACCGGCCCTCTTGCGTCTAATGTTGATCACCTGAAGAAGGAACACAGCCGGGTGTCCCGTATCGGATAAAAATACAGCACATCGGGCCCCAACGAGTGGTTGGGACGGTATGATTAATGCAAAGAGGTCAGCGGTGCTGACCTCTAACATCGGCGTGCAATTGACCGGATCGCCGGCGCAGGCCTACACCGTTTCTACCGCACCATGGTTATCGCAGTGGCCACCGTGCTGGTGATGCAGATGGCCGTCAACAAGATAATCAGTATGATCGCCATGCGGAACGGCTTCGTGTCCGCAACCGTCACCGTGTACATGATCACTGTCGTGCCCGGAGCAATCATGACCCGAAGTGCAATCGTCTGGATTCGCATCCGATACATCAATGGAATGCTCGTCTAAATGATCGCCGTGCGGGTGATGCATATGCCCGTCGTGCAGGTAATCTACGTGGTCGCCATGCTTGATTGCTGTATGCCCGCAATTTTCGCCGTGATCGTGGTCAGCGTGATGGTGTGTTTTATGGTCAGACATGATTCGTGGTTTGTTTTATCAGGTTAAACGAATTAGCATAATTGCCCCCGCGCAACAGTTTTGGAACGCGCTGACAGTAATATACGGAATTTAATCCATTCATGCAATAACAAGTTTCGAGACACAAGGAATGTGTGGAAGACAATAAGAATCCTCTACATTTTCGCAAGGGCCAACAGGTTATCTACATGGTGATCCTCCGTACATCCAGTCAATCGTGTTTCAAGTTGGATAGTCAAATGTGCAATTCCGTATTCGTCACTGATGATCTTGCGTAAACTGCGAAGCATTTCGTCTCGGTCGTCACCGTGGTCGGGATCAATCAGGATATGGGCCGTCAGCGCGTCGCTTCCCGGAGATAGTGTCCAGACATGAATATCGTGAATAAGTGCTACGCCTGGAAGTTCCTCTATCGTCTGACACATTTTATGCACATCAACATGCTTTGGCACTCCCTCCAGGAGTACATGCACAACACGCTTTAGCAGCCCCCATGTACCCCACAAGATCAAGATGCTTAGAACCACTGTCACAACAAGGTCAGACATCTGCCAATCGAATGCCCAGATCAAGATGCCCGAAATCACGACTCCGACAGAGCCCAGGAGATCTGCGATCACATGTTGATATGCCCCTTCCACATTTACACTATGACCGATTGATTTGTGCAGAATGACCGCTGCACCCACATTCACCAAAAGTCCAACAAAGCCAACCGCCAACATGAGTCCCCCCTCAATCTCCGGGGGAGAAGACAGGCGCTGATAGGCTTGGTACAAGATTCCCGCTACAATAAGCCAGAGTGTGAGTGCATTTGCCAAAGCCGCCAATATCTCAAACCTCTGAAAGCCGTACGTGTGTTTGGCCGTGGCCGTGCGCTCGGCGTAATACATGGCTACCAGCGCAAGGGCAATGGACGCAGCATCGGTAAGCATGTGCCCCGCGTCCGCAATAAGGGCTAAGCTTCCAGAAATGATGCCCCCGACCACTTCGACAAACATGTAGCCTGTTATGAGGAATAGGGCGTACTTCAGGTGTCGCTTGCTCGCACCCCGCAGGTCATGTGTGTGCCCCCCTAATCCCCCATCATGGCTATGGTCGTGACTGTGATCATGCCCGCCATGATCGTGACTGTGATTATGCCCGCCGTGGTCGTGACTGTGATCATGCCCGCCATGATCATGACTGTGACTGCTTTGATTCTTCGACATTCAGGAGGTATAAGGAAAATGAAAGATAAAGGTAACAAGGGGCCTGCTCTGTGTGAATATATCAACTAGGACTAGCCATTCGATGTCAGGCATCCAGCGTGTACACTGTTTAGTGTACACATTCGCCCGGCTAACTGCCAGCATAGCGGTGCGTCCACGGGAAAGGTACATAAACACAGGGAATGCGCCATTGTTAGTTGGAGTCTATGAAGCTTCTAGAGGTACAAGATAGTGTTTTTTTTTGAATTTCCAGCAGCCGAGGGGATTCCCCCCCCCCCCCGGCTCTCACAGAACCGTACGTGAAACTCTCGCTTCATACGGCTCTTACCATGCAGCCGTTGAGTATAACGGCTTTGCGTTTTGCGCCGAAGTCCTCCCGTTTGGTTGCTTCATTGCCTTACGCTGCATGGTTCACCCCCTTCGCTCCATTCCCATTACAGGAATCTCTACACTACTACGGGATGATCCGCCCCTGTGGAGTGCGTT
>JAJEFL010000087.1:0-9953 GCA_022820435.1 Rhodothermales bacterium
AACCCGAGCCGTACTTGTTCGGAGACTTATGGATGTGGCAGAACAAGAAAACGATTTAAACAAATTCCTGCAGCGATTAGGCCAATCGAAAACCGATTATTTTTTTGATTTCGTTGAGGGTATCGTTGACCGCGAAGTTACTCTTAAATGGATTGATACTTCAGGGACAGGAAAGCCCCTGCTTACACAAGATGAGCATCATGAACTGCTCTCCAAGTTCGCCTTCGAGATGTGGGTTTCAGGAGTCGAAACCATCGGCCTTGATATCATCAGGCTTGTTGTACAGTTTTTTGGCGATGAAAAGGACATAGCCCCGAAAATACTACGACAAATTCATCGTCGCATCAATGATCATTCGCTTCTACGAATGGATGACACCAGCACTTACAACAAGCGTATCCGATTTGATCATGAAGATTTTAGGGAATTCTATCTGGGGCAGGCTCTGGCACGTGCCTTAGAGTCTGGAGATGATATAACTGCAAGAATGATACTGGATACCCGTCAATTATCTAAGTGGATCATTGAAGAAGTGGCCCGCTATCTGACTGTCTCGGAAAATTCTTCGATTTCATGCGACAGGCTCTTTGACGACCTCCATCAGTTTTCAAAAGAAAAACAGCTTGCGTCCTACATCCCGGAGAATTGTGGTGCACTGATGCTGGAATTAGCGGAACGTACAGACCGGCATCATTCGATCACCGGGGTCAGTTTCCCTGCAAATTCCTTAGATCAGAGGGGCCTGAAAGATGTAAGCATAACAGATTCTTTCTTCAATGCAACCGGGTTTTCGGATTCCAGTATCCGCAACTGCACCTTTGAGAACTGTCGCTTTGTAGAACTAGCACTGAACGGGATGCCAGATTTGAACGGGACGGTTTTTGATCAATGCACCTTTAACTCTGTTTCTATTGGAGATGATCGCGATATAGAAATAGAATATCGCAAATTCTTTAACCCTGACCGGGTTATTGCCATTCTCTCAAACCGCGGATTTGAATTGAAGTCGCAACGGGAGGAGATTCTCGAAAATCCAGATCCTATACTGATGGACGAGGACATGAAGATCGCTCTTCGCTTTATTCGCCTGTTCGCACGGTCAACTGCCGTACCGGAAAATACAGTGCGAACCCGGATTGGTACGCGGTCGGGCCATTTTTTCAACACGATTCTACCGAAACTTCAGCGTGCACAATTGGTGTTACCTGCTGAAGGGCCCAAGAATAGATTGCGTCTCATGGTTTCATTATCTCAGATAGATAGAATTGTCGAAAATTCAGAAAATTCGTTTGAACAATTCATTGCGAACGCATCCAGTCTGTAATTTGGTGCCTCATGAATCACTGAAGTGGACCCTCCGAAGATAAAATATTCTCTGGAGGTCAAGGAAAGAGGATGTGAGATATATTCTTGCAGGCTATGATCTGGGGGACGGGATTCTTGCTCTATTCTGGACTTGCGGAGGATCTGATGCACATGATTCTCCGTAAACCTCTGCACAGATCCGGGAAAATGCCATTTACCTGAACATATTTTCTTACTTTCCGGCAGGGAGAGGACAAAATGATGGATTCTTGACCTGTTCATGCACATGAAAGGCTTAAAAAATCAGATGGTTATGCATTCGGTAGACATACTCAGGCAGGCAGTTCGGACCGTTCCGGATTTCCCCAAGCCCGGGGTTAATTTCAAGGACATTACCCCCATCTTGTCCAGAATGTCCCTCCTGAAGTTGGCGGTTGAGCAGTTGGTACGGCCCTTCAGGGAGGCGAATATCACGAAAGTAGTTGGAGTCGAATCACGGGGGTTTGTGATGGCCCCCATGATTGCACTTGAGTTAGGGGCCGGCTTTATCCCGGTTCGGAAGGAGGGGAAACTGCCTCGTGAGACCTACAGCGTCTCCTATGACCTTGAATACGGCTCCGATACGCTGGAAATGCATCAGGATTCGATACGGCCGAGTGACCGGGTGCTGATCCACGACGATGTTCTGGCCACCGGCGGTACAGCAGCAGCCGTAGAAGACCTGCTCGAACGAAGTGCAGGAGAGATTGTCGGCCTCTCATTCCTGATAGAACTGTCCGAATTGAATGGCCGGGCAAAATTGCGGCACAGAGATAAAGTACGCTCGGTGATCCAGACGTAGAGAGTCTGCGTCCGGCAGACATGTCCGAAATTCAAGTTGAAGGCCGCGGAACTGCTGCACAGACTATCGGATGGCAATACAGGAGATCTCAATCAATGCTCCCCGGGGTAATCCAATGACCGCTGCAGCCTCTCTGCTAGGGGGCATGATGGTAAAGTAGCGGGAGTAGACCTCGTTCATATGCGCATAATCATCCATATCTCTCAGGAAGATGGTGCATCGTACAATATTGGTATACGTCATGCCTGCACAGCGCAGGATCATCCCAAGATTCTCGAAAACACGCTCTGTCTGTTCAACAATTCCTCCCTTAACCACGCGCTCGGTTTCGGGGTCAAGTGCAATTTGCCCTGAGCAGTAAAGTGTGTCTTCTACGAGAATTGCCTGATTGTAAGGTCCGACAGAGCCGGGAGCGAGCGGAGTGGTAATCGCTTTTCTATGACGAACAAAATCACGAGTACTCATGGGATCCAGAACAAAGTCTTATTTGCAGTATTTGGAAGATCAGCGCGGGAAAACAAATGCAAGAAAATCAGTGCCATGAATTCATTGGTTAAACGGAACACTGCGAACCAATGAAAAACGATCCCCAGGATCACAAACGGGAACATATCTTGCTGTCGCGGGCACAATTAGATCCGATAGCCGTACGGAATCAATGTAAACCGTGCCCCGTCAACGGCGCTGTTGGAACCTTGTTCCAGATGTGAATCGGGGATGTGAGTGACAGCCATGGGATCCTCCGCGGAAACAAAAAAAGAACAGTGATCTATTCCCCGTTCATAATTGGGCCATTCTGCCGAAAGATGCGTTACAAGTGAATCCTACGATAATCATCAAAAGTCATGGATCTTGGACTTAAAGGAAAGGCGGCTTTTATTGCGGGTGCTAGTAGCGGGTTGGGACTCGCTACTGCAATTGCACTAGCACATGAGGGATGCAATATAACGATCTGCTCCCGTGATCAGGAGAGAATCAATCATGCTGCCGAGCAAATTATGAAACATGACTGGGCGGATGCTGAAAAAATCCTACCAGCCGTATGTGATGTCACGCAAACTGCACAGATTCGCCGTGCCATCCAGCAGTCCGTGCAAAAATTTGGCCACCTGCATATTCTGTTTACGAATGCCGGCGGGCCAAAAACGGGGTTGATTGATGATTTTACAGAGGAGGATTGGAAAGACGGTATGGAACTGAACTTGCTCAGCACGATCAATTTGTGCCGCTATGCACTTCCGCATCTGCGAAGGGCTGCACACGAGGACCAGCATGCCCGGATTTTGATGCTTACCTCCATTGCTGCGAAACAGCCGATTGGCTCGCTTTATCTCTCCAATACATCCAGAGCGGGTGTCCAGGGGTTTGCCAAAACGCTATCCGAAGAAGTTGGCAGGGAGGGGATCACCGTCAATACGCTTCTGCCGGGCTTTACACGCACCGAGCGGTTGCAGCATTTAGTCGATTACCTGATGGATCAGGAGGGGAAGACAAAGGAGGAAGTAGAAGCAGGATGGGCGCAGCAGGCATCCTTGCAGCGCCTGGGCGAGCCATGGGAGTTTGCGGCAGCGGCGACGTTTTTAGCCAGTAAGCAGGCAGGGTTTATTACGGGAATTGCGCTGCCCGTTGATGGCGGGTACTCCAAACACGTACTGTAGGATGAAGTCCAGAGTCCTTGTGGCCATGAGCGGTGGAGTGGATTCCTCGGTCGCTGCCGTGCTGCTGCATAAGCAGGGGTACGAAGTGATTGGGATCACGATGAAAACCTGGGACTACAGTGAAAGTGCCCCGCGCCGAAGCGGAAAGGAAGTCGGCTGCTGTACTCTGGAGTCCATGAATGATGCACGACAGATTGCCCTAAAGCATGGATTTACACATTTTATCGTAGATATCAGGAAGGAGTTCGGAGATTGGGTGATTGAGCGGTTTACGGATGAATATCTGTCAGGGCGGACCCCTAATCCGTGTGTACTCTGCAATACACATATTAAATGGGATGCGCTATTGCGGCGGGCAGATGACCTCGAATGTGCACGAATTGCGACCGGCCATTATGCCAGAGTTCGCGAAGAGGGAGGGAGATACATATTGTCCTGCGGTTTAGATCAAAACAAAGATCAGAGTTACGCACTCTGGGGACTCCCTCAGGATCAACTTGCACGTACCATCTTTCCCCTTGGTCACTATGAAAAACCGAAAATCCGTGAATTGGCGATCGAATTCGGGCTGACCGGTGTTGCCAATAAACCGGATTCCTATGAAATCTGCTTCATCCCGGACAATGATTACCGGCGTTTCCTGCGTGACCGTGTCCCGGAATTGAATCAACAAGTCAGTAACGGGGCAATTGTGCTTTCGGACGGAACCGAAGTCGGCCGCCACAACGGTTATCCCTTCTATACAATTGGGCAGCGACATGGGTTAAACCTTGCCTTAGGCTATCCTGTCTATGTCTCTGCAATTGATCCAGAGACAAATACGATTACTGTCGGGCCGCGCGAAGAGTTATTAAAACAGACGTTGATTGCGGATAAGATTAATATGGTGAAGTATCCCGCACTCCGGGAAGAGTTACCTGCGATGGCCAAGATTCGATATAAGGATCCTGGAGCACCCTGCCTAGTACAGCAAACAGCGGCGAATGAACTTCGGGTATCGTTTATGGAATCACGGGCAGCAATCACGCCAGGCCAGTCCGTGGTCGTTTACGAAGGAGAGGATGTATTAGCTGGAGGCTGGATCCAGCGCGTTGGAGAAAACGTGGAGCAGCCGCTGGTATCTGAATCCTGAGTCATATGCGAATTGCCATTCTAATCGTTTTGATTACATTGGGAGCGTCCTGCCAGACAACCCAGGTACCCGAACAACAGACAGAAACTATGGAGACAAAAATACCCATGAACCATCTAATTCGCGGGAGCGGGAAGATTGTGTGGAATGATTTTGAGGGGGGATTCTACGGAATTGAAGCACAGGGAGGGATACGGTACTATCCCCTGGGCTCACTTGAAGAAGAATTCCGGGTAGATGGCCTGCAGGTACGGTTTGAACTGCACATGAAGCCCGGTGTCATGACGACCGTAATGTGGGGGACCCCGGTGTCGGTCGTCAGTATTGAGAAAATCAGTCCCTGAGCGGTTTTCAGGAGACCGAATATTACAAGGTCACCTCGGTACCGAGTTTCAGATCTCTTGCCTTCTTTTCCAGAAAGCTGGCCACCACGAGATCCTGGATGGCATTGCCCACTGACTTAAAGAACGTGATTTCTGAATCATCTGACCGGCCATGCGCCTGGCCGGTCAGGATCTCGCCCAGTTCTGCATGAATATGGGACTCATCAAAAACTCCCTTTTGAATCGGCAGAATCAGATCCCCCGCTTCGTGCAGGCATGCGTCACGTTGATCCACAACGACTTTTGCGTTTGCCACAACCTCGGCTGGGATCTCTGACATATCCGGTCGATAGGAGCCAATCCCGTTAATGTGGGTTCCCGGGGACAGATGCTCGGCCGAGAATACGGGAGTTAGAGAAGTGGTCGCCGTGCAGACAATGTCGGCCTCTCTTAACTCTGCAGGTTCGCTGGCTTTTAGTGTCGTAATCTCCAGGCGTTGTTCGATGGTTTCAATGAACCGCTGCGTGTGTTTCGGAGAGCGTCCAAAGACCATCACCTTTTGAATCGGGCGTACCGTACAGACGGCTTCTACCTGTGTAGCTGCCTGAACTCCCGTACCAATGATTGCCAGAACGGAGGAGTCAGGGCATGCCAGAACCTCGGTCGCTAAGCCCGCACCTGCACCGGTCCGAAGTGAAGTAATATATTCCCCGTCCATGAGGGCAAGAGGGATCCCGGTTTCTGCATCGTGAAGCATCACGATTGCGTGAATGAGCGGGAGATCTCGTTCTGCGTTTTGTGGACTTGCGTGGACCACCTTTAATCCAACCTGTGCATGATCTGCGGAGTAGACCGGCATGAACAGTGCCCGACCTCCGCTCTCCCCAAATGGCATACTCATACGTATGGGTACATTTGCATTCCCGGTGGCGAGAGTGCAAAATCCTTCGCGCATCAGATCAATTGCCTCCCGCATGGAGATGGCGGAAGCGATGTCGTTTCTGGCCAGAACTTGAAGTACAGGCATCCGAATTATCGAAGAAGAAAACCGTTTTGAAAGGGGTCGTCGGGATCTAAGATAAAAGAATGTTGGCCGGTAATAAATGCGCGGCCTTCAATCTCGGGTATGACGGCTTTGTAGGGACCAAACCGAAGTTCTTCTGTAACCTTTCCTGTAAAAGAACTGCCGAGGATGCTTTCAATGCGGATCCGTTCCCCCGGTGCTAGTTCCCCCTTTGCATGGAGCAGTGCGAGCCGACCGCTCACGCCTGTTCCCGTTGGGCTCCTGTCCACCTCCCCATCCGCAAATACGCAGACATGGCGGCTGTGCGCATCCGGCGATTTGGCAGCACCAAGAAAGATGACCCCGTACAAAAACCCCATATCCGGTTCAAATGGATGCTCAATGCGCATATTTGCAGCAATACACTCTTTGATTCGCCTCCCCGCATGCATCAGATCACGATAATGTTCGGGATCAGTTTCCAGACCGACCTCATGTGCATGTACGTACGCATAATAGGCACCGCCAAATCCAACATCGTACCGGACGCTGCCGATATCAGGTACATCTATGAATTGATGGATCCTGTGTGCATAGGAGGGAACATTCTGAAAGCGAACGGACTGGACACGCCCGGATTTCATGCGTGCATACGCAGTCACCAATCCCGCCGGGGTGTCAATCACCACGCGCGGATCAGGGTCTGATGCTGGAAACATGCCCGTTTCGATGACCACTTTGGTTACCGCAATAATCCCGTGGCCGCACATCGTACTATATCCGTCATTGTGTAGAAAGATCACCCCGAAATCGGCGTTTTCACTCACCGGTTCAGTTACAATACATCCATACATGTCTGCATGCCCTCTGGGTTCCCACATCAAAGCGGTGCGAAGCACATCATGGTGAGTCTGAAGATCTCGCCGGCGTGCTAAGATGGTCTCTCCTGCAGGATGCGGATATCCAGACAGGATTACACGTAACGGCTCTCCCTCGGTATGGGCATCAATGCACTGGATGCGGAGTCCATCGGGCTGCCAATCGTTCACGGCACGAAAATTTAGAGTCATAAATCCGCCGGAAGATTATAGGTATCCTGTCCGATGCAGAAGTGGCCGGAACGGTTCCGAAAGGTTTTCCGGGGAAATGTATCAGGAAGTGGCCATGGATGATTCAGGGAATGGATCATTTGCGAGATAACAGGAAAGGATAAATAATCGGGGACAGTCCAGCCAACTCGTGAGAGAAACATGGAATCCGCATAACATGACAGGCTTTCAGAGGCAGGACAGGCCGGAAACCAAGATGGGATTCCAACGCTCGCTGGAATTCTTTAGATGCGCAAACAGATAAAATGGAGCCAACGACCGGACTTGAACCGGTGACCTGCTCATTACGAGTGAGCTGCTCTACCAGCTGAGCTACGTTGGCGCAGGACGGGTTTCACGCGTATTGGACAATCTGGTTTCTAAATGCACCGTCCACAGATCAAAAATTCATGTCTCTGTCTTCATTGATGCCATCTTAGTTGTCCTTGGACAGCAATGAGGTGAAACTGCTGATTGTGCTGTGGATGTTTGGTGGCCGGCCCCATTATTTGTGATTCACGCGCAGTGCATACCCAAATCCCTTTAGAATTCGGCTCAAGGTCCGGTCACAGATATAAATCCCGTCGGCTTCCAGCGCCGTTGTAATGGATTGTGTCGTTGCCCGTGTCCATCATTGCCCACTGCATGGATCTTCAGCCGTCGTTCCATCTGTGATCAGGATCACGCGTTCGCAGCATTCTGTTTTTTTTCAATGGGTTTGCGTCCGCCACCGGGTCTGCGGACTCCATGGATCACGATGTCTCCCGACAGGAGTTGCTTTCGTCCTTTGGTCGTCGTCGCACGTGCGATCCCCAGTTGCTCCGAAATACGCTGATCCCCACCACTGCCTGGCAGAAGGGACAAAAATCCGGCAAACAGACGTCGTTGTTGCTCGTTCAGCGTCCCATAAAACTGATCGGTCGCCAGTTGGAGTTGGTCGTCCCACGTTAAGAGCGGGGAGATATAATTGCGCTCTTGCTTTTGCCGTCTGGCCGCATTTTTAGAACAATACAGATAACGGTCTCCCATTTTGATTCGGGATACACGCCCGGTCTGGTGTAATAGAGTCAGGCAAGGCGCGACTTCCACCTGCGTGATTGCCTTGAGATCCCGCGCAAACCGGCCGGCACTTGCCGCTTCGATCAAGGCCACCAGTGTATCCTTTAAGGTGCCGTGAAGCGAAAAATGAATGCCGTTGTAAGACCAGAGTCCGTCCGTATCATAATTTGCACATTCGTCGAGTGTATAGAAGTTCCTCTGGTGAGAGTAACTGGAGCGGCAGCCAGCCAAGCCTAGTTTACGGTACAGCGTACGGTCACTCATTGGATCAACCGCCGCACGGATCTGATCAAATGTGACCACGGTTTGTTTCTGGATAAGGTGGATGATGGTTTGGATTGCAGAAGTAGATTGAGCCATGAGAAATCAGGTTTGTCAACAATATATACAATTATATTAATGACAACCCAAATCAGAACAATCAAACGGTAGATGCAGAGAGGGAATGAGCCCCCTGCAAAGTTCTCAATCTTGAAGATTTTTATTCACTTGAGTGCACAGGGAGCGCTTTTAGCCGGATTTGAAGTTTTGCAGGAACCCCGGTTATAGAAGATCAGGTTACGATATGGGCGGTGTCTCGTACGGAAACTCGCTGGATTCCCCGTAAGAGGCCAAAAACAGTGGCAGCAACTAAAGAATGTCTATAGATACGTTATTTTTTCGCCAGGCCCAGGTTGCCATGCAGACATCACAGCCGGGATAAAAACTTAATCTGGAGAGCAAGATGTGTTCCGGGAGGATGGAGACTCTGCAGAAGATGTGAAGGATACGCAGAGAATGTAATATCTTTGGGGAATTCCAGATACAGTTCATGCTAAGATATGAGTTCAACACGCGAATCTGATTTTGAGGAGCTGCTCAAAATTATTCGTACAGTATGTGATCTCCGCGCTGCAGCGGCATTGCTGGAGTGGGATCAGGAGACGTATATGCCGACTGGTGCCACAGAGGCCCGCTCCCGTCAGGTCGCCACGCTCTATGCAACATCGCATGAGCTGTTTATCCGGGATCGTACCGGTGAGTTGCTTGAGCGCCTCAATGGGATAGAGGATGATCCGATGGAGTTCCTGACCAGCCTCGTTCGGGTGACGCAGCGTGACTATTCCCGTGCATGTAAATTGTCTCCGGAACTGGTGGGCAGGATTGCAGAGGTGACCTCCAAAGCCAAGGCATCCTGGGCGCAGGCCTACCGTGAAAATAATTTCGAAAAGTTTGCAGGGGATCTGGAATGGGTGGTTGGACTCTGCCGGGAAAAGGCGGAGGCCATTGGTTACGCAGACCACCCGTATGATGCACTCCTCGATGAATATGAACCGGAGGCAACCTCGGCGCAGATCAAATATATTTTTGATGATCTGCGCAGTGCACTGGTGCCGATTGTGCAGGCAATTGCCGAAGTACCACAAATGGAGTATGCATTTCTCAATGATTCGTATGATGCAGAGATTCAATGGGACTTCGGGATGGAGATCCTGCGGGATATCGGGTTTGATTTTCAGCGGGGGCGCCAGGATATATCTGCACATCCATTCAGTACCTCGTTC
>JAJEFL010000062.1:0-4773 GCA_022820435.1 Rhodothermales bacterium
CTTCAATCCGTTTCTTCGCATTATCCCATGCACCGCCGGCATTCGACTGAAAGATCGCAAACAGAACCCCCGACACCGTCACACCAACCAGCAGTCCTCCCAGCATATCCTTGCTGATCAATCCAATCACGACCGGAAGTACAATCGCCAACAGACCGGGGGCGACCATTTCACGAATGGCGGCCGCAGTGGAAATATCTACGCACTTGGCATACTCGGCCGGTGCCGTTCCTTCCCGCAGTCCCGGGATCTCGTTGAACTGCCGCCCCACTTCGACAATCATATCCGCAGATGCACGCCCGACCGCGGCCATTGCCATCGCACTGAATACATAGGGCAGGGTCGCTCCAATCAGGAGACCTGCAAGGATATTGGGCTGGGCCACATTAATCGTCTCAATCCCGGTCTGCTGCATGAATGCTGCAAAGAGCGCCAGCGCGGTCAGGGCCGCCGAGCCGATGGCAAACCCCTTTCCGATGGCAGCAGTCGTATTCCCCACAGCGTCCAGTTTGTCGGTCCGCTCCCGCACCTCGGCAGGGAGGTGCGTCATTTCTGCGATGCCGCCGGCATTATCACTGATCGGGCCGTAGGCATCCACCGCGAGCTGGATCCCGGTGACCGACAACATTCCAACCGCCGCAATCGCAATCCCGTACAGACCTGCTGTACTGAATGCGCCAATAATCGCCAATGCAAGCACAACCGCCGGGATGCCCGTTGAGTACATCCCGGTTCCCAGTCCGGAAATGATATTCGTCGCCGCACCCGTGACACTCTGCTTTGCAATCCGCAGGGTCGGCTGGGTGTTGGTGGCGGTAAAATACTCCGTTGCCAAACCGATCAAAACGCCTGCAGCCAGGCCAATCAGCATGGCCAAAAATACTCCCAGCGCCGTGTAGACCCGCTCTCCGACAATACTTGTCGTCGCCGTCCACTCGCCGGGCAGCATCCAGGAGATCACGAAGAACGCAACGACCGCCATGACTGCACTTGCACCAAATTCGCCTAGATTCAACCCGCGCTGAGGGTTGCCCCCCTCTTTGACGCGGACAAAATAGGAAGCCAGAACGGAGACCAGAATCCCGACCGCCCCCAGAACCAGAGGCAGCAATACTGCGCTGAGACTTCCCAGCGCCGCACTGGAGCCGTCAAAAACCGTCAGAAACCCGGCACCCAGAACCATCGCTCCGATGATGGATCCCACATAGCTTTCAAACAGATCCGCCCCCATGCCGGCAACATCTCCCACATTGTCTCCCACATTGTCGGCAATCGTTGCGGGATTCCGGGGATCATCTTCGGGAATCCCCTCATAGACCTTTCCGGCGAGATCGGCCCCCACATCCGCGGCCTTGGTGTAGATTCCTCCTCCGACACGCGCAAATAATGCAATGGAGGATGCGCCGAGCGAAAACCCGGAAATCACTTCAATCACCCGAATCGTCGTCCAGTCCGTCAACCCGTTGTAGGCCAAAAACAGACCGCCCAAACCCAGGATCCCGAGTCCCACCACACACAGTCCCATCACGAGGCCGCCGGAGAACGCAATCTCCAGCGCCGGTGCAAGCCCGGTCCGGGCGGCATTGGTGGTACGGACATTCGCTTTGGTGGCAACCCGCATTCCGATAAACCCTGCGGCACCACTGCAAAATGCACCGACAAAAAAGGAGACCGCCACCATGGGCGACTGTCCAGACTCCGCGCCACCTGCCAGACCGGTAAAGACCAGAATGGCCGCCACAGAAACCACAAAGACGGCAATGACACGATACTCACGATTCAGGAAGGCCTGCGCCCCCCGGGCGATATGCCCGGCAATCACGACCATCTGCTCTGTGCCCGGATCCTGTCTGGAGATCCAGCGTGCCCGCATCCAGGCAAATACAAGTGCGATCACACCACAGGTGCACACCAAAAGAATGAGAGGAATAGGTTGCATAAGTGTAGGAATTCAAACAGGCCGCATTGCGAAGAACACATCTTCAAACGACCATTTAATGGTTTAAGTAGTGAATGATACCTGAATTATCCAGGCGCTTCATCCGAATCTGATTCGGCAGCCTGGATGCGACGGTTAAAACGGTTCATGGCAGGCACCACCCCTTCGGCAACAAACGCCAAAGCGGCATCCCGCGCATGATGGAGCATCTGCCCCATTGTTACGCGCTCGCTCTCATTAAAGTGCGAGAGTACATAGTCTTTCTGTCTGCCCCGCTGAAACGCCTGACCAATCCCGACGCGTAACCTTGGGATCTGCTCATCTTGCAGGGCATCTATAATATTCTGCATCCCGTTATGCCCGCCGGCGCTTCCGCCTTGGCGCAGCCTTAGCGTGCCAACGGGCAAATGTAAATCATCCAGCACGATCAGAAAATCCCGTCCGCTGAGTCGCATGCGCCGCTGAAAACTGCGGGCGGATTCTCCGCTTCGGTTCATCCAGGTCTGCGGCTTCGCAACCGTGAAGACACGCCCTCTCCACCGTCCTTTCCCTGCAACCGAATGGGTCGGAGAGTGGGGACGCAAGGCGATCCTGCACCGCTCTGCAATCCGGTCAATCACCTGATAACCGACGTTATGACGTGTTCCCTCATATTCAGGGCCTGGATTCCCTAATCCAAGGATCACGCACTGTTTCTGTGGCATTCAACAACCAAAACCGGACTGTCCGGCACTTATTCCTCCGTCTCCTCGTCTGCCGCCTCTACATCTTCCTCCACCTCCTCGGTCTCTTCCACAGTGCGCGGACGCACCACCGACATCAAAATCTGATCTCCCGGCGCAAGGAATTCCAGGGTCTCCTCTTCAAGGTCACGCAGATAGATTGAATCCCCGATATCAACCTTGCTGACATCAATGTCAATCTGTGTGGGAATATTCCGTGGAAAACAGCTGACCGCCAGCTCATTCAGGACAAATCTAGGCGATCCTCCCTTTGACTGCCCCACAGAAACCCCCATGAAATTGATTGGCACCGACAAGGTCACTTTCTCCCCCGCCTGAAGCGCCTGAAAATCAACATGCATGGGACGGTCTGTGACCGGATGATAGTCCACATCCTTCACAATGCATTCCCATGATTCATCCCCTAGGCTGATGTTCACAATATGGGTCCGGTTGGTAAAGATGAGTGGATGCAGGCTTCGCTCACTCGTCACAAAGGGGTGCGCATCTACATGGCGCCCGTAAAGAATACAGGGGACATCCCCCGCTCTGCGTGCGGCCCTGGCCGAAGCTTTCCCCGGCACACGGGCCTGTGCTGAAATCGAAATCACATTCATGGATTTTAAACTAATTGAATAACGTTGAAACGGAATCATCCGTTGAGATGCGCCGGATGGCATCTGCGAACATCTCGGCAACACTGACCACCTCGATGCGGTCAGACTTCTTCTTCAGTGGAACACTGTCGGTCACCAGGAGCTTGCTCAGAACCGAAGCATTGATCCGCTCATAGGCTTTGCCCGACAGCAGCGGATGCGTACAGGCCGCCATGATCTCATGAGCGCCGGCATCCCGGAGCGCATTGGCCGCATTGGTCAGCGTTCCGGCAGTATCAATGATGTCGTCGATCAAAAGCACATTGCGTCCTTTGACCTCGCCAATAATATTCATGATCTCTGCTTCATTCGGATGGGGTCTGCGCTTATCAATGACTGCAAGATCTGCATCCAGTCGATTGGCATAGGCACGGGCCATCTTGATTGCTCCGACATCCGGTGCGACAACCACCAGGTTTGCCAGACGAATTTTTTGAAAATAGCCTGCAAATACTGCCGAAGCATACAAATGATCCACAGGCACATTAAAAAACCCCTGGATCTGCGATGCGTGCAGGTCCATGGTGAGCAGCCGGTTGATCCCGGCGGTCTGGAGCAGATCGGCCATGAGCTTGGCCGCAATGGGAACCCTTGGCTGATCCTTCCGCTCCTGGCGGGCATATCCAAAGTACGGAACGACTGCATTGATCCGGTCCGCAGAGGCACGCTTGGCCGCATCAATCAGAAGCAGGAGTTCCATCCAGTTGTCCGCGTTCGGATACGTACTCTGCACAATGAACAGATCCCTTCCCCGGATAGATTCCTGATACTTGGCGTATAACTCCCCGTCTGAAAACACCACACGGCTCAATTTGCCGAGTGGCTGACCGTAGGATTCGGCAATCTTTTCTGCGAGTGCAGGGTTACTACTACCCGTAAAGATCCCGATGGGGAGTTCTCCATTCCGATATGACATCGACTTATGTATTACAGTACTGAAACAGAAAGAGTTGCCCGGGGAGGACTCGAACCTCCACCGACGGCTCCAAAGGCCGCTGTCCTGCCATTAGACGACCGGGCAATCGTGTCGTATTGTGCCACTTTGGGGGACAAAACTGCAAAGATAAAAACATTTTGGCATTCCTTTGCTTAAATTTGTGTGAATAATTAGGGAATGTCGAGTAGCCGGGGGGATTCCCCCCCCCGGCTCTCACAGAACCGCACGTGAAACTCTCGCTTCATACGGCTCTTACCATGCAGCCGTTGAGTATAACGACCTTGCGTTTTGCGCCGAAGTCCTCCCGTTTGGTTGCTCCATTGCCTTACGCTGCATGGTTCACCCCCTTCGCTCCATTCCCATTACAGGAATTTCTATACTACTACGGGATGATCCGCCCCTGTGGAGTGCGTTGGTACTCAATGCCTTGCGGGGACTGCCCGCTTGACACGCTCCCTTCACATCACCCCGACAGGTTCCCACGTTCCATACAAGGGCCCACATCGCAGTCTCGTCATG
>JAJEFL010000193.1:0-13730 GCA_022820435.1 Rhodothermales bacterium
AGCGGGATGATCACTTCCGTGGAGGCCGCCTCCGACAGCGTTGCCATCACCGTCACATCCTCTGCTTCCGAAACCGGATTGGGCGATGCAGACAGCGTCACCGCGGTTTCATTATCGGTGATCGTCAATGTGTACGCATTCCTGCTGCCCACCGTATATCCTGCACCGCCGGTCAGCGTCAGGATCACCGTCTCCTCGCTCTCATCCAGAAGGTCATCTACAATCATCACCGGAATGTTCACTGTGTCTACACCGGCAGACACGGAGATCTCGCCCGCGTTCTCAATACGGTAATCTGCGGTTTCGGTCGCCGTACCGCCCTCCAGGCTGTAGTTCAAGGTGATCGCCGCCGCAGGTGCCGGACTCACCTTGATCTGTACATCATGCATCCCCGCATCTTCACCTGCAGTACCGGATTCCATATCAAACGCCGCCTCCGGGGTTGCATCATTATCGGTAATGGTGAGAGTATGTACACCTGCACCCCCCACCGTGTATGCCGTACCATCTGTGGTCAGCGTCAGTGTGATCGTTTCGTTATCCTCGTCCTCGCTGTCATCGATAATTGCCACGGGAATGCCTGCCGATGTTGCACCGGCGGCTACAGAAATGCTCCCCAAACTAGTGTAATCTGTATCTCGTGTTGCGGTGCCGCCCAGGTCATAGGTTACCGTCAGAGCCGCCGCCGGCGCAGGGTTGATGTTGACCGTCACATTATGCGTACCCGCATCCTCATCCACGCTGCCGGAAGCCGAGGCAAACGTAACATCGGGCATCTGATCATTGTCCGTAATCGTCCCCGTTCCCGTGTCGGTTGCCGTAACGGTCGTCGCGGTTCCAGATACCGTCAGGCTGACGGTGAATCCTTCGTCTCCCTCTACCAGAGCATCTTCAATGGTTTCCACTGAAAAATCCTGTGTCTCTCCCGCCGTACCGACAAAAGCAAGGGCGGTGGGGTTCTCTGTATAGTCGGTTCCCTCGGTTGCCGTGCCATCGGTAAAGGTCGGTGTCACCGTCAGACCACCCGATACGGCCTGATCCAGTTCGACCGTGAAGGTAAGGGGGCTGCCTTCGATGGCCGTCGCATCTCCGATCAGCACCGCCGCCGGAATCACCTCCCAGGTCGCGGTCGCAGAGACGGCCGATGCCGGGCCCGTATTGAGTCCATCCGTTGCCGCATCTGCGGCCACCTCTACCGTTACATCGGATCCTCCCGCTGGTGTAATCTCCAGCGTGTAGGTATCGCCGAAGCCGGAAAGATTCCCATTCGTCCCTCCGGTCACAGTTAGATCTGCCGCCTCAAAGTCCGTCACATCCTCCGAAAACGTAAAGGTCGCCGTAAAGGCGGTCGTGGAATTGATTTCATCCGGCACACCGGTGATCGCCACTGTGGGGGCATCCGCATCCCAGATCGCCGTGGCCGAGACCGCCGATGCCGGGCCGGTATTGAGCCCGTCCGTGACCGCATTCGGTGCCACCTCTACCGTCACATCGGATCCGCCTGCCGGCGTGATCTCCAGCGTGTAGGTATCTCCGTTGCCGGAAAGACTGCCATTTGTCCCCCCGGTCACGGTGATGTCTGCTGTCAAAAAATCCGTCACATCCTCCGAAAATGTAAACGTTGCCGTGAAATCAGCAGTGGAGTTGATCTTCTGCGGCAAATCAATGGAAACCGCCGGGGCCGATGCATCCCAGACTGCCGTGACCGATACGGCAGATTCCGGGCCGGTGTTCGAACCGTTCGTGGCTGCGTCCGCCGCCACCTCCACCGTCACATTGGATCCGCCTGCCGGCGTGACTACTAGGTTGTAACTGCTTCCACTTCCAGAGAAACTGCCTTTTGTGCCGCCGGTCACCGTCACATCCCCTGTCTCAAAACCCGTAACGGATTCCGAAAATGTAAAGGCGGCTGTGAAGGCCGTCGTGGAGTTGATGCGAGTCGGGATTCCCGTGATCTCTACCGTTGGCACCGTGGCATCCCAGATCGCGGTGGCCGAGACCGCCGATGCCGGGCCGGTATTGAGCCCGTCCGTGGCCGCGTTCGCCGTCACCTCCACCGTCACATCGGATCCCCCCGCCGGCGTAACATCCAGACTGTAACTGCTTCCACTTCCCGTGAAATTGCTTTTCGTGCCGCCGGTCACCGTCACATCCCCTGTCTCAAAGCCCGTCACAGATTCCGAAAACGTAAAGGTGACCGGGAAAGCCGTCGTGGAGTTGATGCGGGGCGGAACGCCCGTGATGTCAACCGTTGGTGCGGCCGCATCCCAGATCGCGGTGGCCGAGACCGCCGATGCCGGGCCGGTGGTGCTCCCGTCACTGCCCGTGGCCGCATCCTCCGCCACCGTGACGGTCACATCCGATCCCCCCGCCGGTGTAACATTCAGTGTATAGGTAGTTCCATTTCCAGAGAAATTGCTTTTCGTGCCGCCGCTCACCGTCACATCTCCCGTCACAAAGTCGGTCACGGATTCCGAAAACGTAAAGGTGACCGGGAAGGCGGCCGTGGAATTGATGCGGGCCGGGACTCCAGTGATATTCACGGTAGGAGCCGCATCCCAGATCGCGGTGGCCGAGAGAGGTGATTCCGGGCCGGTGGTGCTCCCGTCACTGCCCGTGGCCGCATCCTCCGCCACCGTGATGATCACGTCGGATCCTCCCGCCGGCGTGACATTCAGTGTATAGGTGGCTCCATTTCCTGTGAAATTGCTTTTCGTGCCGCCGGTCACCGTCACATCCCCCGTCACAAAGTTCGTCACGGCTTCCGAAAACGTAAAGGTGACCGGGAAAGCCGTCGTGGAGTTGATTCGAGGCGGTACCCCGGTGATATCTACCGTTGGCGGTGCCGATCCCCAGGTCGCGGTGGCCGAGACGGCCGTGGACGGGCCGGTATTGAGACCGTCGGACACCGCGTTTGCCCCCACCTCCACTGTCACATTGGAACCATTGTCCGGCGTAATCACCAGACTATACTCGGTGTCGCCGTCACTCCCGGTGAATGTCCCCGCCGTACCACCCGTGACCGCGACATCCCCCTTTATGAAGCCCGTCACCGCCTCCGAGAAGGTGAAGGTTGCCGTAAAATCGGCGGTGGAACTGATCTTGGTTGGAATCCCAATATCAACGGTCGGTGCAGTGGCATCCCAAACTGCGGTGACCGATACATCCTGCGCCGGGCCGGTGGTGCTGCCGTCACTGCCTATGGCAGAATTCTCCGGTACGGTGATCGTAAAATTGGAGTTGCCAAGCGCAAAAACCTCTACTTCGTAAACACGTGAACCACGGCTAATGAATGTATTCCTAGAGCCTCCAGAAAATGATAAATCAGAAACAACAAAACCTGTTACACTCTCCGAAAATGTGATTTTAACAAGAAAAGGAGAAAATGCAGTGTTAATCTTCGCTGGCATTCCTGTGATTGTCACCGTTGGTACGGTATTGCCCCCGGGCACTCTTCCCGGGTGATCAGACATTACTTTGAGAGATTGCCCTGATGCCGGGTGGACCGCTGGCTCTCTTTGCAGGTCAGAGATGCCATCATCCCGTAGGGCTTCCCGATCATGTCGACCAGAGAGCGTGCCACTAACCTCATCACGGTATCGTACCGGCGGCTCTATCCTGTCCACTTGGCCAGGGGGCGGAGGGAATATCAACTTTGTCGTCTGAGCTACGGCAGGCGATATCTCAACGCTTCCCAGCACAAAAGCCGTCATTATCAGACACAGAATCCACTTCTCTACGGTAGACTGCTGCCAGGATTTCCAGCAAAAAAATGGGGGGGGGGGATGTGCCCCCTAACAATGGTAGACTAAAACGATGCTTTGCGGCCGAAAGGTTCATTCGTTCCGATGTATGGATAAGATTTTGTCTCTTGTTCTTTAGGTTCTTCTAAACGCAGGAATGATCATAACCTCGGATCACTCCCTGTAAAGCCCACTAGGATAATCCCAAATATACGATAAACTAAATTATCCTGCGAATTTCTGAAAAGCACTCCCGAATGCCTGCATATCAACAAAAGTCTTCAAGATTGGGATTTTGAACGAATCGCCCCTAATAGATTCGGTAACCGATCTGTTGAATAAGTTCATGGAGTTCCGCAGTATTCCCCGGGAGTGAGCGGATCTGTTCCAGTGCACGGTGCGTGTAGTTCTGGACGCACTCATGTGCTGCATCCAGTACCCCTAGTGCGTCCATCCGTGCCCGCGCTTCCGGGATCTGCTCCTTGCACAGCCCGGATCCTGGGTAGATCTCGGCAAAAAATACTGCATCCTCACCAGTTGCCCGCTGACGTGCCTCTGTCAACAGGTAGGTTCCTTTCCCTTCCATCAGATCGCCTCCCTGCACCTTTCCCCAGCGCTGATCCTCCGCGATCAGATCCAGGAGATCGTCCTTAATCTGAAAGGCCCGCCCGATAAACTTGCCCGCCTCCCATAATGCTCGGCAGGAAGTGGCATCTGCATCACCGACAATCCCCCCCATCTCCAGCGACGCGGCGAGTAACCCACCGGTTTTGCCGTCAACCATACGCAGATAGTCATCTGTGGTAAGATCCTGACGACTTCCAATGACCATATCCAGAGCCTGCCCTTCACATAATTCCCGAATCATCCTCCCAAACACCTGGGTCAACCGTGACGGATCACCGGAAGTTACCTGCCCGATGCACTCCGATGCTAAAGCAACCAATACATCCCCACACAGGATGGCAGTGTCCGTATTCCACACTATGTGGACTGTTTTTCGTCCTCTGCGGCTGTCGGCATGATCCATAATGTCATCATGGACGAGAGAAAAATTATGGATCAATTCCACCGCTAGTGCAAGTGGCATTGCATGCCGGAGTCCAACTCCAAACACCCCTGCCGAGAGTAATAATAAGGCGGGACGAATACGCTTGCCTCCGCCTGCAATTACATACCGTACGGAATCATAGAGTTCCCCAGGCTGATGGTCCCTGACTAAATCTGTGAGATCCGAATTGATCTCGGTTCGAAGTCCTACAAGTGTTCGTTCCAGATCCCTGTCCTTCCGCCTTCCCATATGTTACAGTTGATTTCTGGAAACTACGGTATTTGCAGCGTTGAGCGTATCTGTGCGTGCACTTCAGAAAATGAACCTAAGGCCTGAATCGGCAAAAGCAGACCCTGAGCGTCATAATACTCAATCAATGGATGGGTCTCCCGGTAATACACCTTTAATCGTTTTCGAATTGCATCCGGCTGATCGTCCGGGCGAGAGACCATGAACTCGGCCTCTTCTTCGGGGGGCGGTTTATTGGACAGGTGGAAATTTTCTCCGGTAAGAGAATGGATCCGCCGCTGCGATAAGCGCATCACCACATCGTCCTCGTCAATCATCAACTGGATTACGGCCGTCAAAGATGCATCTTGCTCATCCAGAAATTCACACAGCCACTGTGCCTGCTGAATTGTACGTGGATAACCGTCCAGAATAAATTTACCGAAATTTGCATCCCTGATTGCATCTTCGGCCAGAGAGCGTATCATCTCATCCGGGACCAGCCGTCCTGTAACGATATACTTCCTTGCTTTGAGGCCAACCGGGGTCTCCGCTTTGATTTCTGCGCGGAGGATTACTCCTGTGGATATGTGCGTCAGTCCTCGTCTGGTTGCCAGCAGTCTTGCCTGTGTCCCTTTACCCGATCCAGGGGGCCCCAGAAAAACAAGACGATGATCCGATCCGGCAATATCAGGATTCTTCGGTTTCTTCATCATCCTTATCAAGTGCCTTTAGGCTCATCTCAACCGCCACAGGAAGGAGTAATCGAAATAATTCATTGAGTGTACTGGTTCGCTGTGGGGCCACATACGTACGAAGAGCACCGCGGACGGCTTCCTCGGAGGTTTCCCCTTGGCCTAAACGTTCTTTCACCGATTCGATCACCGGTACCAACACCGCATCAAGGAGTGCACCGTCTCCAGAACTTCCCTCACGCCGGCCGCCTCCAATCAAATATCCCAGCGCAATACCGATTCCAAGAACCGTACATGCGCTGCCGATGGGATGCTTCACAATCAGGTCTTTCACTGGAGGCACCATTCCCGTCACTTCGCGGCGAAGCGCACTCAGGTGCTGTTCAATCTGGCGCGCACGGTCATCCAGTGCGGCACGAACGTCACTACTTGTCCGTCTCTTTTTCTGATCTATCTTGTCCATTCGTTTCTGTAATCGTACGATCTGTAGGTTCAACTTCGGGGTTTATTAACCGAACCGCCAAGCGGAACAGAAGCCAGGCACCAAGTCCTGTCATGGCACCAACGGATGCAAGCCCCCATATTACATGCCCCAGTAAAAGCCCTGCTCCCAATGCCGCAGCGAGTAGCAGAAAGATAACAGAAACGGCAAGAAAAAAACCTGTGGCGATCACTACGTAGATCGTCTTCCGGTTTTGCATGACCGTATCCCAATACTGCCAGCCTGCAAATTGCACCCTCAGATCCAGCCAGGCCTGAAGATTCCTGACCAGTTCTCTGGAGTGCAGTGTAATGCGATCAGACTTTCTTGTTTTCCACACGTCCCTTGTCCATCAGTTGCTATGCTGCCTAATGACCATGCAACGTACCCGAAGTACTTGTTGTTCCGCTACAAGTTACACAGAAAATCTATGGTATCCCTCCCATCAGGCATCCATGCAAGCTCTGGTCTCTGTGTTGTACCAAGTGGCTGCGCATTCCATGACTTTGGCAGTTTTTCACATAATCCGCCCCGAGCGACCATACATTGCACTTTGTTGCGCATTTCTTCTATAAGATGGATGACTTCACTCATGTCCCTGTACACCACCCAGCGCACATGTCCGGGAATCTGCACTTCCGGCAGCCCCTTGCTGATCAGAAACTCCAGGCCCTCTCCATATGCGTGCGGCTGATTGACGGCAGTCAGATAGGCCTGTTGCATTTTCAATCTTCCCGAGGTTGACGGATGCGCGGGAAACACCGCTCGCATCTGAGCAAGATGTTCCAGACACTGATCCGGCTCAAGACCTGCCGGGGCAAAGATCAATGCTACATTGCGGCATCCCATCCCTTCATGCAAGAGCACATCCATCGCCAGATCATCTAAATCATGATCGGTTTCGCGTCCATCCAGAATTGCAATTCCATACCGGTTACCGCGAAGCAGGCATTTCCGGGGATCCAGACCTCGGGTTGTTGCAAGGGAACGGATTTGAGCAATCGATGCATCACTGCCGGTCGCGATGACCGCCTGTATCTGCGTCCAGATTGTTTCGAGATCTGTAAAACTCACATCTATCTCTGCTCCCTGATTGCGAACCGTCTGAACGAAGGCCGGCAGGAGATCAGGGGATTTTCTGGACAGTACGCCAACATAGGAATGCCCACAAAGCAGAACTGCGAGAAGATCCTGCAAGCCGGCAAAGGGTACATTTCCTGCATTAATTACGCCGACTTGGTAAACCCGTTTGGACACTCTCCCTCCAATCCAGTTCATTAAAGCGGATTCTGTCATCTCGCTCATTTGTTGGTCAATCGCATACCCTAAGGCCTCCTCCGTAAATGAATTGGGTGCACTCAGCGTTGTCTGTACTGCCTCACCTCTGCAGGGTTGACTACGGGAATCATTCCATATGCGAGCAGCCTCAGATAACGCCATGACCAACTTGTTCATGCGTCTTTGGTCGGGTGTTGTTCACAATGAATTTCATCTAACGCCCTGAATCTGGCGTTGTTGAAACGACTTCCCCCCAATCCGAGATATCATTACCCCAAAACCTCGCACCTATTCTTCTGGCACAAAGGCAAAGCTTTTATATTGTACCTGTTCCTGAAAAAACCTGCAGTGCGTCTTGAGGTAATGGACACCCTCTCTTCAGCCAGTTCTCAATCGGTGATAAACCTACCACACGATAAATGGAAATCTCTTTGGGGGCCGGTGCTATTGCCTCTTCCGCATTCTGGGTGTAGTCACGGGCAAACACAAATATTTGGGGTGTCGCATTAATTCCTGGAAATTTTCTTGAATAGATATCTGCTCCCGTTCCATGCCATTTTCGCCCCGTCATTATTTCATCAAAATGGCCAAACCTGCTAAGATGGGCAACACCATCTGATGTGCGCCAATCTACTGACACCCCGATCACATTGAAAGCCCAGCCTTGTTCAGCAGATTTACGTTGCAATTTTAACTTCGCATCCTCAATTAATTTCGGCAGGGCTTCGTGGTTGCTATAGGCACAGGCAGAGGATCCGATAAAAACCATCACGAGTTCCTTTCCTGAAGCTTTTTCGTACGACGGCACATATCCAATTTCAGTCGATTTCTCTGGCCAATAAACCTCCACGATAGGGATCAACTGGAATTTTCCGCTGATTCCCAAAACAAAAAAAGAGGTAATTAAGACACAAGCTGACAAAAACCACCACCGATTATTGCTAACGACACTTCCAAGGCCCATCTCTTAGTAAACTGGTGATACTCCCAACTTTATCGAAAACTATGTATCCGAATCTGGGGAAAACCAGAATTTTCTGTGACGGTAAAGCGATATTCCCCATCTATCGCAACCAACACTTCCCCTATTTCAGGGCCGGCAGCCCCCAAATAAACGCCAATTCCAGAATGGGCGTTTACCATGAATGTGTGACTTTCTGAAAAATCTAAACCTCCTAATAACCCAAAAACTTTTTCACGAAAAACATAGGTGACATAAAAATACTCCCCATCGGAAAACAATGATCTGCTGAATATAGAAGTGCCTGCCTCATACATTGCAGAAATATATGTAACTCCATTCTTCACATACTCTTTCAGCCTATCTATCCGATAATCAGGGAACGTAACTTGCCAGAGTTGTTTCCCTTGATCCGAATAGCCGGTCATGGCCGGTATTTGGTTTGTGACTACCGCAATGGTTTGATGCGTTGAATTACATGCAATAAAGGTATCGCTCGCAAATTCAGATACAGATAACGGGTCGTGATAGACGTATGGCTCCCCGAAAGAAGTTAGCCATTCACCATCCAAAGTGTATTTATGGATGATTTTCTGTTCCGAGGCAGGGGTAGTCATATCATAGAATACCAGATAGTAATGCCCATTCATCGCACATAATTGTCCGTTTGAACTGGGATACTTAGGGTGCTGCGTGGACACTAACTCAAATGTTGCCTCATTGCGTTCAAAAACATGATTGGTGAACTGATCCGCAATAATTATCTGATTGCTATCTGGGACTACAAGCAAACCAAGGGGGCTTTCAAGCTCTCCTGGACCACTCCCAGAATTTGCCACGTTGCCAATCCAATCCCCTTCGTAATCATATGCGCGAACCTCCGAGTGAATCATGTCCAAATAGTAGACGGTTCCTTTTCGATCCGTCTCCAGATCAAATACCAAGCCGATCATCTGAGAGGCATCCCCCTCATTCACCCCAATCTCTGAAATACTTGACGAATCCCAGTGCCAGACCCCAGTTCCATCCACCTCGTGCCTCAGTTCGAAACGAGGATCGGAAGAGATTGGGATATTCTCTTTTGTTGGGTGCATTACGGTTTGCGCCCTTCCCGTTCCCTGAAAAAGAGTACAGAAGAACACTACCGTAAGAAATCTGGACCAACATTGGAAATTGGTCGCAAATTTATGTAAAATGAGGTTCATAATTGCCCTTATTCTACAACTACCTGCGGATTGGAACTTTCCCATCGCCGGGGCCACCACCACTTGAGCATCTGTAGGTTGAGCAGTGGGTTCCGTCCATGTTACACCCCTTGTTAGAGCCTGGAGCGTCCAAGCAATAACCTATCAGATATAATTTCAAGCACACATCATTCTCGCAAAATACCGTTTCAGAGGTAGCTGCAGCCCGGCTAAACAATTCTCCACCGACATAAGCGAACGATGATATGACCACAATTATGATAATGCGAACGGACCAGTACTTCAGTCTAGTTGTCATGATTTTTAGAATCAGATTTTAGGATACGAAACTGGAAGATACGAAATACTTCCCACATTGACAAACCCCAACGGGAATTAGCGATACCTTTGTTCCACATCATAACTCTATCTCCGCCCCACCCCATTCATTTCACCAATACCATTGAGGCTTCCTGCGCCGCGAATCACGGGAAGATTCTTGCATCTCATTTGCCGGTAGCAAGGCCATGCCAGAGGTTTGAGCAACAGTAATACTTTGGGGAATCTTTGTTGATTAGTCGTTGAATCCCCCCTGCTAAATGTCATTCCCGCCCCCTTATGCATCTCGGTGTACGAACCGCCCGTGCACATTCATCTGCCCTCCAATAAAAAATTGCATCCCCTTAATGCACTTCCTGGAAAGCGGCCCAAAACTTCAAACCCATCTCCGCTGCTCACCCCCAGATCCTCAGTAAGAAGACTGGAAACTGTATACATATTTGCCAAATCTGTGATCGTCAGAAGTCCAGGTTCTCCATCAGGAAGAACCCGTTTGGGATCGTGTGGGTCAACAACCTGCACACGCATCCATGGTGGGGGCATGTATACAGGTCCACCCCGAGAATAGGCTTGACTCAGCAGTTCGCACATCCCATACTCGCTCCACACCTGACTCTCTTGAATCCCGAATCCCTCCGCTAAACATGCATGCAGTTCCCTGCGGGTGATTTCTCTGCGGTTGGTTTTCATTCCTCCGGTTTCTACGATTCGCGCATCTTGGGGCAGTCGCCAAGGTCCTTCCTCTGCCAGCTCCAGAAGGCCGAATGCTGCACCAAAAAGTACGAGGGGGAAACCCGTATCTGGATCTCCAGGAAATCCCTCTGTCAAAAAGAACTGGCTCCGATCATCCCCATACCGCCGAATGAGAATCTTCAACATCTGAACAAGTGAGGACGCAGTGGAATACCCCGGTAAATGCGCCCAAATCGTATATGGGCCTTCCCCGAAGACAGTTTCAAAGCCTGCGCAGACAGAGTCCTCATACACGGCCAGTCGGCGCACAAAATGTCGACTTCGCAACCCGCTTCCGGTTGCACTGCTCCGAAATACACACTCTGCTTCCGAAGCTGGAAAGGTTACAACTTCCGCATGTTTGAATGCGGCTACCGGCAGGTATTTCTCTCCAAAGCGCCGATAAACCTCGCAATGAGTCCTCTGGTAGGCCTCCAGCGCACGTTCAATCACTGAAAAAGCATTGTCCTCACGATTCAAACTCGTGAACCGGGTTTCTATCTCCGCAATCGTCACGGCAGTTTGATCCGGCAGCCGAAGGACTGTGTTGAAGGAACGCTCACCGACTGCCCACTCGAAAGCTGGGCAATGACATCGCTTAGCCAGGTTTGCTGTACGGCTTGTGCATCCGCCGGTGAATCATCAATCCCGCCTGCATAGACAAGCGCTTTGTTCTGATCAAAAACAAATACATGCGGGGTTCGCTCAGCCCCCAGAAATTTCGCCAACTGCCCCCCGGAATCGCGAACATATGCCACATCATACTGTTTCCCCGGTTCTGCTTCTTTCGGAAAAACCACTGAATCATTGCTGTTTATCAGAGCTATCGGAAGATTCGCCGTGTTTAGCGTCTCTACACGGGACTCGTACTGATCGGTCCAGTTGCAATCATTGCTCCAGAACACAAAGGCTGCCCCCTGCTCTCCAAAAAGTGCATGCGTTGATGTGTCACCACCACGCATATTTTGGAGTGCTATATCCGGCATCACCCCACCACTGGATATCTGGGCCGCAACCATACCGGGGACTAGAAATAAAGCGAGAAGAATAAAGCGATACATTATACTGTCGTATGGTTTTACTGTACGTTAAGCAGATATCATGCCAAATTGTTGCTTGAGCGAATACGCATTGCCATTGCCTGATTGAAGATCAGCAGTATTGCGATGGCGACTCCCCATTGCAGAATGCATGTCATCAGACTAAATGGATCTGTCGGATTATACCAGGTATCGGGAGCATAAACCGTTACCGACAACCACAACCACCATCCCAGTAACACGCATGCCAGAAGTGGTACGACATAGTTCAGTAAAGTATCCCAGGCCCTGCCGGAATTCCAATCTCCCTTCATGTTGTCAATTTCGTTCTCCCGGAAGGATCGTACGCCCTGCCGGATCACGAGGATCGCCATAAAAGCGCCCGAAAAAATCAGGGCCAATCCCCACACAAAATCCTGATTTTCAAAAAAGCCGAGGTTAATTGCGGAGGGAACGCCCAGAACCAGCGATGCAATGGAAACCCCGACAACGGCATGCGAACGCTTAACACCATAATCCGTTACCGAGCGCACGACCATTTCAACCATGGAAATCAGCGAACTGATTGCGGCACAGGACAGGCCCAGAAAGAACAGAACAGCCAGGAGATTGCCCGCCGGCATTTTTGCAAACAGCTGTGGCATCCAGATGAATGTCAACCCTGTTGCTGCAGGCCCGCTGGTGCGCATGACTTCGAGCACTTCGGTACGGGACATTTCCTGACCAAGAATTGCAAACACCGTCCCGAACACGATGATTGCGGCAAGGATCGAGACGGTATTGTTTCCTACACCGGTAATAAATGCATTTTGAACGGCTCCATGTCTACTTTGCATGTAGGCTCCATACGTGAGTACCAATCCCCACCCTGCACCTGTGTCCCAGGCATTCTGCGTCAACGCTTCCAGCCATGTCTTAGGATCTGCCAGTGTGGCCCAGTCAGGGGTAAACAAAAATTGGACCCCTTCGCCTGCACCCTCTAAAAACAGTGTCCGCACCAGTGCAATCAGTACAATCACCAGAAGCGTCGGAACCAGGATTTTATTCACACGCTCAATACGGCCAACGCCTTTCCATACCGCCCAGGCCCCCAGCGCAATCACCAGCGCATGAAACAATACGGGAAAATAACTACTCTGAAAGCCATCCCAAGCACCCTGTGCGGCCTCATACGTAAGGTCCGGTCCAAGAAAAACCATCCGTCCGAGATAGAACACACACCAGCCGGCGACAACCGTGTAATAAAATAAAATAGCGGCTGCAACAAAAACACAGAACGCTCCCATCCAGGTAAAACGATCTCCTGCAAGCTTTGTGAATGTCCCAATGACCCCCAACCGGCCTTTCCGTCCTAATGCATATTCTGCGATGATGAGGGGAACGCTCCATATAAATAGAAAAACGAGCCATGCGACAAGAAACGCCCCTGCCCCATCATCTCCACTGTTCGTAGCTGCGATTCTGGGGAACCTCCAGATATTTCCTGTCCCAACCGCCATACCCAGAACGGTTAAAAGCATCCCCCATCGGGATGTAAAGCGCTGTTTACTATTGTCCATCGTTTGCATTAATTAATCGGTTCTATCCGGCAATCCGGCTGCTGACTACCACTGGATATCTGGCAAAATACTAAAAATCTCCACAGTCGGTAAAAAATTGCCGAATAAATGTCAGACAATCTTCAGGAATTGAAGCCCAAACTGGAATAGATTGAATCCATAACGAGATCTTCAAGGATGGGGCTTCGTATGTCTCCGCCCATTCGTCTAAATAACGCAGGTTCTGGAAGAAGTAAGTGTGCAACATACACGGGTACACTATGACGACAGAACATAAAATTCCTCTAGCATCGCCAGAAATTTCGAAGTGCTGGTTGACAATCTGCCGAAGCACTAATTGACAATCTGCCGAAGCACTAGTTGACAATCTGCCGGAGCACTAGTTGACAATCTGCCGAAGCACTATAGAATAATCTGCCGAAGCACTAGTTGACAATCT
>JAJEFL010000190.1:0-7773 GCA_022820435.1 Rhodothermales bacterium
GACACTCCGCTTTTCTGCGTGAACTTCTGACCCGGCAGCACTGGGGCAGATCCGAGTATGCCGCTCTGGCCGAACGATTTCAACTGATGCAGGAAGGAGCACTGGAAACTCTGAATGAATGGTCGTTTGAGCGGTTTGAAGATATTCTGATCGACGAGGATTCCGACTATCAACTGAACCCGGAAATTTCAATGAACTTGTGCCCCTGAGGCCTCTGAATCAAAAATAATACTCTTACATCAACCCCATAGAACCACTGACGTAATTCATGAAGCAGGCAAAAATCAAGCAGCGTGACCGTGATGGCATTATACAGGCGCTCCGGGCAGGAGTCGTTCCCAAACTGGGATTAAGGCATATCCAGGTTGGACGTAAACGCGAAATCGAAGAACTGGTCCATGACCTTGACCGCAACTGTGCAGGCGGAGCTGCAATCCGTTTCATCATCGGGGAGTACGGATCCGGGAAGACCTTCTTTCTGAACCTCATTCGCCTGATTGCCCTTGAGAAGGGAATGGTGGTGCTCTCTGCAGATCTGTCCCCTTCGCGCCGCCTGCAGGCAACCGGCGGACAGGCACGCTCCCTCTACGCCGAAATGGCAAGGAACACCTCCACACGCACCAAGCCCAATGGCGGTGCAATGGGATCGGTCGTCCAACGATTCGCGGGGCAGATTGTCCGTAAAGCGCAGGAGCAGGACGCAAGCCCGGGTGTCGTGATTCGTGAGCAGCTTGCACATTTGCAGGAATTGACCGGGGGATATGATTTTGCCGAAGTCATTGCACGATACTGGGAGGGATTTGACAAGGGCGATGAACAACTCTGTTCGGATGCACTTCGCTGGCTCCGGGCCGAATACTCTACAAAAACCGAAGCGCGCAAGGCTCTGGGGGTGCGCACCATTATCAATGATGCGAACGTTTACGACCATCTGAAGCTGTTATCTCTGTTCGTACGGGAAGCAGGCTACAAAGGGATGCTGGTATCCCTTGATGAGATGGTGAATATCTACAAACTGCCATCCACACAGGCCAGAAAGGGAAACTTTGAGCAGATTTTGCGAATCCTGAACGATGTGCTTCAGGGAACCACCAGTTACCTTGGCTTTCTTATGGCGGGAACCCCTGAGTTTTTGATGGACACACGTCGAGGACTCTACAGTTATGAGGCATTGCATACCCGGCTCATGGAAAACCCGTTTGCGCAGGATGGACTTATCGATATGTCTGGCCCTGTGATTCGACTGGCAAACCTGAGCCAGGAGGACATCTTTGTCCTCCTGTGCAATCTTCGCCATGTGATTCAGGGAGACCATCCCTCCCTGCCGGACTCCGCCCTCAAAGCCTTTATGGATCATTGTTCCAGGCGTATTGGGGATGCCTATTTCAGAACTCCCCGCAGTACCGTCAAGGCATTCGTCAACCTGCTTGCAGTCCTTGAGCAGAATCCTCATGTCGATTGGCAGGAGTTGGTTGGATCCGTAGACTTGTCGGAGGACAGGGAGGAGGATCCTCTGGACAATCAACCGGATGATGAACTCACCAGCTTCAAACTCTGAACCATCGCAGGGATTCAGCAGGCTTGCCCGACCTGTGCAGCAGTGGATATGGAATCAGGGATGGAAGACACTTCACGAAATTCAGGAACGGGCAATTCATACGCTCTTGGACAGCGACCGTGATGTGATCATCGCCGCGGCAACCGCAAGAGGAAAGACCGAGGCCGCTTTCTTTCCACTCATTTCCTCGGTACTTGAGCAATCAAGCCATTCCGGGTTTGACCTGATCTACCTCAGTCCCCTGAAGGCACTCATCAATGACCAGTTCGGGCGGTTACAGGACCTCTGCCAGAAAACCGGGTTGCCCGTTTATCCCTGGCATGGAGATATCTCCCTGAGCACCAAGAAGCGGGCCAGAGAAAAGCCAGATGGTATTCTGCTGATCACACCTGAGTCCCTGGAGGCCCTGTTTGTGCGCCGGGGACTTGACGCAGCCAGACTGTTTCAGGGCGTACAGGCCGTTGTTGTGGACGAGTTACATGCATTTTTAGATAATGAACGGGGAATCCATGTACGCTCTCTGCTCACACGCATGGAACTGTCCGTTGGCCGTCGGATCCGCAGAGTGGGACTGTCTGCCACATTGAGCGAGATGAAACTGGTTCGAAAAATCCTCCGTCCCGAGAATCCTGAGAGAGTAGAAATCGTGGAGGATACATCTTCAAATTTTTGGCTGAAGGCACAGATTCGCGGCTATCTCAGGCAGGAAAGTTTGTCCGAAAAGGATCAAAGGGACGACATAGCTGCACGAACGGCGGTGGCGCAGCATCTCTTCCGTAAACTGCGCGGCACACGAAATCTGATTTTTGCAGGGTCACGCCAGAATGTTGAATCTTATGCAGACACCTTGCGCATACTTTCAGAAAAAGAGCACCTGCCGCTTGAATTTTTTCCGCACCATGCAAATCTTTCCCGGGAGCACCGAATGGATCTGGAAGAGCGCCTCCGAACCCATCCTGCAACCACTGCCGTCTGCACATCCACACTTGAGTTAGGGATTGATATTGGCGAGATTGCATGTGTGGCACAGATTGGCCCGCCTTTTTCTGTATCCTCGCTCCGGCAGCGGCTCGGCAGATCCGGACGACGCGCAGGTGCCGCCGCAGTTCTGCGGATGTACCAGATTGAACTTCAGGCCGGTACAAAATCCCATCCGCTTGACGGCCTGTATCTGGGCCTCATCCGGTCCATTGCAATGATAGAACTCCTGCGTCAGCGCTGGTGTGAGCCTCCCCTGCCCCAGGCACTTCATCTCTCAACGCTCACGCACCAGATCCTCTCCGTGATTGCAGAGCATGGAGGCAGAAGTGCGGCCCGAATCTACCATACACTCTGTGAGCGGGGACCCTTCCAATCTGTCACGCGCACCCTCTTTGCACACCTTCTGAGACAACTCGGATCTTCGGAGGTGGCGCTCATTGAGCAGGCCCCCGATGGAACCCTTCTCCTTGGCCCGAAAGGGGAACGGCTCGTTGAACATTACAGTTTCTATGCGGTGTTTCAGACTCCGAAGGAATACCGGATCATTACCGAAAACAAAGAACTGGGAACCCTGCCGATTACGATGGTCGTGGTGCCCGACATGACGATCATTTTCTCCGGCCGCAGATGGCGAATCCTTGAGGTTCGTGACAAAGAAAAGGTCATCAGGGTGTCCGAGGACCGGGTGGGCACACCGCCTAATTTTCCAGGAGCCGGCGGGCTGATCCATGACCGTGTCGTTGCCGAGATGCAGAAGGTGCTCACCACGACGGGCATCCCGGATTACCTGAATGAAACTGCCGCAGAACTCCTTGAACATGCCCGTTCGCATCTTCAAACGCTCGGGCTTCCTTCGAATTCTCTTCAGGAGACCGGCAAACACCATGCCCTGATTGCCACATGGACGGGCACCGTTAAAACCTCCACGCTTGCACTTATGCTTACTTCCAGAGGATACAAGGTCACCGCTTTTGACGGATTCCTTGATGTGGAACGGAACCGGACCCTGCCTCCGGTTACGATTGCACTGGCCGAGATTGCCGGCATGGATTCCATCTCTCCTGAATCTGCAATCTCGGAGAACTCAAATCTTGGCACCGAAAAATTTCATCCCTATCTCAGCACCGGCCTGCTCATTGAGGATGTGGCCAGCAGCAGACTTGACTTTGGCACCCTTCCCGCATTGGCTCGCAGATTAATCCATTCAGACGGCAGTTGACGGAAAGGATTCTGTAAGGTTCTGCTGTTTTGGGAATGCGGTTCATCAATCAGCGTAGACAACAGAACTACCCATCCTCCGTAAGCAGACGCTCATACAGTGCGGCCGTCTGATTCCCTATCACCTTCCAGCTGAAGTTCGCCTCCACCCGTGCACGCCCCTTACGTCCCATCGCCCGGCTCCGCTCAGGATCCCGCATCAACACATTGATACGGTCTGCCAGTCGCTCGGCAAACCCATCCCCCTCAACCTCCACCAAAAGCCCTGTTTCTCCGTCTACCACAACCATCGGGATCCCTCCCACATTGGAGGCGACTACGGCGGTTTGACAGGCCATCGCTTCCAGGTTGATGATCCCGAACGGCTCATACACCGAGGGACACACAAAGACCTGAGCATGGGAATAGAGTATGATCAAGTCGGCAGGAGGCATCATTTCCTGGATCCAGACTACATGGTGACTGTCCTTCTCTTTGAGTCTGGCGACCTCCTGGAGCATTTCCGCTTCAATTCCCGGCGTATCCGGAGCGCCGGCCGCCAGAACCACCTGGATCCCCGGATCAAGGTAGGCAATCGCATGCAGCAGATGAATGATTCCTTTTTGACGCGTGATTCTCCCCACAAACAGAACATAGGGGAGTTCGGGATTGATCCCATAGCTTCGCAGGACAGACTCATCAAAGGTCGGCTGATATTCTTCCAGATCAATTCCATTGGGGATCACATGAACGCGCTCCCGGCGGATCCCGTAGAGTGAAATCACATCTTCCTTCATTTGAGGGGACACTGCGATCACGGCATCCGCCTCCCGGTATGCAGTTTTCTCAATCCAGGAGCTTACCTGATATGCATGCCCCAGCTGTTCCGATTTCCATGGCCGGTGCGGTTCCAGACTGTGCGTGGTCAGTACCAGTTTCCCTCCGGTCAGCTGTTTCACCAGGATCCCGGCCCAGTGAGAGTACCATGTATGGCAATGAATGATCTGGGTACTGTCCGCGGCAGTGGCCATCACCAGATTGCGGTACAGTGTACCGAAAAGTTTATTGAACCGGGGATCACTTCCCTGAGGTGCGCCTGTATCGGTCACTCCCTTCACACTAAGCGCATCGGAGCTCCGCCTCTGCCTCCCGAATGCATACACCTGCACCCGATGATGCTCCGCCAGCACCCGGGTAAGATACTTCACATGGACCCCCGCACCCCCGTAAATATTCGGTGGAAATTCATTCGTCAAGACCGTTATTTTCATCTTGCCGGTCACGATCCGGTCCAGAAGCTGTTCTGCCTCTGCAATTGACTCACGCAGGCGAACAAGCCTGGAAGATTCAGGCGAAACATCGGCAATGAGTGCACAGGTGGTCTGACATTTCCTGATCCGGTTCGTACTCTCTTTCAGAAAACTTTCCACCATCTCCGGGTTTCCTGCATAGCTGCCTGCGTCACTCATTGACTGACGGGCACGCTCGAAGGATCGTTTCAGGTAGGCATGCTGGCGCCAGCCCGTCAAATCAAAGTGCCCTGATGCCTGAATCGCCAGTTCCACAGATCGAACCACCGCATCATAAAGCCGCCTCACATCTGAGGGAGGCCCCTTTACGTTCCTTCCCCGACCTGCGGAAGGTCTGTCTGAAGGTGGGATCAGTCGCTTCAACCCCTGCCGGACCACGATGGGATTGAGTTCCAGTATGAGCGCGTCAGACATCCTTGCCAGATTTTGCTGTACGACCTGCTTATTGTAGATGAAGGAATACTCATTCCCTGTTCCATGCTGCAACATCTGACGTAACTGGAGATACGAATTTGCCAATGCTACCAGCCGGCTATTCTTACAATTGAGAGTGTTTTTTATGACCAGCAGAACGAACATGCGCCAGTAGTTCATGCCGGCTCGCCCTGTATCCTGCCGGGCCAACTCCGCCATATGCTTCTTGATCACCGACAAAATCTGCTCCCGCACGGAGGCGGTCGAACCGATCTTTTGCAAAATACGCAGTGTACGGTCTATTTTATCCGGGGATTTGGGGTTGATCTGAATATCTTCAATCGGGATGATGTCCAGAGTTGGATTTCGGCTAATTTTCTCACGCATAGGGATTAGAGTTTTGGTGATGATGACTGAAGAGCGGTACGCTCATCAATAATATAATATTAACTGCGCTTTACTCAAATTTGGGGAATTCTATCTGTAGATAATCACGGGCAGATACCGGGACCAGACCTGGAATGGCAGATATTTTCACGAACTACGCATTTGCTTTATTTCCCTACAGGACGGATGCAGCGGCTGTACGGGCACTGTCCAGACCGTATCTGGCGAAGGTGCCCGACATACCATACTCTCTTCCAGTTGCGGCATAGGGGACTGACAGAGGGCATGTTCTCAGCATACTGATCAGTTTTGGGGCTGAAACCGGACGCAACGACAACCGCGGAAGCAGGATACCTGTCTGACGCAAAATACTGATCAGTTTTGGGGCTGAAACCGGACGCAACCCTGCAGGGTTGCCTCTGCAATAACATCAATCCAGGAATCCGTATCCCCCTTCGCCCTGCCATCTTTCTCGATCCAGTCCCGAAGGATCGCCCGTGTAGCCTCTTTCTTTAGCATCCCCGGGTTGATCTTGCAATCAGGATCAAATCTTGAGATCTCCAGCCGCTTGAAGGCTTGTGCGGTTGCGCCCAGACCGGCCGCCAGCATGACCACTGGACGATCTTCAATTTTGCCGTTATGGATCGCATTGAGGAATTTCGTGGCATTTGTAAAATATTGATGTGGAGGGGGAAGAATGGTCGTCATCAGTCTTTGCGCCTCGTCCATCAGGAGCAGCAGCGGTGCCCGACCCGACTTGAGGATATCCAGAGATCCAGGCAAATGATACTCAGACGTAGATGTCCCATGTAGAAACTGGAGATTCCCCCCTTCGTCGCTTCCTGACGCTTGGGGGAAGAGGAAGTCTCAGCGCACTGCTTAACTCCGCTGGATTATACAGCCCATCCGGGTCAATCTCGGTGGTCTGCCAACGTCGCGCCCGTGCCAGCCGTGCACATTCAGTAAGCAGGGCGGTCTTACCCGCCCGGAAGCCGTCTGGATCATGACGGTGGTCCCTGCCTTCGCCTGGACCGCCCGATCCATGAGTCCCTTGAAGTTGCCAAGTATTTTCTCTCTTCCATGGAAATACTTTGCCTCCCCGCGCTCCAGCGTGGCGGTTGGTAGTCTGAATGGAGGGAACCTTTGAAATTTACGCATCGCACCAAGGTTGATGTGAGTAACATGGAAATTGTTCCAGACGTTATTTGTTCTGTGGTCCGGTAGAAAAAGGGTTCAACCCGCAAAACAACGATTCTTTGGACTGTCCGTGCCCATTTCTACGCTTCCCCCGCTATCTCCTAACCCCTCCGCGCCCAGCATACACGCCAGACACATACATTTGCAAAAAGTATGCCCCCGCTCACATGCAATGCACTCGTTGTGGAGCGCAGGCCACAATCTGACATCGAAGATGAACCACCACCAAAGAGGCTCACTCTGACACAGTATCGGATGGAATCACCGCTTGGGATAAGGCGGATTTGACAAAGAATCTAAAGATTGACTATTTCCAATAAAACCAGAGAGAGCAGGCCGAAAAAATGACAAACTTGCGATTAGAATTCTCCCATAGAGAATCAATTGATCAACATCTCTATAATACGACCATTGCGTACCCGCACTACTTGAGGAGTCTGGATACCCATAGATCGGGGATTGAACTCCTGCCCTTCGTACACCAAAGTCGGGAAATCCACCTGGCTGGCCCTTCTTAATAATAGAGATTCATGCCGACTTAACTCCACCCCCATCAGTGGATCAGCATACACAGCTATGATGTCCATGCCGGTTGAATCTGCTGTTGTCTGATTGTCGTTCCACCGTTTGAGGACTTCCACCTGGTTGCCCGAACAGCCTATACCTCCAAGGATGATGACCACAGCATCTGACAATGAGGCCTGCATCAGTTTCACTGGATCACCACTC
>JAJEFL010000202.1:0-4532 GCA_022820435.1 Rhodothermales bacterium
GGTGGACATAAAACCAAACAGGTGCCCCGCGTTGTATACCG
The DNA here is from genome assembly GCA_022820435.1 of Rhodothermales bacterium. GTDB lineage: Bacteria > Bacteroidota > Rhodothermia > Rhodothermales > Bin80 > Bin80. The sequence continues at coordinate 42 of JAJEFL010000202.1, forward strand.
TGGCCCCGTCAAGCAGGATGAGGGTTTGCCCGGGAGTTCCGCCGCGCACATACAGTCCGGTGGAGCCTTCCACGCCGGACTGAATCCCCGGCATCAACTGGAAGGCTTTTAGCAGATCCGTCTCTCCAAGCAGAGCCGGCAGTGCTTCAACCTCTGCCATGGAGATTTTCACATTGCTCATTTGAACCTGTTGGTGAAGTCCTTCATATTCACCTGCCTCAATGACGAGCAGAGAATCGTACTCCACGATGGCAGGCTGCATTTCGACCTGTTGGAGTTCCTGCAGGGGGGGCGTAAAAAACAAGCGTCAGGGTCTCATACCCCTGATAGCTGAAGCGGATTACCGCAGAGTCACCGGGGACGGCAAGACTGAAAAATCCATATTGATTTGTGGTTGTACCTTTCTGGAGATAAACTTCATACAGATTGGTTCCGACCAGAACTTCTCCATTATCGCGATCAGTGACATAGCCGCTCACAACGATCTCCTGTGCAAATGAAAAACTGATGGTTACATACTGGAAAAAAAAGAATACAATCGCCGGACGCAACAAAGCAATCATTTACCAAACAGGATAAGTGGTCTGCTGATGGAAGGCGCAGGCTGCCGGCTAATTGACAATGACGCATGCCCCCAACATTCTCCTCGTATATCGTGTGTACATGGAAAGACATCCCGTTTTAAGACCGGAGGAGTTAAAGGTTTCTACGTGATTATGGCAGGTCTGTCATTTTGGACACAACAAGTCCAGGAGTTGAACTTCAAACAATGGACGGTTTCGCGTCAACTACCGTCAGAATTCCCCGGGAGCAACTAGGTGTCACGGGCCCCCGCCCTGCTCAGATAGCCCGTTGTTAGTTGCCGATACAGTCCCCAATTTCAAAAGTGGAATCAGATTCCTGAAATGAGTATAATGCCCTTGTGTATTCACGATAGAAGCCCTTTATTTGTACGTTTCACTTGAAAGGAGAGGAAATTTTCGAGGATGCCGAAGTCGTTTAATCGGTGCCCCCTGATGGATTGCAGCCTCAGTGTGATTCAAATTTTTGCGTGTTATGATGGTCAGAAGAAGTGTCCCGTTCAGTTCGTAGTTTTCAGGAAATCATGTCCGTACGGATCAAAAGTGACCGAAAGCCGCGAATTTGGGTACAAAATGAGCGGTGAGTTCCAAGGGGGAACGGGAATTCGCCGTAAATTCAGGCAAAACGAGGCAGTCTGTAGCGGCAAACACACATCCGGTCAGGAAATAGCAAAAACATAATGGGCAACTATACAAGGCGCAGATTTCTTTCCCGCTTATGCGTGGTGGCGGCCACCGGTGCCATGGGTGCAGGGTGTGGCGATCAGAAGAGGACAGATTCGGACGCGGATATTGCGGAGAATCCATTGACGGCCCCCGCAGATGTGGTTCAGAGTGACTTTACCTGTACGGATATAACAGGGTTGAGCGAGGAGGAAGCGGCCATGCGAATGACCTTCCAGTACACGGACATCTCTCTGGAACTGGACAGAAACTGCCGGAATTGTGCACTCTATGTGTCGGCGGAATCAGGTACAGGCTGCGGGAGCTGCCTCACCATTAAAGGTCCAATCCATCCAGAAGGATACTGCTCAATCTGGGCGGCGAAAACAGCCTGAGAATCCCGATGAGCCATGATCTCATGACCGGGCAGACCAAGAACCCGAATTAGCATGCAGGCAGCAGATCGAGGGTATGGGTTCGGAACCCTGCCGGTATTTCTTGCAGGGATCAGCACCATTTTGGGGGCGATCATGTTTCTGCGCTTCGGCTATGCCGTGGCTCATACAGGGCTCCTGGGGGTGGTGGGGATCATCCTCCTGGGCCATCTTGTGACCATTCCGACTGCTTTGGCACTTGCAGAAATCGCCACCAATCGTAAAGTGGAAGGGGGCGGTGAGTACTTCATCATCTCCCGGTCCTTCGGGACAACGATCGGTGGAGTAATCGGGATCAGTCTCTATTTATCGCAGGCGATTTCGGTCGCCTTTTACATGATTGCGTTTGCGGAGGCATTCACCTGGCTGGAGCCGATCCTGTCGGATCAGCTGGGGGTTGGCTTTGATTCGCGCATTGTTTCCATTCCTGCATTGATCCTGCTGCTGGTACTTGTGCTGTCCAAGGGGGCAGATCTGGGGGTGAAGGTGCTGTATGTGGTGGCTGCAATTCTCTTTGGGTCTTTGGTATTGTTTTTTCTGGGATCCCCGCTGGAAGGATTTGATGGCAGAGTGGTCAGCCTGACAGAAACGATTGAGCGGCCCGACCCCTTCATTGTCGTGTTTGCGATTGTCTTTCCTGCATTCACGGGTATGACGGCCGGAGTTGGGTTATCCGGGGACTTGCGCAACCCTCGCAAATCCCTGCCAAGGGGGACCTTATGGGCGACCGTCGTCGGGATGATTGTCTATATCGGGATTGTCTTCAAGCTCCATACCAGTGCATCTCCAGAGGTCTTGGCAGAAGATCAATTGATCATGTCCAGCATTTCAATCTGGGGGCCTGCGATCATTATCGGGTTATGTTGTGCAACCTTAAGCAGCGCAATTGGGTCGGTTCTGGTGGCACCACGGACTTTACAGGCTTTGGGAGCGGACCATACGCTGCCGGGGAAAGGCTTAAATATGTGGCTCTCGCATGGAATCGGAGCGGCCAATGATCCGAGGCATGCGACCATTGTGACCGGCATTCTTGCCTTGGTGATTGTGATTGTGGGCAATGTGGATCTTGTGGCAACCCTGATCTCCATGTTCTTCATGGTGACCTACGGGTCCCTGTGTGCGATCAGTTTCCTGGAGCATTTTGCAGCCCGCCCGAGTTATCGTCCGAGTTTTCGGTCCCGGTGGTACGTCAGTCTCCTGGGAGCGGTCATCTGCTTCCTTCTGATGTTCCAGATCAGTCTCTTCTTTGCGGCGCTTTCGATTCTGGTTCTGGTGGCACTGTATCAGGCGTTACGGATTGAGAAGCGGGGGGAGGGTGATTTGGCGGCATTATTTCAGAACGCAATCACACAGGCGACGCGCTATATGCAAATTCGCCTGCAGCAGCGGCGTGAGGATCTGATAGCGGACGAGTGGCGTCCGAGTGTAATCATGGTGAATGACCGCACCTTTGACCGGCGCAGCCCATTGATCATGCTCCGGTGGCTGTGCCACCGGTACGGGTTCGGCACCTATGTCCATTTTATTAAAGGCCGGTTATCTGCGGAGACATTTGCGGAAAGTAAGGCGGTTAAGGAGCGGTTGCTCCAGTTGGCAAAAAGGGAGCATAGTGCGGTCTATATGGATACGGTCGTGAGTCCGTCCATTACGTCTGCACTGGCGCAGACACTCCAGGTTCCAGGGGTCTCCGGTATGTCCAATAACTCAATCCTGTTTGAGTTTGCACAGAGAGATTCGGAAGATGTGGTCAAGAGCGTGGTAGATCAGTGCAAGTTCGCCGCCACGACAGACATGACCCTGATGGTGCTCCGTCACTGCGAGACGCATTTTGGGAGCAAAGATTCCATTCATGTGTGGCTGACCTGGAACGACAAAGCCAATGCTAACACAATGATTCTGCTCAGTTATATTCTTCTGGGGCATCCTGACTGGCAGAATGCACAGGTGCAGGTCTTTGCAGCGCTGCCGGCTTCAGAGATGGAACGGACCCGGCAGGATTTTACTCAATTGATCGCAGAAGGACGTCTTCCGATCTCGGAGAAAAATATTGAATACATTGCGACCAACGATACGGAAGCATTCCGTGGTCTGGTGTGTGAAAAGTCTTCAGATGCGGGTTTAACGGTGGTTGGATTTGATATGGAAGGGCTGGAAGAGCGGGGGCCGCAGGTATTCACAAACCATGCGCAACTGCATGATGTGTTGTTTGTCCGCGCTCCGCGGCAGATCAAGATTGATTAAATGCTCCCTGCAAAATCACGATCTCAAAAAATGATGCCGGCTCAGAACATTTCTGTGTGGAGTACCGGCCGGGGCGGGTTATTGGATTTAAGTTTCAGGAATCCATAGAATTTAGGGATGATACCTGCGAGCAATAAAATAACTGGATGCAAAAATCGGGAACTGGACTGTTATTTTTCAGTAGTGAAGGAAGACGGATCTTGCCGGCTATAAAAGCACATGGCAGGCCCCAACGAGACAGACATCCCGAAAAAAGCCGCAGGTGCTGCCTTTTGAATGTTACAGCAATATTGCTTGATACCATGCAAGGAGAATGCTCCCCGCACACCGCTCTGCTTTCCGACGGGAAAGAGTCATTCTGGAAGGGGGGACACAGATGCCTATTCCCTGCCGGGAACATTGTTTGGGCAGCCATAGAGAGGTGATACGTAAGGGAATTATATCCATAGGTAACAATGGGGGAACCTTTTCCATTCTGGTGTATAAAACGGATACAATCGGGAAGAATAGTGCTCCCCGATTGCCTATACAACATCATCCGCTTGATGCTATGCCCGTTAACGATTGTAAGA
>JAJEFL010000209.1:0-7276 GCA_022820435.1 Rhodothermales bacterium
TTTCGCGTGGATTTTCTTTTGATCTCAAAGCGTTGTACGATCTATGCCGGCATCTCAATGATCACATCCGACGGTGTCCAATTTGGCGTTACTTCGTGCCACAATCTGACAGAGATTTGACACCCGATAGAAATAGCTGAACTTTTAGCGATTCAACAACTCGCTACCCGGCCCCGCTGTGCATGCTTTGCTCCCGAAATGAATCTCTCAGGGCCCCTCAGTGAAATACATAAAAACTACGGTAGACCACTAAGGAAGCCTACCTTGCGGATATACCTGGAGCAGAGCACAACCCTGCGCCTTTCCTCACAAAACACACCCCTGCGATTTCGGCCGGAATCGAACTAGTTTGCTGTCAGACTTTGCCCATCCCAGGTAACCATTTTCTCCATTTCGATGGAGGCATTGATCATGTGAGCGCAGGCAGCAGCATGATGCCCCACCTCTGCATTCTCCTTCGTCGCACTGCCGTCACGAATGGCATCAAGCCATTCCCGAATATGTACATGCATGGAATCCTCTCCCTCTGCATGATAAACCTCTTCACCGGCAATTGTCGACTGGGGGCGGCTGGAAGGCATTTCTTCATTCCGAGTTGCAGGGTCTGCAATGTAAGCATCCGCCAACGCTTTCGGCCAACTGGCAGTGATCCAGCCATTGCTCTCATTGACCCGTTCGGGAATGAATCGGAGTCCACCTCCAAACGCCAGGGATCCCTCCGTTCCCAGAATCCGCATCCCCCCTGAATTGCCTCCCTGATTGTTAAATGTACCACTGAGGTTCACCATAAAGCCATCTGGATACTTCAGGGATGCATTGATCGTATCCGGCACATCCCGGGAGTGGATCCACCGGTACAGATCTCCCATGGCCATCACGCGTTCAGGGATTTGCGCATTCATTACATAGTTGATTGTCGTACAGGTATGGACATACAGATCTGTAGACAGGCCACCCGAGTAGTCTTTGTAGCACCGCCAGCGAAAGAACCGCTCAGGATTGTACGGTCGCTTAGGTGCCGAACCGAGGAATAGATCCCAGTCCACGGTTTCCGGGGACGCGTCGGGAGGGATCGGGTAAATCCATGCACCGGAAGCAGTATTCCGATTCGTGCTTGCGCGGATCATCGTGACCTGTCCAAGTTTTCCTTCCTGGATCATCTGTCGTGCCTTTTGCACCAGAATCCCGTTGGGGCCGGGACTCCCCACCTGCACCGCAAGGTTATTTCGTCTCTGCGCCTCAATGATACCTGCCCCCTCCTCAATGGAATAGGTCATAGGCTTTTCAATGTACGCGTGCTTACCTGCATTCAACGAGTCAACCGAGTGCTGATAATGCCAGTGATCCGGGCTGGAGATCACCACCGCATCAATGTCATCCCTGGAGATGATCTCACGGTAGTCTGCCATTGTGTCGGCCCTGCCATCTGTACGATCCCTGATACGCTCTAGACGGCCGGTATAGGCATCGCAGGCAGCCACGACCTCAACCTCCGGAAATGCTTTCAGAGACTCCACCAGTCCGTGCGCTCTGGCCCCGGAACCAATCATTCCGATAGTGATGCGGTCACTCGGAGCAACGAAGGAGGGACGGGCTCCCATCGCAAGTCCCGCGGTGCCAATCGCGCTGGAACGCATAAAATCCCGCCTGGATACTAAAAAACGCTGTGCCATGATTACGAAAGGATACGATTACAAGATTGGTGTTAAGACAGGATTTCGGTAGAGAACACGACCATGATCCCCTTGAAGATAAATGGGGCCCGGTGCAGTTTCATCTGCTGTCATCGCCCCACCCGTGACCCCAAGAACCGGCTGATTATCAATGATCGTTGTACCGTTCAGCACGACCGTAAGATGGCGCAGATAGAGTGTAATATCCATGGACTGCCATTCACCCGCAGGCTTTTCCACAGTGGCCGTCGGCTGGATTCTGCTGTAGAGCGCACCCATGTGATGACTGTCTGCATCCATCCCGTGAGTGTCAGCAATCTGGATCTCATAGATCCCCCGAAGATAGACCCCGCTGTTGCTGCCTTTGGGGATGTTCACATCCAGCGTGAGGCGAAAATCCTCAAAGATTGCATCCGTGCGAAGATTCCCGTAACGGATATACTCACCGTCTTCGGGTTGTACCGGATCATTGACCAGCATGCCGTCTTCGGCCTTAAAACCATTGACCTGTGCATCGTTGATCAGGCTCCATCCCGTGAGATCTGTACCATTGAAGAGTTCAATCGGATCACCATAAGTTACCTGGGACAGATCCGGCGCAGACGGTAGTTCCGGGATTCGATCTGCCGTAAATTCTACGATCTGGCTACCGATCCCGGAGTGGTCTGGAAATTGAGCCGTGCCTGCCAGACGGTCCCCGTCAGGCCGGAGTGTAAGCGTGTTTGTGAAGGTAAGGGTCCGCTGCCCCCCATCTGCCAGATCCCGGTCAACCGTCTGGGTCCGTGTGACTGTCAATTGATCGCCGGTAATATTGGCACTGGCCACCGGAAGCACACTGCCGCCATACCAAAGTAACGACGCATCTACCATACCCTGATCATGGGTAACCTCAAGCCAGCCCGCTCCTCCAGGCAAATGGAGCGCCCATCGCCCCTCAAAGGAGGCAATATGGTCCTGAGCATGGACGGAAAACGTACATAGCGCAAAGAAAATCGCAAATAGGAATCTTGAAGGCATAAGAGTTTCTCTGATTAGTGCGGCTAGAATATAACAAGATTTAATAATATCATTATTCGGCTCGCCGCTCAATGGGAGTTTGGGGGCCGGTCAGAATCATGCGTCCCCAGGTTGCATCATCATCTCCCGTCCCGTAAATCATAAAGTGTCCGCCGTAGGGTCCGCCATCCGGGTCACAGTGAACGATCTCCAGTCCATAGACATCTCCGACATTGGGAGGTGTCCAGCGGGAGTCACTGACTCCCAATGTAGGTGCCATTTGTACCTTTGCCTCCAGTATAAAATCCGCCTCTCCCGTTCCCCAGGGATCAAATTCAAACGCATACGACACCGCCTCTGCCGGAATCGGTTCTTCCAGTTGCCGCTCCGTGGCCGTTCCATGCCGCCACCATGCCGCGTAGTCCGGGCGGGTTGCATCTGCAACAAAGCAGAACGCATTGTCCCCGTGCCCGAAATATTCTGGAGCCTCATCTCGGGGAGCTTCCACAAAAAAACAGATACTGTCCCGCAAATACCACGCTTGCGGCTCGTTCCCCGGGGCATCCACATCATTCACATTGTCCTTCACCTCGGCCCCGAAATACAGATATTCCGAATCCCACGCGACATAGTAGCGGGCCTGGAGATCATTTTCCGGATGTGGCTCACTGCCATGATCAGTAAGCCGGTTCCGCCGGCCATCATCGTACCAGAATGTGTGACGAAGACGATAGATATCCCAGATCCCGTCTGTAAACGCAAAATCTTTCCACTCGGATAATTGCCCGTCTATTTCGGGGGTTATTTCCAGTTGGGGTACCAGAAGTTTGACCGTTTCTGTTGGACGCGGGGCATCCTGACCGGTTGCAAAGTACGCCGGAACGATCAGCAAAAAAAAGCAAGCCGTACGCTTATTCATGATTGATAAGAAATTTGTTGGAGCCTAAAGTTAGCAGTTCTCAGAATATCCTGCACCATCATACGCAGTACTCTTCGTAAAACAAACGCGTAATCCTGCGGCATTGAGCGTTTGACCGGAAATCCAGATATTTCAGACAGAGCACTTCCAGGTAATGATTCCCGATGGGTTACGGTCCTGTTGCCATACCTCGCTTCCTTGCTTTATAATTGTCATGGTTGGACAGGTACTTGGTGTGTCTCCTTATGACTTCGGCCGATAAATCATCAAAGTGGCACTCCACCAGAATTTCTGCTGTGTGCGGATAGACCTTTGACAGATCGCTGATCACCCAGCCGATTCCCGTCTGAATAAATCTTTCCCGCTCTTTGACCAAAACAATGATGGTTGACTTGATCAGGGGATGGTATGTCTCATCCTGAACCACCGCCCTGAAGGGTACAATTGACGCACGTCGATCCCATAAGTTGGATTCCCTGCACCAACCGGCAATACGTTCGGCAGCTTCCGGACCATGGCGAACGATTGCCGGTCCGAGCACACGCACACAAAACCAGTCTGTGGTAGACCAATCAACAAATGCGCCGCAAGAGAATAGATCTTCAACTTCCGTCAACAAGTTATCGGCTTCCACCCGTTTCTGTAGATATTTCTGAATGTACAGCGTACCCGCAAACTTGTCTTCGGCATGTTCCTGTCTGATCAATGATACTGCAAGATCTAACTCTTCTTCTCCCGATAGTTGCTGCAGTCCGTGAAACTTCCTCCATTCAGCCACAATTCTGGCAACCTCGGGTGTCTTGATACCGCGATAACGAATGGCATGCTTCAGATAGTTCTCAAACCACCTCTTGGTATGCATATCCGCCGCATCATCCAGCCGTCTCTGCAAATCGCAGATTAACTCGGATATACCGGAATTACTCATATTCCCGCAAATACGATACTTTGTTCTCGTTCCTTCGGGCCTCTACATCATTTACATTATCCCTCACCCAGGCTCCAAAATACAAATATTCCGAATCCCACACAGCATCATAGCGGGTCTGGAACTCATTGCCATGATCAGCAAGCCGGTTCCGCCGGCCATGATCGTACCACAACGTGTGACAAAGACGGGAGATATCCCAGACACCGTCTGCGAACGCAAAATCCTTCGCTCGGATAATTGCCCATCTATTTCGGAGACTATTTGCAGTTGGTGTCCCGGAAGTTTGCCAGTTTCTATTGAGCGCTGGCCCCCTGGCCGGTTACAAAATACACTGAAACGATCAGCCGAAAAAGACAAGCCATACACTTGACCACGATTGAAGCAAAACCTGTTGGCCCCAAAGCTAGCAGTTCTGACAATACTATGAACAGAATCTCTTTTGAAGATCCAGAAACCAAGGATGATATACACCCGGCGGGAAGAAACACTCATTTCTGGCCCGACATCAAGGAGGCCGTAACCGGCCCTGAACATCTGAATTCGTCCCCACTAATATGTCTCTTCCTTCGCCGACAAATATCAAGCAAATCTTATAATCGGGATTGAAATGAAGCGGCCCTTGATTGACACTGAACACATGCGAAACCCAACGCGTTGCTGATGGGTATATATCCAGACTATCCGTTTGTTTGGACTTTTTCAGAAGTATTCGTGATTTGCATCCGAAGCAGATGATCTCAGTTGGCAAAGCAAGAATTTCATGTTGATGTGGATTTTACGGTTCCGGTTTGGGGAGATAAGTAGTGATCTGAGTTCCTCATCGAAAATAACCCGTTGGATTAAACTAAATGTTGGTTGATAATCAATGGAGTGGACGTATCAGATCAGGGAAAATTGCGTCTTCGATCCGATGCGTTGACTTATTTTGCGGAGCAGGTGGACTGACACATGGACTCGCCTCGGTGGGAATTAATGTTAGGCTTGGCATTGATATTGATCCGAGCTGCGAATATCCGTACACAGCAAACAATAATGTCTCGTTTCTCTTAAAATCAGTTAAAGACACCACTTCTGCGGACATTTCAAAATTCTTTGATGACGCACCCTTAAGGATGTTGGCAGGATGTGCACCCTGTCAGCCGTTTTCGTATTACAGCCGGGCACGGTTAAACTCGTCTGACCGGCGATGGCATCTCCTGGAACAGTTTTCGCGTCTCGTTCGGGAGACTGCCCCCCATCTCGTTACTATGGAAAATGTTCCGCTACTGCAGCGTGAAGATGTATTTTCCAGTTTTCATACAGAACTTCGGCAGCAAGGATTTGATGTGATTTATCGTGTGGTCAACTGTGCTGACTACGGAGTACCTCAACAGCGGAAAAGACTCATCCTGCTTGCTTCTCGTCTGGGTCCTATCAACCTGATTGCGCCAGAGACCCCGGAGGGATATCGTATTACCGTAAAGGATGCGATTGGAAATCTTGTTCCCCTGAAGGCGGGCGAACGCTGCAGTTTCGATTCAATGCATCAGGCCTGTGACCTCTCCCCTATTAATCTGCAGCGCATTCAGGCCTCAAAGCCGGGTGGGAGCTGGCTGGACTGGGATGAGCATTTGATCGCCAAATGTCATCGCAAAAAATCTGGACGTACATATAGTAGTGTTTACGGCAGAATGGTGTGGGATAAGCCGTCACCTACGATGACAACACAGTTTTATGGATTTGGTAACGGCCGTTTTGGACACCCCGAACAGGACCGGGCAATTTCGCTGAGAGAAGGTGCAATCCTGCAGAGTTTTCCCGTGAATTACAAATTCGCTCCTGAAGACACATCTGTTTGTAAGAGAACCGTCGGCCGATTGATCGGTAATGCTGTTCCCGTCAAACTTGGGGCAGCGATTGGTAAAAGCATCGTCTCCCATGTCGAAAAACGGCTTGAATCAAAGGAGCGGATGCTATGAAATTTCCCATGTCTTGTTGTTTTCTTATGATGATGCTGCCACTAACATTGTAATCCAAGGCTCTTTTGGGCTCCAGGAACATCGGTATTGGGCTTCAAAAGTATCATCAAAACAGTGCCAATTTAGGATCAACGATAAAAACATAACCTTAAAGCTATATGAGTCCCCCAAAATACAGTGACCCATCCCCGAGTACGGAGCAAACCTTTGAAATGAGGGTGGGATTGAATGTACTTGATCATCTGGGAATTAACCTGTACAGCAACATCGCTGCCGTTCTGACCGAGGTTATCGCCAATGCATGGGATGCGGATGCAAAAAATGTCACCATCCATATTGATCATCAAGAAGACAGTCGTATCACAATGATTGACGATGGAGTCGGCATGACGATTGACGACATCAACAACAAATATCTTTGGGTTGGGTATCGCCGACGTGATCAGGATATGAATAATGGGAAGCGCACGAAAAAGGGACGAACGGTTATGGGGCGAAAAGGATTAGGGAAGCTTTCGCTATTCTCAATCGCAGATGTTATTGAAGTTCAATCTGCAAAAGATGGGCAATCTCATGGGTTTCGGATGAGCGCTGTTAAAATTCGCGAAGCCGCAAGAAACCAGTCCCGGATCTATTATCCTGAATCCTTGAACAGAAACAAACTTGATATCAATCAAGGCACCAAAATTGTCCTCAAAGAAATCAAACGTCAGCGATTAGGGCCTGGTGCAACAGCATTACGCAAGAGACTCGCAAGACGATTTTCCATTATTGGAGAGACGTACGATTTCAGGATTAC
>JAJEFL010000167.1:0-30361 GCA_022820435.1 Rhodothermales bacterium
TATTACCGACATCCCAGAAATTATTCCAGACGATCCGTGTTCTCAGTGCACGAACCGTCGCCGACAGTTCGTGGCGTAAATCGTCCAGTTCCTCCTGGCTACGCGGGAAATCACCTGGATCCAGTCCACTCAGGTAAAGTCCGTGCACTAACATCTTGGGAGCGAGGAAGAATTCAGACTTTTCCCGGAAATTGGGATTGGGGAGGAGGGAATAGAAACGGCGCAGTAGAACAACAAATTGGTAATGCTGTTCCGGTTAAATTGGCGGAGATGCTTGCCGCGGGGGTTTATCATGCGCTCGCAGGATAAACCGTCTCTTTACGGGATTACACCCGAAAATTCCAATCGTACCGGGGAGGCTCTTTGGGGAAAGAACCAATTTAACTCCGCGTTCCCTCTTTCCCTTTGCTTATACATGCGCGACAAGGGTATGTCCCCCATTGCTGTTATATCCACTCATGGTGATATAAAGCCGAGGGGGGCTGTATGGAAAATGTGTGACGTGATTGGAGGAAAGGATGATGTTCCCCTCTACCTCTTTGAAACCGCATTCAAGCCGTTCGCTCAACTGTCACGAAACCAGATTGATAAGATTGATCTTGTAGTAGCCTACCACAGAAAACATATCCGCCCACTTGAAGTTAAACCGACAGTCGTACCAGATCTGGCAACGGTGGGCAAAAATAGAGAATTTTGGGCACCAGAAATTGTAATACGCCCAGTCAGTTCTGCCTATGCAATGTTCGGGGTAGCAACAAGTCTAATGCAAATGAAGTGATCAGAAAGTGAAAGTGTTGGATGCCCTTCGCCCCGCATACAACCGCATGTCCTCATCTGGCTGGAATAATGCCAGTGAAGTCGTGAGCAGTGCGCAATCCCTGATAGAAGCACTCAGCGATGCCTTGTCTATTGCCGAAAACTTGCAAAGAAGCACTTTAAAACCATATTCCATCGAAACAATTGCTCAAATCTGGAGTTCATGTCCAAGCACTAATTATGTTAAGTTAATCTATTTTGCAACAGGTAGGGCTTGGTCATACCCACCGCCGGATGAATCAGCAAATGTGCATCCACTTCTCTGGCGGCCCGGTCCGTGAGTTCCTTGTGCGCCCGGTGCATGGGGTTTAGTGTCTGGAATGCAACCACCCGGAAGAAGCCCTGAGACTGAAATTTTTTGCGCAATTGACGGGGCGTATGGCGAAGATCAAGAAAATCGTAATGCGGCGGCATTCGGATCCCCTCCAGATCCCCGCCCAGATAATAGGCCCCTGACCGGTCCATCAGATACGCGACCGCGGGATGCTCAGCGCTAGTGGTTCCAAACACCTTTTTCTGCCTCTTTTTCCTGATCCGGCTTCCACAGATCCCCAACATGAAGAATCGCCAGAAGCACCCCGGTAAGATCACACAGTGCAATGCGATCATGTCCGTCAATCCGCTGCATATCCGCTTCGGAAATGTCAAGGGTGACGGGGATGGGCCAAAGCGTACCGCATGAAAGGCGCATATGCTCCAGCAACCCGTCATAATCACGCTGATTCAGAAATCCTTTGAGCGGAGAAAATCCCCCGCATAGTAATAATTCCAGGTCGCATAACTGCCTCGCAGTCAGCGTGATTGATGGAAAGTTCACGGATTCGCTTTTCAGAATCTCCGCACGCTCGTCCTCTACCAATAATTCCGTTATAGCCCCTCCGTGAGGATCAATCAAAGTCGGCATTAGCGTATACTGAAAATCCCTGTCTACTGGAAGTGCAGGCAAATTTATGGGAACTCGGGCCATCCGGCAAGACACGGACGCAGCAGAAGGGGTGACCACCCCTTCTGCTGCTTATCATAACATCACCTCCATTGATGCTATGCCCGTGGAGAGGGTTGTAACAGATCATCGGCATCTGGTTCCGAAACAGGTCAGGAGATGCAAAATCTTGGGTACAGGACCGGCTGCATTCCATAATCCCCTGCACCAATCCGCGCAGGGGGGAACCTGAATACGGCAGACTCCTCCCCTTACAACCACTTCACCGAGATGATGATGACTGCGGTGGTCATCACCAATAAGCTGATGGGGAGCCCCACCCGTAAATAATCACGGACCTTGTAATTCCCTGCCGCCATCACCATGAGATTCGTCTGGTACCCAACCGGGGTCATGAAACTTGCGGCTGCGGCCACCGCAACCGCAAGAACGAACGCCTTCGGATCCGCATCAAGCGCAGCGGCCATTTCCAGGCCTACCGGTAACATCAGCACCGCCGCCGCCTTGTTGGCAATCAATTCCGTCAACACATTCGTGCATGCATACAGGCCGATCAGCGCAAGAATGGGATTCACGGCGGCCGTGCCGGTCAGAACATGGGCAAGCCCCTCTGCAAGGCCTGTTTTTTCGGCGGCCACCCCAAGCCCAAGCGCAGATGCGATGAGCAGTAATACCTGCATATCCAATGCATTCCGGGCCGTGCGAATCTCAAGACAGCGTGTCGCCACCATGGCAAGTGCTCCCCCGAATGCAACCGTCGGCAGCGGTGCAAGCCTGGTGGCAATGAAGATCACCATCGTCGCCAGAATGCTCAGGGACAGAATAACCTTGCGTTTAGGGGGCTTCCCGTGAGACGCTCCGCGCGGCAAGACATAGTAGAATTCAGTGTGGCTTGCATTCCAGCGGTCCTCAAATCCTGCCACAGCCCCAACCAGGATCAGATCGCCTGCTTTCAACGTGATATCGGTCATCGCCCCTTCAAGACCGCCTGATCGCTGCTGAACGGCCAGCACCACACCTCCATACGTTGTGAGAAAGTCCACATCTTTGAGCGATTTCCCAATCAACTCGGAGGTGTCACTAATCACTGCTTCATACATCGGGAGCAGGTTATTGGTGCGCTCCCTGGCAATGGCGACCCCCGGCTCCAGGCCTGGGCGAAGCATCAGCCCCTCCAGTACAGACACATCCCCACTAAAACAAAGTACATCCTTCTCTCCCAGAACGAACTGGCGATCCACCGGCATAATATGTTTTCCCCGGCGCACCTGCACAATCGTCGATTCATTATCCGTATCCAGTTTGGCCTGATCCAGAGTCTGCCCTGCAAAAGGAGAGCCCTTAACAATTCGAATTTCGAATAAACACTGCTGCAGGCGGGATCGGGTAAACACCGGCTCACTGGCCCGGTCCGGCAGGAGGCGGGATCCAATAAAAGCCAGGAATCCTAACACAACGAACGCTGCCGGCAGCCCAATCAGAGAAAAATCAAACAATGCCAGCGGCTCCATCCCATGCCCCTCCACCAATCCTGCCACCACCACGTTTGTGGACGATCCCATCAAGGTCACCATCCCGCCGGCAATTGATGCATAGGACAGTGGAATGAGCACTTTGGATGGGGAAATTTTGGACCGGTAGGCCCAGCGCTGTACCGGCTGCATCCACATCGCAACCACCGGCGTGTTGTTCATAAACGCAGACACAACCGCCGTCGGGATCATCAGACGCAAAAGGGCAACGGGTAAATTATGGACCCTGCGTAACAAGCGCCATTCAATCCGCCGCAAGAGCCCACTCTCCTCAATCCCCGCCGCAACAACGAACAATGAGGCCAGTGCAATCACCGCACCATTGGAAAACCCCGCAAACGCCTCCACCGGTGTGATAATCCCCGATGCCAGCAGAACCCCCAGTGCACTCAGGAAGATCATGTCCGGCCGGGCAAGATCCCGGATCAGCGCAACGGCAATCCCGATAATTGTGGCAATCGTTAACCAAGCCTGCCAGTCCATTCTGTTTCACTGCGTGAGAGAGGATTCTTCCCGGATACTCCCGGGGCGGCCAATACTGTAATACTCAAATCCCCGTTCCTTCATTCTTTGCGTATTATACAAATTTCGCCCGTCAAAAATAAGCGGTTGACGCATTAACCCCCTGATCCGTTGAAAATCAGGCCGCCGAAATTCGGGCCACTCCGTGCAGATCAGCAGCATGTCCACCCCGGAAAGTGCCTCGTAGGCATTCTTCGCATAGGTGATGGACTCTCCTAATACGGCCTGTGAGGTCGTCATTGCCTCCGGGTCAAACGCCGTCACCTGCACCTCACTCTCCAGAAGCCCCCGGATCACTGCATGGGCAGGCGACTCTCGAACATCATCGGTATTTGCCTTAAATGCAAGCCCCCATACCGCGGCACGCTTCCCCTGCAGATTCCCGCCAAAATGAGAACGCACCTGATGCACCAGTCGCATGCGCTGCTTCTCATTTACCTCCAGCACCGCCTGAAGAATTTTGAAGTCATAGCCCTCTCTGCGCGCCGTCCGCAAAAGTGCCTGCACATCTTTGGGGAAACAGCTTCCCCCAAACCCGATACCTGCGTACAGAAAATGACGGCCGATTCGGCGGTCGCTCCCCACCCCGATCCGCACCTTGTCTACATTCGCCCCCACCCGGTCACACAGGTTGGCGACTTCATTCATGAAACTGATCCGGGCGGCCAGAAATGCATTCGCCGCATACTTGGTGACCTCTGCCGAACGCTCATCCATGATAAGGATGGGATTCCCCTGCCGGACAAAGGGTTCGTAGAGACGCTTCATGATATCGCCCGCCCGCGGACTTGAGGTTCCCAGCACAATCCGCTCCGGCTTCATAAAGTCATCCACCGCTGCACCTTCCCGGAGAAATTCCGGATTCGATACTACATCAAAATTTACACCAGAACTCGCCCCCTGCTCCGCTAAGACGGCCTGAACCTGATCCGCTGTCCCCACAGGAACCGTGCTCTTGTTGACCACAATGCGGTACACGGATTCTGGATGCGCCCCCAGCCAGATGCCAATATCAGCGGCCACCTCCAGCACATAGGACAGATCTGCCTCCCCATCCGCATTCGGCGGTGTCGGGAGGGCCAGAAAGATGATTTCGGAGTTTTCGAGTGCTTCATGCAGCGAGGTCGTAAACCGCAGGCGCCGCTCACGCAGGTTCCGGTGCAGGAGCACTTCAAGATCCGGCTCGTAAATCGGCATGTGCCCCCGGCGCAAATCTGCAACCTTGGCATCATTCACATCCACACACCAGACATCGTTCCCCATCTCTGCAAAACAGACACCCGAAACAAGCCCGACATACCCCGTACCAACAATTCCAATTTTCATGAAAATAAAAGAACCTCCGTTTCTGTAACATAACGCCGGTTGTACGCAATTATCGCTGCTTTGGGTCAGGAAAATCCGTTGAACACAATGAGATCCGCCGTGGATTTCATTTCAAGCCTCCGGAGCCAAAGATTTTGCAGTGATTCGCAACGAACACACCGCCGCATATAACGTACACCGGGCGATTTAGATTTCACATCTGATGCTCCGGATTATACCGTTCATTCCTGCCTCTGCAGGGAGAATTTTGTCGGGAGCGCCTGCTTTCGTGTTTTGAATGCAACCGAATCTGGATCCCTTTCGTATCGGATTCAGCAACATCTACAATGATTTACAGCGTCATCATGGCGGGGGGCATCGGGAGCCGATTCTGGCCCCGGAGCAGGGAAGCCCGCCCAAAACAGTTTATTAATGTCTTCGAAGAGCAAAGCCTTCTTCAGCAGACCATGACCCGCATGGCTCCCCTCGTCCCCCCTGAACGGACGATGGTCGTAACGCATGAGCGCTATGTCGACCTGACCCGGGAGCAGCTGCCCGCCCTGGCAGAGGAGCAGATCCTTGGCGAGCCCATCAGCCGGAATACAGCCCCGTGCATTGCCTATGCCGCAATCAAAATCCGGGCAGTGGATCCAGAGGCCGTCATGATCGTACTTCCTGCAGATCATCTGGTCAGGAAGGAAAAGCGTTTTCTGAAAATCCTCCGACAAGCCGTTGAAATGGCGAAGCAGCCCGGGGCACTGGTCACCATAGGGATCCAGCCCTCGTACCCTGCCACCGGATACGGTTACATCCAGTACGATCCATCAGAAAGCAGCCTTAACGGGGCCTGTCGGGTGCGGACCTTTGCCGAAAAACCGGACGAGGCCACCGCAGAGCGGTTTCTGGATTCCGGTGACTTTCTATGGAACAGCGGGATCTTCGTCTGGCGTGCGGATGCGATCCTGGCCAACCTGCAAACCCACCTCAAAAGCATCTGGCATGCATTTGAGGAAGCGTCCCAGCACCTGGGCACCCATTACGAGAATGCTGCCATTCGCCAGGCCTATTATAAGAGTACCCGGATCTCCGTGGATATCGGGATCATGGAACGGGCCGGTAATGTCTATGTGGTCCCAGGGAATTTCGGCTGGAGTGACATCGGTGACTGGCGGGCTGTCTACGATCTGAGCAGCAAAAACCGTCATGGCAACGTCCTCCGCGGGAATGTCATCGTCCATGATACCAGCCGGTGTCTGATCAATGCCGGAACGCGGCTGGTCGCCGTGGTCGGCATCCATGATGTCGTCGTGGTCGATACCGATGATGCCTTGTTGATCTGTCACCAGAACAGTACTCAGCAGGTAAAAAATGTCGTGGATTATCTCCACGCGAACCAGCACAGGAATTTTGTTTAATCCCCCGATTCGCCATGTGTACATGCACCATGACGGTGCCACCGGCTCCAACACATTCCGCCCCTGAAGGTACAAGTCCGTCCCGTTCCCGGTCAATCACATTTTTTATGCGTTCTATTGTTGGTTTCATGCTCCTGTTTGCCTTTCTGCCCCGTGCACAGGCGCAGGATGAAGCACCTCCGCTGCGGATCACACTTGCGGAAGCCGTTGAAATTGCCCTGATCCATAACTATGTCCTTCAGCAGGCGCGGATGGCGGAGGAGGATGCCCGCCTGCAGATCCAGCTGGGAGTTGCAGATATCGGCTATCCAACCATCGAGGCGTTTAGTTCCTATACCCGAAATATCCGTGAAGCCAACCCCTTTGCGGGGAGTTCTGCAGGCGATTTTTTTTCCGGATTTGCATTCGTTGAGTGGCTCGGCTTCAATGAAACTGCACGAACCGATGAACTGGAGGCCACGCACCCTATCACGTTTGGCGAATTTGCCGACCGGCAGCGCCGTGGACTTGATGCTGCAGGCATTGCACCGGCGCAGCCGAGTGACAACCCGTTTTCGGTGGCAAACCAGTATCTGAACTCCATCACGCTCACCCAGACGATTCTGGATGCGCCCCGCTATACGAGACTCCTTCATCCGGATGGATTTGCAGCAGCCCGGCAGCAGATCCCGAAAGCGGTTGAACGTCAGGAACAGATCATCATCGGGCAGGTCCGGGATGCGTTCTATGGTGCTCTCCTTGCTCAGGAAGAGTCCCGGGTCGCCGCCCAGAGCGTTGCACGCACACGTACATCCCGGAATGAAACCGCCCTCCGGGTGAGTAACGGTGTACTTCCCAAGATGGAGCGCCTGACTATGGATGTAGAACTGGCCAACCGTGAATCTGAACTCATTCAGGCGCAAACCCGTGCATCCAACAGCATAGATCAACTCAAGTATCTGATCGGCATGGCTCCCGGACAGGAACTCGTTCTGAACGGAACCCTGACCATTCATCAGACCTCCCCCTATCTTGCGGCATCCGCTTCAACCGCATTTGAAGAGGCCTCCACACAGCGGCCGGATCTGGAAGAAGCACGCCTGGCCCACCGATATGCGCTCAATGAAGTGCGGGCAACGAAGATGAACGCATTACCGAAAATCAATGGATTCGTAAATTTCAACTACACGGGCAGAGTCCCGGATAACCGAAGCTATACGATCTCGGATCCCAGTAATCCCTTCGCATTTACACAGGGCAGCAACACCTACTTCAGCAAAGCTTATTGGCAGTCTGCTCTGAATGTCGGGCTTTCACTGGAATGGACGCTCTTCAATGGATTTGAGCGACGCCGGAATGTGCAGCGGGCCGAGGTGGCCGCCCGTCAGGCCGGGGTGAATGTGGATCAGTTGACGGCCAATGCCAAAATGGAAATCGAAACCGCACTCCGCAATCTGGATACCGCCTATCATCAGATTGGAAGCCAGGAAGTCAATGTGACCAATGCGGAACTCAATTATGAATATACGCTCGCCCGATCCAGAGAGGGGGTCGCGAACTCACTGCAGGTACGTGCTGCCTCTTCGCAGCTGGATACCAGCCGGTTGAACTATCTGCGTGCGGTCCACAGTTATCTTGTCGCCCAAAGCAATCTGGAAGTGGCCCTCGGTATCCCCATTGAAAAACAAACCGACCTGCAGTTGGCATCCGCCAACAGGTAAAACAAACTATATCCATGAAATTTCAATCCATCCTGCTGCCCGCCTGCCTCTTCTGGTTTGCATGTGCAAGTCCGCAGGGGAACTCCGACAGCAGTGAACCCGCCCCTGCCCCCCCTGAAACCAAACTTGTAGAGGTTCTGCAATTAACCCCGACTGCATTCAATGAGGTGATTGAACTAACCGGTACGGTTGAAGCAAAACACGATGTTGTTGTCGCGTCAAAAACGACCGGTACACTGGAAACCATTGCATCACTCGGACAAACCGTCCGCGATGGAGATGTGGTGGCCCGCACAGAGGATGAACTGATCCGTGCCAGTGTGGCACAGGCCGAAGCACAGGTCAGTAACGCCGAAGCCGGCCTGAAAATCGCCGAAGACAGCTATGTCAGGCAGCAGCCCCTGTTTGCCGATTCGATTATCAGTCCCCTGGAATATACCCGGCTGGAAAGCTCCCTGGAACAGGCAAGGGCCGCCTTGGCACAATCGCAGGCAATCTACGAACAGGCTGCACGACAATTGGAATACACCTCCATTCAAGCGCCCATTTACGGGAAAGTAGAGGCACATTATGTGGAGCCGGGCGAGCAGGTGGCTCCCGGCACCCAAGTCCTGCGTCTGGTCAATGCCCGGAATATCCAGATTACCGCCGGTGTCCCGGAGCGCTATGCCGGAGACATTGAAGCGGGAACCCCCGCAGAAATCCGCCTCCCGACTGCAGGAATCGCATCCCGCACCGGGCAGGTCACCTTTGCGGGAAGTGTCATTGATCCGGCCAGCAGATCCTTTGAAGTCAATATTGAAGTGGAGAATTCAGACGAAAAACTGAAGCCGGAAATGATCGCAGAACTGGCAATTGTGCGACAGACCATTGAACCTGCACTGGTCATCCCCGGCAACGCCGTTACCCGAACCGAAAATGGTCTGTCGGTTTTTGTCGTGAAAAATCAGGACGGGAATCTCATTGCCCAGCTGCGGGTGATCTCCGTGGGTGCCGAATATGCAAACCAGATGGTGATCACCCATGGGCTGTCTGCCAATGAGCAAGTCGTGATTCGCGGACAGTCGACACTGGCAGATCAGGATCTGGTCACCATTGATCAGACCTTTACGGAACTGGATGAATACGGAGTCCCCGTCCTCGGACGCTCCCCGGATGCAATCCCCGCTGCAGAGATTGAATTGTAATGAAAATCACCGACCTTGCAATCAAGTACCGGCCAAGTGTGGCAATCCTGACGATCATGCTGACCGTGGGCGGGCTGGTCAGTTATCTCACGATCTCCAAAGAAGCCTTCCCCTCCATTGAAATCCCGACCGTGGTCGTCACCACCATCTATCCGGGAGCCAGTCCGAGTGATATTGAATCCCTGGTGACCCGGATCATTGAGGAGGAAATTCAAACCGTGTCGGATATCGAAGAAATTCGCTCCACTTCCGTGCGGGGAGTCTCCACGATCATCATTGAGTTCACAACGGATGTATCGCTTGATTTTGCCTATCAACGCGTTCGGGACAAGGTTCAGATTGCCAAACCCCGCCTCCCCGGCGACATTGAAGAACCCGTTGTCAGTGAGTTTGATGTGGAGGATATCCCCATCATGAGCATTAACCTTGCCGGAGCATTCACGGTTACGCAACTGAAAGACATCGCAGAGGATCTGGGAGATGAGATTGAAAAAAGCCCGGACATTCTGGAAGTGGAGCTCATTGGCACACTTGAGCAGGAAGTCAAAGTGGATGTTGATATTCGTGCACTGCAGGGATACGATCTTACGTTCTCCGATCTCATTGAAACGATCAACTCTGAAAACTCAAATACCCCGGGAGGTACGATTCGCGTGGACAGCAGAGACTACATTGTGCGGATTGACGGGGAGTTCCGGGATGTGAAAAGAGAAATTGAAGAACTGGTTCTGAAGAGTCCGAATGGCTTCCCGGTGTATGTCCGGGATGTCGCCGAGGTCTATCTGGGTTTCAAAGAACGCTCCACCTATTCCAGACTGCAGCTGCTTCAGGAAGAGGAGGGCAAGCGCCTGATCCGTCTGGCAGAAACCGGGAGTTATCCGGTCATCACCCTCAACGTAAAAAAGCGCAGCGGTGCAAACATCCTGGATACAGCAGACGAAATCCGTACGACCCTTGACGAATTCCCGCTTCCAGCCGGAACCCAGGTGGTCGTTACCGGCGATCAGAGCGATCAGGTTCAGGAACTTGTGAACGATCTCGAAAACAATATCATCAGCGGACTGATCTTTGTCGTGCTTGTGCTGCTGTTCTTCCTGGGGGTTCGGACGGCGACGCTGGTAGGCATTGCGATTCCCCTCTCTATGTTCCTCACCTTTCTTGTCTTCCAGATCATTGGGCAGGAATTAAACTTTGTCATCCTCTTTTCTCTGATTATTGCCCTCGGCATGCTGGTGGATAATGCGGTCGTGATCGTGGAAAACATCTATCGCTACCGGGAACTCGGCCACTCCCGATTTGAGGCTGCGAAGCTGGGAACGGGGGAGGTTGGCAGCGCCGTCGTTGCCTCCACAGCAACCACCGTGGCCGTCTTCATTCCAATGCTGTTCTGGCCGGGGATTACCGGAGAGTTTATGGGATACCTTCCCATGACACTCATCATTACGCTGTCGTGTTCGCTGTTTGTTGCCATTGTGATTAATCCGGTCATCACCGGCTACTTCGTTCGGCTGGATACCGATCCAAAAATGCGTTTTTCTCTGGCACTCCGGACGGTTTTGTCTGCCTTCTTTGCCGGGGTGGTTCTGGTCATTGGACTTGCAAACTGGCAGACGATTCTGGTGCTTTCCATTGCCGTCCCCATCCTGATGCTTGCACATCGGTACTGTTTCAGCCCAATCACGAAAGGGTTTGTCGGACAGGCACTGCCGAATCTGATTATCTGGTATCGTGGATTCCTGAGCACACAACTGCAACGTGACTACGAGGTCAAATCTCCCGTATTCCTGCATAAACGGCTATGGCTTAGTGCGGTCATTATTTATGCTGTCGGTCTGGCAGCGGCCGTTTCCAGCACCTTCATGAGTACACCTGGCGGAGGCCCTTCCCCCCTGCTCGGCATCTCTGCTCTCTTTGGACTTGGGGTCATTGTGCTCCTGATTACCACCGTCATCCGCACTCCGAATCCCTATCTTCGAAACTCATTCTGCTTTCTTGCACTGATGCTGGGGATCATCCTGTCCATCATTGGCGGTATTGTACTTGGGTTAACCAATACAGCGGCTGGAACCATTATTCTTTATCCTGCAGTGATTCTGTTCGTAACGGGCATCCTCATGGTGCTGCTCCACTGCATTGAAATTGTGTACCTCAATGGCCTCACCAGTGTAAAGGCAGGCGGTCTGTTTGCGCTCTTATCCTCTTCCATTCTGGGGCTGATGGCATTGATTCGTGGAGCAGAGTTGCAGACAATCCTCATTCTGCTCAGCCTGCCCGCAATCATCATGGCAGTCGGGGCAGCCGGTTATTTCCTGAATGGACGGGTACTGAAGCAGCGAACCAGTCTGCTCCTGACCGACAACCGTGCCCGCCTGTTAGTCTGTGTAGCCGGTGGATTTGTGTCCATCATCATGCTGTTTGCCGCCGCTCCAACGGGGGTTGAGTTCTTCCCGGATACCGATCCGAATATCATTACCGTTGACCTGGAACTCCCGCTGGGAACGCATCTGGAAGAAACCAATAAGGTGACCCAGGCTGCACAGTCCAGCATCAATTCACTTCTGGAAGAAAATCAGGCAGATCAGAACAATATCAAGAGTATCCTTGTAAATGTGGGGACCAGCAGTGGCGGAGGGGATTTGATGGGAGGCGGCCCCGGCAGTCCGGAGAGTTCGGTCCTGACCTTAAATGTGGTTGACTACGGGAATCGGCCGGAAACAAGCCGCAATACACTTCAAAGGCTTCGCGAATCGCTCCGGGGGATTCCGGGGGTGATTTTTGAAATCAATAAAGATAATGCGGGGCCTCCTGTCGGTAAACCCGTGAATATTGAAATCACGGGGCCTGATTTTTCGGAGATTACGCGAATCACGGAAGAAGTGACTGCATCGCTTCGTCAGGCATCACAGGATAATACGATTCCGCTTCTGGTGGACATTAACAATAACCTGAATACCGGACGACCACAGATTCAGGTCAAGATTGACCGTGAGCGAGCCGCCCGCTTTGGGCTGGATTCGCGCAAGGTCAGCAGTGTCGTTCGTTCTGCGATCCAGGGTAGTGAAGCGACCAAGTATCGTGCGGGAGAGGATGAATACGATGTGACCGTACGCCTGAAAGAGGATCAGCGTGCCAGCCTGGAGGCACTGGATGCCCTGACCGTCCTGCATGAGGGCACACAGATCCCGCTGTCTTCCATTGCAGATTTTGAGATTGGAGGCGGATATGGATCGATCACCCGGCTGGATCTGAATCGTGTCGCCACCGTGACCGGTGATGTCGTGGCAGGTGCCAATGGTGCGGCCGTGCTGCAGCAGGTGCAGGCCCATCTGCAGGGATATCAGGACGCAATGCTGCCTGGCTACCAACTGTCCTACACAGGGGAGAGTGAGGATCAGGCGGAAGCCTTTGGATTTTTGCAGACAGCCATGGGGATTGGGGTTGCCGCCATCACGCTCATCCTGATTGCACAGTTCAACAGCATCATTGTACCGATCATTATTATGTTGGCGGTCGTCCTTGGACTCATCGGGGTACTCCTGGGATTGATTCTTACCCGTACCCCGTTCGGATTGATGACCTTTATCGGCCTCATCAGCCTGGCGGGCATTGTGGTAAATAATAACATTGTGCTGATTGACTACATCAACCAGTTACGTGACCGGGGAAAAGATAAACTGCAAGCCATCGTTGACGGAGGGGCAACGCGTCTTCGGCCGGTACTGCTCACTTTTTTGACGACAGTGATCGGGCTGGTTCCCCTCACGTTCGGCCTCAACATAGACTTTGTCGGATTGCTGGCGGACCTGGCCCCCAATATTCAGTTTGGATCCCAGAACACTCAATTCTGGGGGCCCATGGGAATTGCAATTATCAGCGGGTTGTCTTTTTCAACCTTCCTGACTCTGGTCATCGTGCCAGTCATGTATTCTGCCTTTGATTCCTGGTTCTTCCTCTTCTTCAGCGGGCAGTTTATTTTCAAACCGCAACGAGACAAAGAAGCCGTCCACCGGGATAGAAGAAAATGGCGCTAACCCACCGCTGCCGGCTCCGGAATCCCGGTCAAACAAATTCTGAAGTCTCTACCGCCGCAATATATGGCATCTCTGCCCTGTAGATGAGTGTATCGAATTCCCGCTCTGTGGCCGCGTATCTGGAAACTCATAAATAAACTGCAATAATGCAGCCTGCCGGATGAAAAACCTGTCGGATTTTGCGGATGCAGATCTGCGAATTTTTGACCGCCCCCCTCCGAATCCTGACATAAAAGACATCTACATGATCGGGATTTGCGGCACAGGAATGGGGGCGCTGGCGGGCCTCCTTCATGAAGCAGGGTACGCGGTACGCGGATCAGACAGCGGGGTCTATCCCCCGATGAGTACATTCCTGGAGAATCAGGGGATTCCGGTCTGCGATGGTTATTCCGAAAAAAATCTCATTCCCCGGCCTGACTTGGTCATTCCCGGAAATGCGTGCGTACCGACACATCCCGAAGCAGCGCTGGCCCGGCAGCAATCCCTGCCGCAATTGTCTCTGCCGGAGGCGCTCCATCACTTTTTTCTGCAAGACCGCCAAAGCCTGGTCGTTGCAGGAACGCACGGAAAAACCACCACCACCGGAATGCTGGTCCACCTGCTGCGCAGTGCAGGACAGGATCCCGGATTTCTGGTCGGAGGTGTACTCCAGGATCTTGAGCAAAGCTTCGCCATCGGGACCGCGCCCCAGTTCGTGATTGAAGGAGATGAATACGACAGTGCCTATTTTGATAAGAAGCCGAAATTTTTACATTATGCGCCCCATGTTGCCATTGTAACCTCAATGGAATTTGATCACGCGGACATCTATGCATCCTGGAAAGACTATCAGGAGGCCTTTCAAGCCTTCACGGATTTGATCCCTCCCGACGGCCTGCTGGTTCTGTCGGGAGACGACCCCGCTGCCGCAAAATTACACACCTCTGCAGCGCCGGTGCTCACCTATGGACTGACCCCATGTCATGATGTCACCGGACAGGTGACCTATACTTCGGATCAGGGGGTGGAATTCAATCTGCACTTCCAGGGACAGGATCTCGGACCCATGCGGCTTCCCATGAGCGGCAGCCACAACCTCCGCAATGCACTGGCGGCCAGTGCTGTGGCCCTGCATGAGGGGTTGACCCGGAACGAAATCGCCCACGGACTCGCCTCGTTCCCTGGAGTCAAGCGCCGTCAGGAAATCCTCGGCGAGCCGGGCGGCATTCTGGTCGTGGATGATTTTGCGCATCACCCCACTGCCGTACATGCGACGATTCAGGCGGCAAAAGAGCGGTGGCCCGGCCGGCGGTTACTGGCGGTCTTTGAGCCCCGCTCCAATTCCAGCCGCCGAAAAGTATTTGAGGTTCCCTATGGGGACGCATTCCACGAAGCGTCCAGAGCCTACCTGTGCGACCCACCCTTCCGTCACAATGATGTGCAGGAACACTTCATGGATATTCAGGCCGTCCTGCGGCGGATCCGGGTTACGGGCACCCATGCCGAATCCTTTGTATCTGCTCCAACGTTACTGGAGGCCCTTCTGGAGGATGCAAAATCTGGAGATGTAATCCTGATCATGAGTAATGGAAGTTTCAGCGGACTCCATCAAAAATTATTGGCGGCCCTCTCCCAGGGGGCCTAACGGTACATGTCGGGGATCCTTGGACACATACTGATTCTGACCGCTTTTGTGAGCTGTATCCTGGCCGTCTTCTCCTTCTATCAGGCGGCACAGCAGAACCAGCCCGGTCAGACGTTTTTCCGTCTGGGAAAAGCACTGTGGGGCGTGATGACGCTCTGTCTTTTCAGTGCCTGGCTGCTTCTGATTGTGCTCATTGCGACCCACCAGTTCCAGTACAATTATGTCTGGGCCCATTCCTCCCGGGATCTGCCCTTCCATTTTCTGTTCTCTGCCAGCTGGGAGGGGCAGGAGGGATCATTCCTGCTTTGGATCATCATGAACTGCCTGATGGGGCTTGCACTCATCCGGTGGGCGGCGCCGGATTACAAAGCCGCGGTCATGGCAGTGGTGTCCTTCTGCCAGTTTTTTCTTCTTACGATGATCGCAGGCCTCCGTTTTGGCCCCCTTGAGATTGGGGCGGCCCCCTTTGCGACGATTGCAGAAGCGAACCCGGATGCGCCCATTTTTCAGTCCAATCCCGACTTTATACCTGCGGACGGAACCGGACTCAATGACCTCTTGCAGAACTACTGGATGGTGATCCATCCACCAATGCTCTTTATCGGGTTCACGACCATGATTGCTCCCTTTGCCTTTGCGGTGGTTGCGTTGTGGAAACGACGGTATACGCAGTGGGTGCGGCCGGCACTCCCCTGGACACTGATCAGCGTCATGTGCCTCGGCGTAGGTATTGCAATGGGCGGCTACTGGGCCTATGAGACATTGAACTTTGGCGGCTACTGGGCCTGGGACCCTGTGGAAAACTCTTCGTTTGTCCCCTGGCTGGTTGGCGTTGCGGCCGTCCATCTGATGCTCATTCAGCGCAAGGGAGGGATTGGCCACAAAGCCGCGCTCTTTCTATCCATTCTGGCCTATATGCTGGTTGTCTACTCCACCTTCCTGACGCGAAGCGGGATCCTGGGAGATGCCTCTGTCCATGCATTCGTTGATCTCGGTCTCTATAACCAGCTCCTGATCTGGATTCTGGCGATGGGGCTTTTGGGATTTGGACTGTTTGTCTGGCGCTACCGTGAACTCCCTGCTGCACAGCAGGAGGCACATGTTCTGTCCCGTGAATTTCTGGTCTTTTCCGGGGCCGTGCTTGTGACCGTCGTTGCCGCGGTGGTCATCCTGGGAACCAGCGCTCCCATCTTTGGGAAAATTTTTCACAATGATCCGGCAACGGTCCCCATTGACTTTTATAATGACTGGACCCTGCCGCTCACGGTCGGGATTTTATTTCTGGCCGGGCTGGGACAGCTTTTCTGGTGGACCAGGATGAGCATCCAGAAAATAAACCGTGTGCTGCTTTGGCCCGTACTTCTGGCCACCTTCAGTACCGTCCTCGTGCTGATCCTGACTCCCTTTGCCGCCGAAACCGCTGCACAGGGACAGACCTTCTGGGAGCGCCACGGCTACGGGATTCAGCTGATGCTGCTCCTGTTTACGGCCTTCTTTGCTCTGTATGGAAATGTTTCTGTACTCTGGCGTGTTGGCCGGGGGAATCTGAAACTGGCCGGCGGCGCTCTTGCTCATGTGGGACTGGGCGTGATGGTCATCGGGATTATTGCCTCCTCCGGCTTCAGCCGGAGCATCTCGGATGCGCCGCGCGGGAGTGACCGGGACAACTTTGTGGTCGAGCAGGGGCGAACGGTCCGGGTTGCCGGCTATGAGGTCTCCTATCTGGGAACCGAACCCGGTGAGCGCGGACATACCCGCTTCGTACTTGATTTTACGGATCCAGGCGGGCAGTCCTTCCGCCTGAAACCCGTTGCCTACGAATCCAATACCGGCCAGTGGATCCAGCACCCGGACCTGAAGCCCTACTTTGAGAAGGATGTCTACGTTGCTGTGACCCCCCGGCAAATGCTGGACAGCGGGAACTCACAGAATGAACTTGTTCTGCGCAGGGGACAAAGTACACTCATCAATGACGGCACCCATCAGGTCACTTTCACTGGATTTGATGCCGATGTGAATCTGTCCTCTCGTTTGAATGAAAGCGAAGTGGACCAGACTGAAATCGCTGTCGGGGCCGTGTTGCAGGTTACCGATATGCGTACGAACCTGATGGAGGAGATCCTGCCGGTTTATGTGATCCGCACGGATCGCAGTGTGAATCCAGTCGTCGCACAGTCCGGCGGGATTGGCTACTATTTTACAGGCATGAATGTGGACACCGGCGAGATTACCCTCCTGCTTGACGGCGCGGCTGCAGCAGACTATGTCATAGTGCAGGCACAGGAAAAGCCGGCCATCAGTCTGGTCTGGATTGGAATTATCCTGCTCAGTGGCGGTTTTCTTTTATCTGCCATCCGGCGGATGATGAACCTGCACTGGAACGCTTCCCGGAATAACCAACTCCCGAACATTTGATATCTGTCTGGATACAAACTCCTATATTCGCTCACAAAAAAGAGTGTTTTGTGCCCAGACACGATAAAATTCCCGATTCCTATTTCCGAAATAATCCATAAAATATCTGTGGTGCCGATAGTCCTGTTGGTGGTTTTCTGTCTCTGCCCACCGATTTTTGCACAGCGACTGTCAATTACACCTGCAGCGGTGACGATTGTAGAAGGGGATTCTGAACACTTCACGATCTCGCTGTCATCGGAACCGACGGGAGATGTAACCGTGAGGATTGTCGGACAAAATAGAACAGAAATCAGCACGGACAGAGCCGAATTGACCTTTACTCCCGAAAACTGGAATATGCCACAGACTCTGATGCTGTCAGCAATAGAGGATGATAATATTGTAGATGACGAATATCAACTGATTTTGATTGCGAGCGGAGATGACTATGAGGATGAGGGTGCGATCACCGTTAGCCCGGAAACAGCAAAAATTGAATCGGTTGTTAAAACGGTTCAACTCAGTGCGGCAGTTCGTGATCAGGACGGGCACTCGTACACGTATACAGGGCCACCCATCAAATGGTCAAGTGCAGATCCCTCCGTCGCCGTGGTGGATTCTAACGGCAAGGTCACGGGCATGAGTAACGGCGCAACAATCATTACAGCCGCACTTGTCACCGCCTCTGGCGCAGCAGCGATCACGATAGAGGATCCCAATCTTATCTTTTCTGATCGCGAAATTCTTGAGGTGCTGTACAAAGCGACTGCAGGTGACCAATGGGCACAGCGAGGTGGATGGCTGACGGATGCATCTCTTGACCAATGGTATGGGGTGGAGACGGATGAAAACGGCCAGGTGACCGCTCTGAAGCTGCGAGAGAACGGTTTGGTGGGCATAATTCCTGTGGAACTTGGAAGTCTGGCGCATCTTGAGATACTGGATCTGTACAACAACCGTCTGACAGGTATCCTGCCACCACAGATCGGCAGCCTGGTACGGCTTCGGGAACTTGACTTGGGAAATACCGATTTGGAAGGAGAGATTCCCGGCACATTGGGGCGACTCGTAGAACTGCAAAAACTGAACCTTGAGACTGCATCGTTTACCGGATCGATTCCATCCGAATTTGGGGCGCTCTCAAAGCTTCAAATCCTGAACCTGTACGCAAACAGACTCAGCGGTCCTATCCCCATCGAATTTGCAGACCTGCGCAGTCTTCAGATCCTCTCCCTGGACGAAAACCAGTTGAGAGGCCCCATCCCCTCAGCATTTCTACAATTGGAGACACTTCATTTCTTCTATTGGACACAAAACAACGGGCTTTGTCTTCCAGAAACGAAGGACTTTATGGCCTGGCGCACCGTAAAAGACCGGGATTTTCGGGGACCGTACTGCAATGAATCAGACCGGATCGCTCTCGAACAGCTTTATGCGGATACCGACGGAGCGAACTGGACCCATTCAACCGGCTGGCTTCGTGAAGACACGGTGTTATCGGATTGGCATGGTGTGAACACAGATTCCCTCGGGCATGTGACATTGCTTAACCTTGCAAACAACGAACTGCGGGGACAACTTCCGGAAACCCTTGGGAATCTGAACCAACTGTCTGTGCTTAACCTTGCGAATAACGGACTGCGGGGACAACTTCCGGAAACCCTTGGGAATCTGAACCAGCTGTCTGTGCTTGACCTTGCAAACAACGGACTGCGGGGACAACTTCCAGAAACCCTTGGGAATCTGAACCAGCTGTCTGTCCTCAGGATCAATGACAATTCTCTTACGGGCCGAATACCATTATCGCTGGCGAAGCTCACATTGGAGGAGTTCCGCTATGCGAATACGGATTTGTGCACTCCTGCGGGGGGAACCTTCCAGCAGTGGCTCACCACGATTTCTGTTCACGAGGGGACAGATATTCGATGCCGTGAACTCTCCAAAGAAAATCGTATCGTCCTCGAACAACTTTACAAAGATACCGATGGCGCGAATTGGCTTCACTCGGACGGCTGGCTTGGTGACATAACCTTTGAGGATTGGTACGGGGTGAGTACAGATTCCCTCGGGAACGTAATCCTGCTTGACCTTGCAAACAACGGATTGCGGGGGGAACTTCCGAAAACCCTTGGGAATCTGAACCAGCTGTCTGGCCTCAGGATCAATGATAATTCCCTTTCGGGCCGAATGCCGTCATCTCTGACGAAGCTCCTACTGGAAGAGTTCCATTATGCGAATACGGATTTATGCATTCCTCCGAGAGCAACCTTCCAGCAATGGCTCTCCGCGATTTCTGTTCGTGAGGGGGCAGATGTACCATGTCCAAAACTTTCTGACCGTGAAGTCCTCACCATGCTGTACGAAACGACCGATGGCCTAAACTGGAAGAAGCAGGATGGATGGCTGACCGACGCACCCCTTGGAGACTGGTACGGCGTAACCGTGAACGATCTGGAGCAGGTCGTTGAGTTGTATCTCCTGGGCAATGATTTGCGTGGCCAAATACCGGATGAAATTGGAGATATGGCCACACTGGATTTGCTGGATTTAGCCTTTAACTGGCTTGAGGGAGCAATCCCCTCCGATCTAGGCGAAATCGAAACACTCTCCGAACTCTATCTGCAAAGTAATCAACTCTCCGGACAGATCCCTGCCGAGTTGGGTAATCTTCCCCTGCGGCTTCTATATCTGGATGAAAACAAACTAGAGGGAACTATTCCTCTCGAACTGACCAATCTGTCCCAACTCATAAGGTTGCATATCAGTTGGAATCAACTGAGTGGACCGATTCCCCCGGAACTCGGCAATTTGTCGGCTCTGGAAAGTATTTGGATGGATCGGAACCAATTTGAGGGGGCGATCCCGCCGGAGCTGGGAAACCTGTCTTCATTGGAAATCCTTCATGCAGGATTCAACAACTTGTCCGGGACGATCCCGCCGGAACTCGGCAACCTGGAGTCTATCGTAGAAATCGCCTTTGATGTCAATAATCTGAGTGGTCCAATTCCGCCCGAACTGGGCAAACTCAAGAACATTAACGGCGAAATCAATCTGGATGATAACAATCTATCCGGCAAGATTCCGGCTGAGATGGGAAATCTGACGAAATTAAAGAAACTGAGGCTTGCCCGCAACAACTTGTCAGGATCAATCCCGTCCGAGATCGGTCTTATGCATGCTCTTGAGTGGCTGGATTTGTCAGATAACTCTGAACTCACCGGACCGATCCCTTCGAGTTTTGCAGGCCTTGATAACGTTAATCGGTTCCAGATAAGAGGCACTGAACTGTGTATCACACAGGATTCTCCACTCGCCGAACCAGCTCTTGCATGGCGTTTTCGTATTCCATTCTGTGATCCATCATCCGTGGAAGAAGCCTCCACCGCGTACCTGTCCCAGTCTATTCAATCGGCACAGTATCCGATCCCACTTGTAGCCGGCAAAGATGCACTTCTGCGCGTGTTTCCGATTTCGGCACAAAGTACCGATGCGAGCATACCACCCGTTCGGGCGACCCTGTTCTCGTCAGACGGAGCAGAAGTATACACGGTTGACATCCCCGGTCAATCCACCCCGATTCCAACAAAACTGGCCTATGCGGAGGCATCCCTGGACCGTTCTGCCAATATTAGCATTCCAGGCTCCGTAATACAGCCTGGTCTGGAGATGATCATAAACATTGATCCGGATGGAACTCTGGATGCCGGTCTTGAAGTGGTACGCCGGATTCCCGAATCAGGACGGCTGCCCTTGAGAGTCCAGACGATGCCTACACTTGAACTCACGATGATCCCTTTCGTCTGGCAGACTGAGCCTGATAACACGGCTGCGGAACTGATCGAGCAAATGGTGAATGACCCTAAGGGGCACTGGTTACTCTCAGAAACTCTGACACTGCTACCAGTCAATGACATCACCGTGACGGCCCACGCGCCCGTCTTCACATCATACAACAACGGAGATGATATTCTGGACGAGATAGGCGCAATCCGCGCTCTTGAGGGTGGAACGGGATATTGGATGGGGGCTCTTTCCGGCGAAGCCACAGGGCCTCAGGGAGTTGCCTGGATTAATGGATGGACCAGTTATGCGCGTCTGGGTATCGGAGATCAGTCCGGGGAACCAATCCTTATTGCGCACGAACTCGGCCATAGTATGAGCCTCTATCATGCTCCCTGCGGAGTAACTGCGGTGGTGGATCCGGGATACCCTTATCCAAACGGAGAAATTGGATCATGGGGGATTGATTCACGGTCAGGAAGTGATCGTCTCATACCGCCCACGTCACCGGACATGATGTCCTACTGCGGGCCGGCATGGATCAGTGAATACAATTTTGACATCGCAATGAGTCATCGACTGAATCGGGAGGCACCGGGCAAGCGCGTTGCAGCATCAACTCCCGCCCTGCTGGTCTGGGGCGGCACCGATGAAGAGGGTGCGCCCTACTTGAATCCGGTCTTCGCGGTGAATGCACCCCCATCCCTGCCAGATGGAGACGGGGAATATCAGCTTGTCGGCCGCGCAGCCAATGGCGAGGTTCTGTTTTCGGTCGACTTTGACATGAAGTCGGTCTCAGACATAGAAGGACCACGGGCCGGGTTTGCATTCGCAATACCTGCAAGCCCTGAATGGGCCGATGCTCTGGCGGAAGTTGAGTTGACGGGACAGGTGGGATCAGACATAATTAATGCGGATTCAAACCGCCCGGCATTGATCTTGCGGGAGCGGAACAGTGGTCATGTACGGGCGCTCCTGCGCGGTGAGTCTTCTGCCGGGATCAGTCTGGATGCTGTCACGGCCGCCCCTCTGATGTCGGGAACGAATGTGGATGCCCTCTTCAGCCGAGGCCTCCCGCAACCGGCACAAAGATGACATGAGATGGCCCTGCAGCACAAGTCACCGAAAACGGGCTTCGCATGAGATATCTAAACCGGCATGTGCCAACCCGGCGGGAGTTCTCCAGAAAGTCCATTCCGCCGAACCCCTACCTTCAGGTGTGGATGATCGCTTCGCGGGCCAGTTCCCGCCCCGCCGTGGTTAACTCTAAATACTCTCCAACCGTGTGCAGAAGGTTCTGTGACACCGCTCTGGACACAACTCCCTCCGCGAATGCCTCCTCCCATGCCATGTGATCCTGCAGATGATCCATGCGGCATTCCCGATCTGCCTCGGGGGTCGCTTCGTGTTGCAGCAGATGGATGACCAGCATCTTGATGGCAAATTGCCACTTCTGATGCCTTCGTCGTTTCCATGCCGCAAGCACCCCCTGTTCCGGTGCAATGCAGAATAAAACTGCAAACTGTACACCGACCATGACCGCCATGCATCCGGCAATGGACGCATCGAGGAGATGTGCAATCCAGTAGCCGGCAATGGAGGCAGTCATCCCTAGAGCGACACTGTAGAGGATCATGTACCCGAACCGGTTGGTAATCAGGCAGGCGCTCGCCGGCGGCCCAACCATCAGCGCCACCACCAGGATGGATCCAACGGCATCAAAGGCAGCAACGGCGGTCATGGAGATCAGTCCCATCAAGGCATAATGCAGTATCCCCGGCAAAAAACCCAGCGTGGCACAGAGAGCACTGTCAAAGGTGGCCAGCTTTAATTCTTTGTAGAATAGAATGATAAACCCCAGACACAGAATTCCAGCCCCCCCCGTGGCGTAGAGTGCCTGGGGGCCCAGGTCCCGCCCTGCAAGGATCAGGCGGTTAAACGGCACAAATGCCAACTCCCCCAGGAGTACAGCATCTGTATCCAGGTGTATATCCCTCGCAAACCGTGCAATCAGGATTACACCAACTGCAAACAGGCTTGAGAATACCAGCCCAATCGCTGCATCTTCACGTACACGATTGGTTTTTCGTATCCATTCCACCAGCAAAACGGTGAGCAGCCCCGCCGCTGCTCCCCCGAGTATGAGCAATGGAGACGACAGATTCCCGGTCAGAAAAAAGCCGACCACAATGCCGGGCAGGATTGCATGACTGATGGCATCGCTCATCATCGCCATCCGCCGCAAAACCAGGAAGGTGCCGGGAAGCGCACATGCGGCAGCAACAACGGCCGCCACCAGTTGGATCTCCAGTTGAAACGTACTCATCCGATCCGCTCCTTCCTCAGTTGATCACAAACCCGAACCCCGTCCGGTGTCAATGCCCACGCTCCATTCTGGTGCATCTGCACCAGCCCTTTGCCCTGCAGTCGGCGCAGCTGTCGATAAAGTGTGCCTCTTTGTGGATGGATCACACGCAGGGCCGGCTCCATATGCGGATACGTCAGATCACCATGCGTCCGGGCCAGTTCAAACAAATCCAGCAGCACCGACTCACTCCTGAGTTCTCGATTCTGTACGGTTCGGCGAATCCGCTGCCATATGACCCCGCGACGAGGAGCAAACAACATGGAAATCACGACGAACCCGGTGGCACAGACCACAATGGTTGGACCGGTCGGGAGATTGGATATGCTCGTACTCAAAAGCGCCCCGCCCACCCCGCAGAGTGCTCCCGTAACCATGGAGACCAGCGTCATGACTCCCAGGTGATCCGTCCACTGACGTGCCGCTGCCGCCGGTGCAATGATCATGGCACTCATCAGGACTACGCCGACAGTCTGCAGCCCAATCACAATCGCAACCACCAGAAGCGTCGTCAGCCCAATATCCAGCCACCGCACCGGCAATACCAGACTATGCGCGAACTCCGGGTCAAAGGCCAGTAGTTTAAACTCCTTCCAGAACAGGAGCAGCGCCGCCAGTGCAATCCCGCCCAGAATGGTCATCGTAATGACATCCGAGACAACAAGAGAGGCTGCCTGACCGAAAAGAAATGAATCCAGCCCTGCCTGATTCGCATTGGGATATCTCTGTATATAGGTCAGAACGACCAGTCCCGCGCCAAAGAATACCGACAGGACCAGCCCGAGTGCGCTGTCGTACTTGACCCGGGTTCCTGCCGTAATAAGCAAAACGATTGCCGTGGCAAACCATCCTGCCAGCCCTGCTCCCACCATCAGAACCAGAGATGCTTTACTGCCGGTCAGAATGAATGCAAGTCCAATACCCGGCAATGCTGCATGCGATACCGCATCTCCCAGTAAACTCTGCCTTCGGAGCACCGCAAAGGTGCCCAATGCACCACTGACTGCGCCCAGAATTGCGGTCCCCAGTGTGACGGTGCGGAGCGTGTAGTCATTCAAGAGTTGCTCCATCCTCACGGTGCATCTTTGATGATTGCTATGCGCCCTCCATAGGTGAGTCGCAGGTTCGTGTCGGTGAACACCTTGGAGACAGGGCCGCTGGCAATCCGGCGTACATTTAGAAGCATGACTTCATCAAAATAACTGGAGACCGTCTGAAGATCATGATGTACGGCCAAGACGGTCTTCCCTGATGAGCGCAGCGAATGCAGGATATCAATGATTGCACGTTCGGTGGTTGCATCTACCCCCTGCAGGGGCTCATCCATCAGATATACGCGGGCATCCTGCACCAGCGCACGCGCCAGAAATACACGCTGCTGCTGCCCCCCGGACAGTTGGCGGATCTGGCGATGCGCAAACCCGGTCATCTCCACTTTCTCAAGCGCTTCCAGCGCTTCCCTCCGCTCGCTGCGCCCTGGCCGGCGAACCCAGCCAATCCGGCCGTAAAGCCCCATCAATACCACATCCAGTACACTGGTTGGAAAATCCCAGTCGACCGTCCCGCGCTGCGGTACATATCCCACCAAAGAGGCAACCCTTCGGTACGGCTTCCCCAGGATGCGAATCTGACCGGCTGCGGGCTTCATGAGCCCCAGAATCGCTTTGATGAGTGTGGTCTTTCCGGCACCATTCGGGCCCACAATGGCCATCAGCACCCCTGGATCGACCTCCAGATCAATATCCCACAGAACCGGGCTTTCGCGATAGGCGACGGTGAGATCACGAACTTCAACTGCGTTCATCATCCGACAGCGCTTTGAAGATCGTATCAATATTGTGCCGAACCATCTCCAGATAGGTTGCTGCCGAGGTGGAGTCTCCGCCCAATGCATCTCCATACAGGGTGCCGCCAATGCGCACTTCAAAGCCTCTGGCTTTTACGGCTTCCCGTACGGCTTCAATGCCTCTCGGAGAAACGGAGGACTCGATGAACATTGCCGGAATCCTTCGATCGGCCACCAGTATCGCCAGATCCTGCACATCGGCCGTCCCGGCTTCCAATGCAGTGGAGATCCCCTGGAGTCCACGTACCTCAAAACCGTAGGCATGCCCAAAGTATCCAAATGCATCATGCGAGGTGACGAGTACCCGCCGTTCTTCCGGAATTTCCGCCGCTTTTGCCCGCACATAGGCATCCACCTCTATTAATTCAAGGGCGTAGGCAGCCCCGCGCAGCGAGAACAACTCCGCGCGGTCGGGAGCCAGTGCTCCCAGTGCATTCGCAAGTGCGTGTGCCGCCTGGGCCCAGAGTGTTGCATCAAGCCATACATGGGGATCATAATTTCCCTGAAACAGTTCCGATGAAATCAGGAGACTATCCGGGATACTGACCTCGGCCACCGCTACCGTTGCTTTTCCCTGCTCTTCCATAGCCTCAAAGACATCCCCCATCTTCCCCTCCAGATGCAGACCATTATAGACAACAAGGTCGGCTTCCGCCATTCGTGAAACATCCCGGGCACTAGCCTTATAGAGATGCGGATCAACCCCTGGCCCCATCAACGATTCCACGACCACATCGGGACCGCCTACTTCACGGACTAAATCTGCAATGATACCGGTTGTCACTACAACTCTGACGGTCTGGTCCGAGACGAGGAGATCCGAACTCTCCGTTGAGGTACAGGATGTCCACAGGGTCAACCCCGCCAGACATCCGATGAATGTACGCATTTGGAAAATTATAAATTTAGTCTTGCCTAAAACTCGTTAAAAGCAAGACGGTTGCCGACGTGCAATGCAGAAATGCCAAATCCTGCAATCTCTGGCAACTCTCTCCCCCTGCATTGACGCAAAAACACGGGGGGCGGTACACATGGAAAGCCAAGCTAAATTTTAACGGAAAGGTCTATCTTTGTACCGATGTGATGTCTGCAATCCAGATAGCCTTACTGAAATTTGAAGAAAAAACAACCACTTGTGAACAAAGACATCACTGGGTTGTATGACCTCACCGAAGTTTAATGGTTCGTTCATTTTTCTCGTCTGCCGTACACTGTTGCAAAGGTTCCGCTTGAGATATCACAAGCCTGAAATTTCAGCGACACTTGCTGTTTACCGGCGGAGAATGGAGAGTGCACTCGGTCCACCGGAATCTATGCATATCAGGAATTGATACAAGACATACAGCGTGGCAAAAGAAGTTCAAAGTAGATGAAAAAAACGCTTACCTGGCGAAAAAAGGATAACCCACTTGACAGCGAAGCGGTCAAGACTGGAATTTTCACTGTGCTTGAAGTAACCAGCGATGGTACATTACAAAGAACGGTCAAAAGAACGACTCCGCTGTTTAAGAAACGGTTCTATTATGTGCAGGCTGCCAACGCTGTGCTGCTTATATGGTTTGTAGCATTAATCGTCTTAATGGTCATGCATGTACTTGAGTCCGTTGAGTTCACATTGTCTCCCACAGGTATGAATATTTTACTTGTGACCACCATCGCTCTTCTTGGTGTTACGTACTTTTTCAGTGCAAGATTTCTCGTGTCCCTGATCCACCGGAGGTAATTACCGGCTTCGGGGAAGCAGTCCCTTGCATCTCCCCTGATCAACCCCTGATTCATCGCCCGGCATCTGCTACAGGTCGCTGCCGGATGTGAGACTTCTCACCTTGAGCCCGTGCATCTGTGCAGGAGAGTACCGGTCCCCGGTTATGCAACTGCTTCCTACCCCGCCGTGCACCCATAGCAGTGTCGTGCCGTACGTATTGCATGATCCTGTCAGGTGCTAAGGTCAAAATCTGTGACATGCGACCTGGGGATGTCCATGGTCAGTCATTTCCAGTTGCTGATTAAAATCGCAGAAATACCCGTCCCTATCATAGGGAGAGGATTCGGGCAGTCCGGTGCTACAATCGCTGGAAAGTTCTGCTGGCATCGTTTTGGATCGATGTCCACACTACTACAAACGAAGAGGGGCGCGGGTCTGATGTTTTTAAATTTTCGGTGTCCTTGCGGACGACTTTGATTGCCTGGATTTTCCTATTGAGTTGTTTGGCCTGCGCATTGGATTGTGGAATTGCAGAACAACATTGGCGGGGAATCTCGTACTGCCCTTACTGCGGAGCAACGAATACACAATTACCCCCCATCATGCCCCTGATGATTAGTAGCGGCTACATCACCGGGACCAAGTCAGGCTAAAACTACCACTGTGGGCGTGGTGATATTTTCGCAATTTCATGATTTTGTATCTGCCATTGGACAGCAAATTCGGATACACGAAGCTGTTCCGCAAGTTCACAAATCTGGTCATACTCAATGTCACTTTGTGAACCCACCTCATGTCTAAGCCACTCACTCGGTGCAAGTAATTCAGCAGCAAAGGATCTTGATCGAGACTGTTCAGGAGTTCTTAGCTTACTTAAAAGCGCAGGTTCGTTCCCCGCGTGTGCAATGTAATGCCCCAGAGCACGCGCAAGAAGGAATCTCTTACCTGTTTCCTGCTTGGAGACCACAGCACACGAGGGGGTGCCCTTTCCTACACAGCCCTCTATGCGGGATGAGGGTGATGCCGTTTCTATATTGTGGATGGCATATTCATCATTAAAAGAAAAGGGACCCGGCGTATGATCCAGTTCATGCAGAACTCTGCGTGCATCCCTTGCCCCGGCTTCCCATGGTTGTTCCGAGTTTGACGGCATGCTCCGAACAGCCGCTTTTACTTCTTCCCATACTGTATTGGGGGCTCCATTTATGGACGCAAGCGATTCTTGGAACCATTCGTGAGTCTGTCGCAGTGTTTTTTCGTCCGAAGCCAGCATCAATTCTTCACGAATGAGCGGATCAGTTTTA
Organism: Rhodothermales bacterium; assembly: GCA_022820435.1. Classification (GTDB taxonomy): domain Bacteria; phylum Bacteroidota; class Rhodothermia; order Rhodothermales; family Bin80; genus Bin80. Next base: position 28,476 of record JAJEFL010000167.1, read on the forward strand.
TTCCAAACTGCGACAACCTGATCCGCCACTGCAGGTTCAATGTCGAAAGGGTCAAGTCCCAACATGGCAGTCGCCCGGCAAAATTCTTTCTCATCCGCATCAAGTCGGTTATTGATCACATCCCACTCCTCAGCCCAGGGTATATCTTTTACATTTTTGGCCTTTAACCTAGCGATGACATTTTCCACGAGATCACGCAGTTCCCTCAGCAAGGCGACGGTTCCGATCATCTGTTCCCCTTCCAGTAAAAATTGTATGTGCGCGTGGTTGGCATACCATCGTTCGTTGGAAACCACCACACACCCTCCCTCTGGACGAAAAACAACACGGGGAAATACAAACCCGTTTCCTGCATAGGAAAGATCATGTCTCGCTGAAAAACCAGCACGTGATGAACCATATACCGCATCCGCTTCATATTGCAAATGCCACCAGTTAACGACAATCCACTCAGCGACATGGGCCATGGGTACCTCGATGTATTCAAAGTATTTATTCCCGTCCCGTACTCAGGTCGCCACTTGGTCACCTACGTTAATTGTAAGGCGGGCCATTGTATTATGTGCACTTGGGTCCGGATACGGTGGCAGTGCATCAACCCACTGGTAATCAAAAAACGACATCATTTCATTCCTATAATCGTATCGTGAGAGGCGAGGGGAAACCCATGGTACTCACACGAACCATGTCCGGATTGTCTTGCTTCAAATAACCTGCCATCTTCCTCATGCCACACGACACGGGGAAACCCCTGTTTGAATTCGCCGAAATTCCCCCGAAGAATAGCATTTTTGAGCCACTTCCGAACAAGGGATTGATTTTTCTGCAAATCCCTTGGACACGCGGCCTTATCAGGCCTTCTCACCGGGGCTTGTCCATTAACAGGGATGGTCCTGTGATACGGACTGCCAACATATCGACATTTTTCTGCAACCGTACAAAGATCTATATCGGGAGGCGGGGGCAATACCTTGCGCACCCTTGGCCTATTGCGCTTGTAGAATGTTTGCTTAGCTGGCATCGTGGGGCTGCCACTTTATAGAAAGTGCCACAGTGTGCCCATTTTTATGGGCATACTGTATTTAAGACGTAAATTCCAGTGGTATGATGTACCGTTTCCCTTACAGGAGACCCCCAATAATACGACTTTGATCACAAAAAGTTGTAATGATGGTAAGGTACACCGCAGATTCGGATCCATGTTGCCTTTCCACGGCGCACGGTAATTTCAATCTGAATCTACAACTTTCCTATCCGGCTTCCTAGATTGGGTCTGCTGCCTACCCGGTTTGTCTATGTCTCGGAGGGTAGTCTCTTTATTGAATGCTCCACGATACTCCCCTCGCCTTATGCTGTCCACTATCTCGGTTCTGTACTTCGTATCCATGCAAAAATCCTGTTTTCTGACGGTTCAAGAATGATTTAGGAGTTGGCGTGTGTCTAGCGTCACTGTTCTTGTTTCGTACATCTTAATTGCGAGATACCTGTTCAATGGGAATGCGACAAGGTAGGACTGGGTGTCGTATTTCCATAGGTTATCGACCCTAATTCCGGGTTACCATCCGGTGATAAGTTTCCCCTCCCCTGGGACCCTCCGAGGATCTCCACCCGAATCAAGATCGCTCAACTAGGCAATTGCGCCACCGCAACTGCTTCCTGCACCCGCCGTGCATCCATAGCAGTGACGCGCCGTACGTATTGCATGATTCTGCCAGATGCTAAGATCAAAATCTGTGACATGCGGCCTAGCAGCCCGTGGATAAAGTATGATCACAGAGTTAGACAGCACACCTGCGTATCATAGATGGCCAAACCATCTATTTTTCGCCCTTTTTGAGACTCTAAAGGGCCAAAAACGTCTCTTCTATGGCTATTTTGAGCAGTTT
>JAJEFL010000002.1:0-19441 GCA_022820435.1 Rhodothermales bacterium
CTTCAAACCGCTCAAACGACCATTCATTCAGAGTTTCCAGTGCTCCTTCCTGCATCAGTTGAAATCGTTCGGCCAGAGCGGCATACTCGGATCTGCCCCAGTGCTGCCGGGTCAGAAGTTCACGCAGAAAAGCGGAGTGTCTGGCATCCAGTCCATCAAAGGTATCGGTGGAATCAGTGGAATCCGTGCGGACATCCTTCGTGCCCCCTTCCTCAAAAATATCCCCTAGAAGTGCAGATACCTGTGCGGTCTCTGTTTTTAAGGAGGCGATCTGCTGCTCATCCAGAATGATGGGCTCGTTGTGGTCCGGTGATGGAATTACAGGGTCCTGCTCCTTTGTGGCAGCAGACAGAATTATTTTTGAGCCATCCAGAGTAGATAATGCATGCAGATCCGAATAGACATTTTCAGCTTGCAGCCCCATGGCCTTATAGAGTTTCTGAAGCGCTTCCACCTCAATGGGCGCAATCGTACCATTCATGGCGGCCATGCAGAGTGCGAATTTGCCAATCTTGCGAAGGGCATCCGGTGAGGCTTTTTTCAGATGCCTTCGAAATCCGGCCAAAGTGGGCGGTACAGCAAGAATCCACTGAAGGTTGGCCAGAAGGCGATTACGCTCCGGTTCCGTGACCGGGGCAGAATGGATATAGGCATCTAAAGCGGCGTTTTCCTCTTTGGTGATCCGGTGATCTGCATGGGCAATAAATCCTCCAATTAGAACACCGAGAAGAGTTTCAGAATATTTGCTGCTGGTTTCCTGCAATTCGGTAACCGGTTCGGGCAGTCGGAAGAGCATGACCGATTCCTTCGGTTTTGGTCCACGCAGTTCAAAGCGGGGATCCGGTACCATGCCGATGGACATGAGCGCCAGTGTATTTGCCGCCTTGGTGATATGTCGTTTCGAGATAATCTCTCGTTCTTCCCCGTCCACTTTCGAAACGACCTGTTCAATGGGGGTAAAGCCTCCGGATTCAATGATCTTCTCTGCCCAAGTCTGTAATTTGTCGATTGCAGTATTGGGAAACAGCGGCCAGAGGCTTCTAGGAAGCAGCTTGTGTGCTTCAATGGTCTCTTTTCCAATGATATATTCTCCAAGAAATCGGCTGTACCTGTTCAGTGCTTTCGTTGCCTCCTGGATCATTTCGCCGATTTCGGCAGGGGGCGGATCTGCCATGGCAATGTCATCAAGATGCTTAAACTGATCGCTTAGATCCACATAAAAAGCTTTTGAAGCAGCCTTATATTTCGGCGTAAGGGGGGTCCATGACGGGAGAGGGGAGAGCCCCTCCGGGAATTTCTTTTCAAAAAGTTGCCCGAACAGTGCTCTAAACTCAGGCAAGACCCGCAGTGCTGCAACTCGCAATTTCCCGCCCCGATGGGTAATATACCAACTTAAGGACCAATCAGCGTTGAGTGGCCGGCCGGTGTTCATCCTGTATCCGATGGCAACACGAATATCTGTCGGTTTCTTTTTCCCGATCACTTCATACCGGGGCTGAATCTCTTCGGGCGGCTGAATGACGGCATAGGCGGTATAAAGAAATTCGGACATCTCACGCTTCGCCTGGGCGAAGTCATATCCATCTCCATATGCTTTCAGCAGTCTCTCCACTTCTGCGATGATGGCGCGTCCTTCCTCTGAAGAAGGCGAGTCGACAAAAAACCTGCGTTCCAGTCCGTAAAAATAAAGGCGGATATATGCCTCATCACAGTCGGTATCTGATCGATCACTGGCAAGCCATGCAAGGTATTCTCCACGTTCTTCGGTGCAGAATAGGTGGTATCTGAGATAGTTAAAGTGTTCCTCTTTCTGGGAGGGATCAAAAAATACATTTTCGGCCGCTTCCAGATCGGGATCAATCACCGAATCTGCGCAGGGCTCAAACGTAAAATCATCACCATCTCGTCTCCCCAGATAAATCATTCCGGCGATGTTCCGCCCAGCCACCGTCACGGTCTGACCTTTGGGGACCCAGACATCCTCAACGGGGATCCATACATCCGGGCTTTCGTAGACTAGTGCCTTGTCTGAGTACATCGAAAAATGCAACTTAGCCCCCTGGGTTCCAGTTTCGTTGAGAAAATCATCCGTATAATTCCAGATTATACGCATAAGCCGCGAATTGGACTGAATCCATGACGTAGGTTTCGGACAAGGGGAATCCTGTCGGTGTCAATCAAGTTTTGAACGGGCACCGCAATATTGCGGGGAGCCTAAAGAGGCAGTCCGGGTGTCATCTGCATGGGTGTAGTTCCATGAATCCAAAGTGCTCCGATCTCTTCGGTTACCTGGTGTATAAGCTCTGGAAAGAAAGTTCTTACACAAATACCGGCGTATATCTATATCACGGATCCAATGGTGAGGAGCCGCTTCGTATTGGTCCCTGTCTGGACTTAGTCTGCCATGCAGAACTGACGCAACTGGTTGGAAATCTCCAGATTCAGTTCATAGTCGGAGTCTTCGTCAATGAGAACATCTTCAAACCGCTCATAGGCCCATTCATTCATGGTTTCCAGTGCTCCTTCCTGCATCAGTTGAAATCGTTCGGCCAGAGCGGCATACTCGGACCTGCCCCAGTGCTGCCGGGTCAGAAGTTCACGCAAAAAAGCAGAGTGTCTGTCATCCAGTCCATCAAAGGTGTCGGCGGAATCCTCTGAATCCGTGTGGGCATCCTTCGTGATCTCGTCCTCGAAAATATCTCCCAGAAGCGCAGATACCTGTGCGGTCTCTGTTTTTAGTGATGCAATCTGCTGCTCATCCAGAAGGATCGGTTCGCTGTGGTTTGGTGATGGAATGGCGAAGCCCTGATTCTGGGTTCTATCTGGGGACAGAATTGTTTTCGGTCCGCCTGGAGTGGAGAGGGCATGCAGTTCTGAGTAGATGCTTTCGGGCGGCAGTCCCATGGCGTGATAGAGTTTTTCAAGTGCCTTGATTTCAGCGGTTTCAATCCTGCCGTCTGCAGCGGCAATGCGCAGAGCAAGTTTTCCAATCCGCTGGAGTGCGTCCTTGGGAACACGTTTCAGATGACTTCGAAACCAGATCAGGCTGGGCGGTACCGCAAGAATCCACCGAAGGTTGGCCAGAAGGCGATCCCGTCCGGCGGTCGGAGTGGAATCTATGTAGGCCTCCAACAAGGCTTTCTCATCCTCATTCATGTGTTCGTCTGCGTTGGCAATAAAGCATCCGATCCCAAGGCAAAGGAGCACTTCAAGATACTCAAGGCCGGACTCTTCCTGTTCCGTGACCGGCTGTGGCAACTTGAACAGAACCACCGGTTCTCCCATCTTTGGCCCACGCAGATCAAAGCGGGGATCCGGCACCATGCCGATGGACCGGAGTGCAAGTATGTCTGCAGTTTTGGTGATATGACCCTTCGTGATTTTTTCGGGCCGTACTTCATGGACATTCTCTATGACCTGTTCAATCGGAACAAGTTCCTCAGATTCGATGACCGTTTCCGCCCAGTCTTCCAGTACTTTGATTGCAGGATTCGGAAAGAGGGGCTGTAAACTATGGGGAAGAAAAGCATGTGCCTCAATCCTCTTCCTGCCCTCCGTGTATTTTCCAAGAACCCGGCTGTACCTGCCCAGAGCTTCGGTTGCCTCATGGATGATTTCATCCACTTCTTCGTGCAGATCAAATTCGAAAGGAAGGTTCGGGATTTCTTCGTGCGGGGTCAGGAGTACATTGAAAGCCTTGGATTTCGATATGTAAGATGCCTCAAGAACCGAATAAAGGTGAGGTACCATGATCCCCTTTGGGAATGCCTTTTCAAAGAGCTGTCCAAAGAGAGCCCGAAACTCGGGGAACGCTCTACGGGCGGCTGTACGTAACGGGGGCGTATCCGGATGGGTGGTATACCAGCTCAGCACCCAGTCTGCACTGAGGGATTGCTTCGTTGCAATCCGGTGCGCAATTGCAACCCGTACATCAAGCGGGATCTCGCTGCTGACCGCCTCAAACCGGGGCTTGATCCCCTCAGGTGGTTGGGCGATTGCGTGGGCAGTATAAAGAAAGTTGCACAGAATACGCTTAATCTTGCGAAAATTATCGAGGTGCGCATACGTTTCCAGCAGTCGCTCCACTTCTTTGATGATGGCATGCCGCTCCTCCATAGGCGGAGAGTCCAGAAAAAATCGGCGTTCCAATCCGTAGAAATAGAGGCGTATGATGGATTCATGGCAGTCAAGTCCTGCCCGGTCCCCGGCGAGCCAATCAAGATAATTGGCCCGGTCACGTGTACTAAGTTTAAAGTACCTCATGCTGAAGAGGAGCCGTAGATACGGATACGTAGGCTGCAAAGGGTAAAAGCGTTTCTCTACCCGCAGATAGGGATCAATGGTAGAATCTGCCCACCACTCATAGGTGCGAAAGTTCTCCCTGCTGCCCAGATAAATCATCCCCGCAATCTCCCGTCCAGCTATGTTTATGGTATGACCTTGAGGAATCCAAATATCATCGGGAATCTCGATATTAAAGCCAGGCCATACGTCAAGGTCTAAGTACATTAAGATTGTTGGATTACAGGTAACGCCGGGAGTTCGTTTTACAGTGCCGGATTCGGATTTGATTCTGCACAGATTTTCTGAATCGGAAGAAAGGTCTGGCCCAGGATCACGGAATCTCCACAGTTTTTTAATCTTCTTCGCAAAGGGATGGAGTCGTTCGGTTTCAGGTTAATCACGGACTGCAATTCCGCTCTGACTTGCAGAACAGCATCACAGTCGCACCACTTGACGTTTTGTCGCATTACGTATTGTATCAAGTCTGTTCACTGCTGTGAGGGTGTGGATTCTGTCTCAACACGGTCACTGGCACAGTTTGGCAGATATCTCCGGGTTGATCTCATAGTGTGCATCTTCATCAATCAGGATGTCCTCGAACCGATCAAAGGACCATTCATTGAGGGTTTCCAGTGCTCCTTCCGGCATCAACTGAAATCGTCCGGCTAAAACGGCATACTCTGATTTATCCCAGTATCGCCGGGTCAAAAGTTCTCGCAGGAAAGCCGAGTGCTCGGCATCCAATCCATCAAAGACATCCGTGGAGCCGTTTGAACCCGTGCTGCCCTCTGCCTGCACCGTTTCTTCAAAAATATCCCCTAGCAGCGCAGACACCTGTGCGGTCTCCATCTTTAGGGATGCGATCTGGCCTTCGTCCAGAATGACAGGATCTTGGTCATCTGGTGACGCAGCAACGAAGCCGCTGTTTTGCGATCCATGGGTAAACGGAATTGTTTTCGGACCACCTGACAGGGAAAGGGCATGCAACTCGGAGTAGATGCTCTCGGGAGGCAGGCCCAGGGCTTTGTATATTTTTTCGAGTGCCTTGATTTCAGCGGTCTCAATCTTTCCGTCTACGGCGGCAATGCAGAGCGCGAATTTCCCCATTTTAAGGGAGAGGTCTCCGGCAATATTTTTAAGATGCCTTCGGAAACCGGCCAAATTGGGCGGCACAGAAAGGGCCCACTGAAGGTTGGCAAGGAGGCGGTCATGCTCAGGTTCGGTGACGGGGACAGAATGCAGGTAAGTTTCCAAAGCGGCATGCTCTTCCTTTCTGATAGAGTCATCTGCATGGGCAATAAAGGCACCAATCATCAGGCAAAGGAGTGCCTCGTGATACCTGTTGCTGACTTCTTTCAGTTCTGTAACCGGTTCGGGCAGCTTGAAGAGAACCACCGGTTCCCCCATCTTTGGCCCCCGCAGTTCAAGGCGGGGATCGGGTACCATGCCGACGGAAAGAATCGCCAGCGTATTGGCAGCTCTGGTGATGTGTCCCTTCGTGATTTTTTCGGGCGGTGCCTCATCAACCTTCTCAACGATCTGCTCAATCAGGGGAAGATTTCCAGAATCAATCACGGTTCCCGCCCAGCTTTGCAGCTCTTTTACTGCGGCATTCTCAAACAATGGTCGAATACTTTGGGGAAGCAGTGTATAGGCTTCAATTTTCTCCCAGCCTTCGGAATGCTTTCTAAGAAATCGGCTATACTTAGTCAGAGCCTCTGTGGCCTCATGAACGAGTTCTCCAATCTGTTGCGGTGGATTAAATCTGGGAGGAATGTCCGGGATCTCCCTGAAAGGGCTTATGCTGGCGTCGAAAGACAGGGAAGCCGCCCTGTAATCCGCTTGAAGGGGAACCTGCGGCGGGGATACCGTGACTCCCTTTGGAAATGCCTTTTCAAAAAGCTGCGCAAAGAGAGCCCTGAACTCGGGAAAAGCCCAGCGTGCTGTGGCCCGTAACGGTTGTGTGTCTGGATGGGTCGCATACCAGCTCAGTGCCCAGTCGGAACTTAGCGGCTGGCCCGCTTCTATCCTGTTTCCGATTGCAACCCGGACATCAAGTGACATAGTTCCGCCGATTATTTTAAACCGGGGCTTGATCTTATCGGGCGGCTGGACCATTGCATGGGCGGTATAAAGAAAATAGGACAGTTCGCGTCTGGCCTGCTGGAACCCCAACATATAATTATACCTCGTCAGCAATCGCTCCACTTCTTGGATGATGGCATGCTGCTCCTCCAGAGGAGGTGAATCCAGAAAAAATCTACGTTCCAGGCCGTAGAGGTAAAAGCGTATCATGGACTCATGGCAATCATACACGGCCCGGTCACTCGCAAGCCAGTCAAGATATCTGGCCCGATTATAGGAGTGAAGTGTGTAGTATCTCATACTGGAGAGGCGATATTGGTACGATAATGAACGGCTGGGTGGGGCATCCTCTACTTCCAGATCCGGGTCAATGACTGAATCTGCATACGTCTCTTGCGTGCGACGGAAGTGCTTCCGATTTCCCAGGTAAATCATTCCGGCAATTTCCCGCCCTGCGACGGTTACCGTCTGATTTTTGGGGATCCAGATGTCTTCATCGGGAAGGATGACCTCAGGTCGAATCACTGCGTTGACATTTAGGTACATTGAATTTTCAATCTTCTTCGAAAAGGGACCGAGTCGTTCGGTTTCAGGTTAATCACGGACTGCAATTCCGTTCTGACTTGCAGAACAGCCCCACCACTTGACGTTTTGTCGCATGACACATTGCGTCAAGTCTATTCACTGCTGTAAGGGTGTGGATTCTGTATCAACACGGTCACCGGCATAGTATGGCAGAAATCTCCGGGTTGATCTCATAGTGTGCATCTTCATCAATCAGGATGTCCTCGAAACGATCAAAGGACCATTCATTCAGGGTTTCCATTGCTCCTTCCGGCATCAGCTGAAATCGCTCTGCCAAGGCGTTATATTCTGCTTTGACCCGGTGCTGCCGGGTCAAAAGTTCACGCAGGAAAGCCGAGTGCTGAGCATCCAGTCCCGCAAAGACATCTGTGGTGCCAGTGGAATCTGCACTGACATCTTCGTGAACATTCTCCTCGAAAATATCCCCCAACAGCAAAGACACCTGCGCGGTCTCCGCCATGAGTGAAGAGATATGTTTCTTATCCAAAACAACGGGCTCATGACTGCCTGACGATGGGGGGGTGCGGCCATCATTTTGCGTTCCATCGGCAGACAAAACCGTTTTCGGGCAACTTGGCATAGAAAGGGCGTGCAGTTCTGAATAAATACTGTCGGGCGGCAGTCCGATGGCCTTGTAGAGTTTTTCGAGTGCCTTAATTTCAACGGGATGAATTGTGCCGTCTACGGCAGCGATGCAGAGTGCAAATTTGCCCATGCCGGGAAGGGCATCATCGGAAACATGTTTCCGATATTTTCGGAATTCTGCAAAGTTCGGCTGCACAGAAAGGCCCCATTGAAGGTTTGCAAGAAGGCGATTGCGCTCAGAATCGGTGATCGAAGCAGAGTGCAGATACGCCTCTAAAGCGGCACTTTCTTCCTTGGCAATACGGCCATCTGCATGGGCAATGCATACTCCAATCATCAGGCAAAGGAGTGCCTCACGATATTCACTGCGGGCTTCGTTCAATTCTGTGACCGGTTCGGGCAGCTTAAAGAGAACTACCGGCTCCCCCATTTTTGCCCCCCGCAGTTCAAAGCGGGGATCCGGTACCATGCCGATCAAAAGAGTGGCCAACGTATTGGCAGCCCTGATGATATGATGCCTTGTGATTTTTTCGGGCATTGTCTCCTCAATTTTCTCAACGACATGTTCAATTGGGGGAAGATCTCCAGATTCAATCACGGTTCCTGCCCAGCTTTGCAGTTCTTCGACTGCCCGGTTCGGAAACAATGGCCGAATACGCTGGGGAAGCAGTGTATATGCTTCAATTCTCTCCCGGCCCGCGGGATACTTTCCAAGAAATCGGCCATACTTATTTAGAGCTTCTGTGGCCTCATAAACGATATCCCAGATCACTTCCGATGAACCGCTTGCGTAATAAATATCTATGGGATCTTCAAAGTGATCCTCAAGACTTACCGAAAAAGCTTTTGAAGATGCCTCGTAATACGGGAAAAAAGGATAATGGTCCGTGGGGGATGCTATCAGCCCATCGGGGAACATCTCTTCTAAGATCTGTGTGAAGAGCGCCCTGAACTCCGGGAAAGCACGCTGTGCAGCTGTTCGTAATGGAGGCGAGAGTGGATCAGTAATATACCAGCTCAGGCACCAGTCGGCATGAACAGGCTGGTGATTTTTTAACCTATGCCCGACAGCGATACACACATCAAGTGCCATCACCTTGCCGATCATTTTAAATCGGGGTTTGATCTTTTCGGGAGGTTGAATCACTGCATAGGCCGTATAGAGGAAACGTGACATCTCACGTCGGGCCCTGGAAAACTCATTTAGATGATCGTATGCTTCCAGCAGTCTTTCAATTTCTGCAATAATGGCCTGCCTCTCTTCCAGCGTGGATGGCTCTGAAAAAAATCGATGCTCCATTCCGTAGAAGTAAAGACGCAGATAGGATTCGTGGCAATCAACGGTTGCCCGGTCACTGGCGAGCCAGTCTAGATACTCCGCACGCTCATCTCTACCGAATTCGTGATACCTCAGATAGTAAAGGACATCTTTTTTTTCCGAGGGATCATAGTAACTGGAATTGTCCACTCTCAGGTCCGGGTCAATAGTGGAATCTGCACATGGCTGAAAGATGCCATTACCGTATTTACCGAGTTCTCGCTTTCCGAGATAAACCATTCCGGCAATTTTTCGACCTGCTATGGTTACGGTCTGATGCTGGGGGATCCAGACATCGTCATCTGGAACGAAGACATGAGGGAGATAATTTATTTTGGCGTTTAAGCGCATTGAAATTGTTGAGTTACATAGATGGCTGCGGCCTCATTTTGGCGTTCCAGACGCTATACGCATTGAATTTACGCAGATTTCCTGAATCTGAAGGACATCCTGTTTCACGAAACACCCCGGATCCAGTCAGGGATCCGGACATATTCAAATGTCGTCGCAGTGAAATAAGTTCGCTATGTTTAAGTCTTCAGGATGAATCAAAATTCAACTTCAGTGTATCCTAAAATGTAGGGACAGTCCCCCCTGAACCCTCCCGGGAACTCACAGCAGACTCCTTGAATCTGAAGGGCATCCTGCTCCGTGAAATGCCCATCAGTTCTGTCAGGGGGGACACGGATACGCTCAAGAATCTTTACAAGGGAACAAAGCCGTTCGGCTTAAAGTTTATAAGATATGCTAAAATTTAATTTTAGTATATCTTGAAAATGATCCACCGTGACATAACCCAAAAACTGACCGAGACCGCAAAAGCGTACCCGGTCCTTACTGTCACCGGCCCCCGGCAGAGCGGGAAGACGACATTATGCAGGGCGGTGTTTGACGAACACGCATACACGAATCTGGAAGAGCCGGACACCCGGGCATTTGCACGGGAAGATCCCCGCGGATTTCTTACACAGTTTCCGGAGGGGGCGATCATTGATGAGGTGCAGCGGGTTCCAGATCTGCTCTCGTATTTGCAGGGGATGGTTGATGATATGCCGGATCCAGGCAAGTGGGTTCTTACCGGATCTCATAATCTGCTTTTATCCGATTCAGTCGGTCAGTCCCTTGCGGGGAGAACCGCAATCTTTCATCTGCTCCCGTTGAACTGGCGGGAAATTTCAAGATTCCCTCAGTATCCTCAAACATTGGAGGAGGCGCTTTTCTTTGGATCCTATCCGCGAATCTTTGATGCCGGGCTGAATCCTGCCGACTGGCTGGGAGACTATGTACAGACCTATGTTGAACGAGATGCAAGAGCAATTACGAATGTAGGGAATCTTTCTGTATTTCAGCGATTCCTGGAACTGTGCGCCGGGCGGACAGCGCAATTACTTAATCTCTCTGCACTGGCTGGAGACTGTGGAATCTCCCAGCCGACCGCGAAGGCATGGATGAGTATACTCGAAGCCAGTTTTATTGCTTTTCGGCTGAAGGGCTTTCACGCAAACCTGCGCAAACGACTGGTGAAAATGCCCAAGCTGCATTTTTATGATTCGGGGCTGGTCTGCTGGCTGCTCGGGATTCGCTCCCCTGAGCAGCTGCGTAACCACCCGCTTCGAGGGGCAATCTTTGAAAGTTGGGTGGTGTCCGAGTTTGTCAAGCATCAGACCAATCGCAGAGAGACAGCCAGAGCATTGTCCTTTTACCGGGACCAGAATGGCGCAGAAATAGATCTGATCGTTGAGACCTCGTCACATCTTCAGCTGATTGAGGCAAAATCATCCGCAACGGCCTCGTCAAGCCTATTGACGGGGCTGAAGCGGGTTCGGCGGCACTTTGAGGAAACCCCCTATCAGTGCTCTGCGATGGTGGTCTATGGCGGCGACGCGCCGCAGTACAGAAAAGATGCGCACATTATTCCCTGGCGGGAAGCGATCCCGGAAAAAATGGAGGCAGGAGTTAGGATTTCAATCAGCCACAGGGATTGCAGTCCATGAAAGCAGCCTTCTCATTCGGATTTTTCGCTCTCCGCAGATCGAAACGTTCTGGACAGGGTTGCAAAATTACGGGTCAGATACATGGTGAGCGACAGAAGGAGGAACAGGCCGATGCTGCCCGCCAAAAGGGCATAGTTCTGCAACTGCAAAAGCAGGAAGATAAAGGTGTACAGAATGGTCAGGATGCCTGCGGTCAGGAGACCAACTCCGCGTGAGCGATAAATGGATCCGGCATAAAGCGCCGCAAGCCCAATGGTCGCAATGCCGGAGAGGATGTAGGCATGATTAAAGGCCATGTGCTCTCCAAGGGCAAGCAGCATCAGAAAGAACAGGCAGAGATCCAGCCCCACCAGAATGTACTGAAAGGGATGCGCCCGCAGGCCAATCCGCATCTCGGTCAGAAAGAATGCAAGCAGAGTCAGGCCGATCAATAAGAACCCGTAACGGGTGGAACGCTGTGTTTTACGATACTGGTCGACCGGAGGGTAGAGCGAAACACCGAAGGCAGCGTCCATCAGCAGGGCCTCGGTCTCTCCGCGCCAGGACTGTGCGAAGGCGCGGTTCAGATCCAGAACCTGCCAGACGGCCGAGAAGCCGCTGTCCGAGATCGTCCGCTGATCCGGCAGAAATGCACCGCGAAAACTGGGGGACGGCCAACTCGAAGAAAGATCAATCCGGGTCGTCTTGCCTGCAGGGATGAACATCAGTTCATCGTTCCCGTCAAGTTGAAGATTGAAACTGAATTCGTTCGGCTGCTGTGCTATTACCGGAGTGCTGATCCCCGCAGGTGCGAGGATGTTTGCCTCCTGCATCCCGGACTCAAACGTGAGCATGGAATCGGACCAATTCATCAAAACTTCCTCCTTTACCCCCCGCATATCTGTGATGCCAAAGGCAATAAAGGCTTCCTGCCACCGGATATCGTCTTCGTTAATGGACCACCGGCTGAAGTCGGCTTCGGAAAAATCCCCGCTGATCGTGAGGTCAGCAGAATAGAGGATTGTCTGATAGATGCCCCGGTAGCGGATTTCCGGTTCGACGGTGCCGGTGATCGCAAGCGTGTTGGGGAGAAAAAATGCATGCCGCACGGTGGCAAGCGGCTCACCGGTAGCGCCGCTCATATATTCAGAACTAGAATAGGGAACGACCAGCACCGGCCCCAGGAGGGTCTGTTTGCCGCTCCATTCGTTTCCGATTTCCGAAAGCGTCTCTTCGCGTGTCACACTGCGATCATTGACCAGTTCTGCAATAATCGCCAGAGGGATCATCAGGATCAAGGTAATAAAGGCAATGGCGCCTAGTCGCAATTCTACGGACCTGCCTAGGCGTTCAAGGATTTCGTGTGCCATGAATTCAGGATTGATATTCTTCTATCGGGGGACAGGTGCAAACCAGATTCCGGTCTCCGTATGCCTCGTCAATTCTCCGGACTGTGGGCCAAAATTTGTGATCCCTGGTCCAGGGGGCAGGAAATGCTGCCTGGGTTCTAGTATAAGGGAGATCATAATGATCTGCACAGACCAATGCTGTAGTATGCGGTGCCTGTTTGAGAATGTTGCGTTCTTTATCCTGATCTCCTTTTTCAATTTCTGCAATTTCTGCGCGTATTGCGATCATTGCATCACAGAACCGATCCAGTTCGGCTTTGGATTCGCTTTCGGTGGGTTCAATCATCATGGTTCCGGCAACGGGCCAGGACATCGTCGGTGCATGGTACCCATAGTCCATGAGCCGTTTGGCGATATCAACCGCATCAATACCTGCCGTACGCTTTAAGGGGCGCACATCCAGGATAAATTCATGGGCCACATATCCCCCTTTGCCCCGGAACAGGATCTCATAGTGCCCAGACAGGCGGTGAGCGACATAATTGGCGTTCAGGATGGCAATTTCCGATGACCGCCGGAGTCCATTTGGTCCCAGCAGTGCGATATAAGCCCAGCTGATCAGAAGGATACTTGCGCTTCCATAAGGGGCGGCTGCAACCGGACCGATTGCCTGATCTCCACCGGTTGGAATAAGGGGATGTCCAGGCAGGAAGGGCGCAAGATGCTCCGCAACACAGATGGGGCCTACACCGGGGCCGCCCCCGCCATGCGGAATGGCAAAGGTTTTATGCAGATTCAAATGACACACATCGGCCCCAAAATTTCCAGGCTTACACAGCCCGACCTGTGCATTCATATTCGCGCCATCCATGTATACCTGACCGCCATGTTCATGTACTGCGTTACAAATTTCCCGTATCTGCTCTTCAAATACGCCGTAAGTCGTTGGGTAGGTGATCATAAGTGCAGCCAGGCGGTCACTGTGCCGGGCCAGTTTTCTTTCCAGATCCACGAAGTCAATATCTCCGTTGCGGCTGGTCTTGACCACGACCACCTTCATCCCTGCCATAACCGCGCTGGCAGGGTTAGTGCCATGGGCGGAGTCCGGAACAAGACACACATTCCGATGAGATTCCCCTTTACTGGATAGATACGCCTGGATGACCAGAAGTCCGGCATACTCTCCGCTCGCTCCAGAATTCGGTTGCAGGGATACGGCAGAAAACCCTGTCAATTCCCCAAGCCATTTCTCAAGATCCGAAAAAATTTGCTGATAACCGGTGGCCTGATCCAGCGGAATGAAGGGATGCAGTCCGTTGTAATCCGCCCAGCCAACGGCAGCCAGTTGCACCGCGGCATTGAGCTTCATGGTACAGGAGCCCAGCGGGATCATGCTGGTTGTCAGAGAGAGGTCACGGGATGCGAGGCGGTGCATGTAGCGCATCAACTCGGTTTCAGAGCGGTACTGATTGAAGATGGGGTGTGTTAAGTAGGGGGTATTGCGCGGCAGAATTCCTTCGTACGATGCAGGTACGGAAGCAATTCGTTCTTTTGCGCCGGATGTGTCTGCATCAAACAGGGACAGCAGGGTGTTCACATGCGTTGCGGTTGTGGTTTCATTCAGGGAGATGCCGACACTTCCATCCGGCATATAGCGGAGGTTGACTCCCTGGGATTCTGCTTTCTCCTGAAGGTCATTTGGCGGATTCTCAATGCAGATGGTGTCAAAGAAGTTTTTATGCCGGAGGCGATAGCCGTTTTCCTGCAGGCCTTTTGCAAGGGCAAGTGTCCACATATGGACACAGAGGGCAATATTTCGGATCCCGTCCGAACCATGAAATACCGCATAGGCACCTGCCATGACCGCAAGTAAGACCTGTGCGGTGCAGATGTTGCTCGTTGCGCGTGCCCGTTTGATGTGCTGTTCGCGCATCTGCAGTGCCATGCGGAGTGCTGGTTTGCCATCCATATCAACGGTCACACCGATCATGCGCCCTGGAACCTGGCGACGAAAATCCGTCTTCGTAGCGAAGAATGCCGCATGTGGACCGCCATATCCGAGTGGTACGCCAAATCGCTGAGAATTTCCAATTACGGCATCTGCTCCGAATTCTCCGGGTGCACGAAGCAGAGCCAGGCTAAGCAGGTCAGCAGCGACCGCAACATAGGCACCCGCCTCATGAGCTTCTTTGCAGAGATGCTCATAGTGCTCAATCACGCCGTCCGAGCCCGGGTATTGCACCAGAGCCCCAAACACCTCGGGCGTGAATTCGAATGAATTGTGATCAGCGACGACCAGATCGATCTCCAGCGGAACAGACCTGGCTTTCACAACGCTGATGGTTTGGGGGTGACAGTTGTCGGAGACCAGAAACTTCCTGCGTTTCCGTGTGAGGCGGGAGAACATCATCATAGCCTCTGCCGCTGCAGTTCCTTCGTCCAGAAGAGAGGCATTGGCGATCTCCATACCGGTCAGATCAATGACCGCGGTTTGAAAGTTTAGAAGCGCTTCCAGACGGCCCTGAGAGATTTCGGCCTGATAGGGGGTGTACTGTGTGTACCATGAAGGATTTTCCAGTACCGCACGCAGGATTGCCCGCGGTGTGATCGTGTCATGATAGCCCATGCCGATATAGGACCGGAAGAGTTTGTTTTGCCTCCCAATCTTTCGTAAATCAGAAATCACGACATGTTCAGGGCGGGATTCCGGTACATTGAGGAGTTGATTATCCAGAATGGATGCAGGAATGGTTTCCTGGATCAGTTCGTCGAGCGAACCAAGTCCAAGCGTTTGCACCATGTCCTGTACGTCGGGTTTTGCGGGTCCGATATGACGGGCGGCAAAACGGTCTGCGTGCGGCAAATGGGTTCCCATAGCGAATTCGTTAGTTGTTCAAAGGTGAACGGATCGTGGGTTTTTACGACCTGTTTGGAAAGTGTTTGCGGTTTGATGTCAGTGACTTCAACGCCTGATGCGCGGCCTGTTGCTGCGCTTTCTTTTTGCTGGTTGCCTGACCTCTGCCGAGGCGGTCTCCGTTGACATGAACATGAACGGTAAAGATACGGTCATGTGGAGGCCCGGCGGTATCGGTGACGAAGTATTCCGGTTGCGGCCACCCTCTTGCCTGTGCATATTCCTGAAGTCTGCTTTTATAGTTGTCATCTTTCGTAATGAGTTGCTGGAAGTCTACATATTCCAGGATGTTCTGATGAATAAAATTCCGGGAACGGGTTATACCGCTGTCCAGATGAATTGCACCAATAATAGACTCCAGGCAGTCGGCTAGGACGGAATTATTTTTACGCCCGCCGTGTGATTCCATATAGGGATTGAGTTCAATAAAGTCACCTAATCCAAGATCACGGGCCGTTTTTGCGCAGGCAGTTCCGCTTACGAGTTTGGAGCGCGTATCGGTCAGAAAGCCTTCCATCTCTTCGGGGAACCTGTCGTAGAGGTATTCGGCGACGACTGCCCCCAGGATTGCATCTCCCAGGAACTCTAATCGCTCGTAGGACTGAAGAATTCCGTGCGTGTGGTTACGCTGTGCCGAGGGATGGCGGAGAGCTTTTTCAAAGAGGGCGAAATTATAGATACGGATCCCGAGGGCTGCCTCAAGTTTTTTCCAGCGCGGATGCTTTCTGCGCGCAAGAATGCGTCTTAGAATGCGAACAAATTGTGCAGTCATGCAACTACAGACTCACAGCGGAGTATCCTTGATAGTTTCTGTCTCTGCAAAACATTTACTTTGAATCATGATTTGGGCTATTGTTGCGATTGTTGGCATTCTCACTCCATTTTGTTACTCAGCGTTTGAAAAATGGATTAAAGTCCAGAAAGCGCAGGTCAGTTCACCGGCTGTGGAGGAATATGTCGCACGGCTAACGGAAGCGGAGGACCAGCTTGAATCGGCAAAGCAGCGCATTGAAAACCTGGAATCCATTGTAGTCACCCGGCTGCTTGAGGATCCTTCCAAAAAGGAGAAATTGGACATAGAAGCATCTGAAATGATTGCACAGAACGCAAAACTAAAGCAGCGATGATATTTTTTCTCATTCTGGGAGCTCTTGTGCTTCTGTCTGTTGTTGGGTTGGTTTTACTATGGATTTATCTGGATGGTCAGATTACTCATGGGGGCAAAGCACTGCTGAAGGAGGTGATGGCACGTCTTGAGAATGCAGAAAACGAGGTGAGCGTGCTCAAGCGCAGGGTAGAGGATCTGGAGACCATTGCCGCGAATGAGGATTAGTCCAGCCGTGTAAGAGCAGGGCTTATTCGGAAGACTGTACAAGAGAGCCCAATGTATGGTATTCCGGGGGCATGCACTCAAGGCAGGCATGTAATACCGGAATATGGATATGGGCGATGCCGTCGCAGGTTCGTTCAGGGTATTTGCAGAAAACCTCTGGAGGATTGGGGGGAGGATTCGCCGGCATGCATTGGAAGGTGATCGGATTGGGGGGATGCCATGGGACAACTCACCAGAACGATGAATCCGTCAGGTAATGCGGCCCCTTCATTCCTGCTCGAACAGTTCAATCATCAAATCAGAAAGTTGTTTAGCAGTCCAAGACAGCCTGATTGGAAAACTAGTAAGTGACCGCTCAGAATAAAGTTGCTGACGTTAGACAATCTCTGTCAAGGCATCCGTCTACGTAAAACACAGGTAAGTCAGCATGTAGCATAGGCTATGGCATCCTCAACCTTGACACGCCTAATTCCATAGCTATCCGCAATATCTCTCGGCGACTCTCCAGCCTTGAATCTACCTTGTACCGCCGTGACAGATATCCCGGTTCCAGTTATAGTAGGCTGCCCAAACCGGATTCGTGGATCAATCCTGATGGTCCTTCTTTCCACGTCAGGGATCCAGGGATATAATACATCAGGAAGTTCCTCCTCACTAAACTCAATGCGACTGATGTATCTGCCGATAAGATCAACCGATTCCACCTGCCCGTAACGTGTTGCATTCAACAAAATCTCCCGGGCATGCTCAAAATAAACATCGGTTCCTACGCGGAGCCTAGAATGAACTAACGGGTAAGGGATCCCCAATTTCTGCCCGAGGTATTGCGACGCTTCTCGGATTTTGTGAAGAGAAATCCCTAGGTTTTTCCGCATGTAATTGATTGCAAAGGCCTCTGAAAGCTGAAGAAAATTCAGCGTCTGTTCAGGATCCGAAGCCGATATTACAGATTCCCTGTGATTGCTTTTCAGCCACGAATACAGCGTGGAATACGGCATTCTCAGTGCCTCGGACACACTTCGACGGGAGTACAGTGGATACTCCTGCGGGGAAAACTTGCCGTAGATCATTTTAGTTATGATTATGAAAGAAAAACCGATTGTTGCGGAGACATACAAACTACAGAACTATATGTTTCTGCATCTCCCCGCGGTAGACTAATTGATGCATCGATGAGTTGTTACGGAATTCAATCTTTCCAGTTACCGCCCGGAAGCTACACAGCACCGCCAGAATGTCCCTTGAAGGAAAGTTCGGAGACTGAAGGGGATGCGTGTAGATTGACTCCGGCTCCAATCAAGGCATGGAGTCCCGGCAAAAAGCGGGATTGGGCAGCCCTGCAAAGGTCTCGAAATCCGGTTCCGGCTCCGCCGGCGCAGATGCTTCAGACTCAGATACCGCGGGCGCAGGCGAAATGCGCTTGATCAGTATGCGAAGGGCTGGCATTGCATTTTATTATCGGCGTGAGTAGGGAGATTATTTTTGGAAACCACACCAGATATTGATTGCCATCCCGTTTTCTAAAACGATTCCCGTGGTAGTCCCTGATGAGATTGTTTGTCGGGTGAAGTACGAGAAGGTCTACGAACCGGGCAGGAAGATGGCCGGCTATCTCAAAAAATCCCTACCGATCAGTTGAACGCGAAGGTATTGAATGTCCACCGTCTGGTCAACCTGTAAAATCATACTGTACAGATTGCGGATCTCTTCAGGGGTGCAGGTCAGTGTCCGATTTCTTGTAGCGTGTCGGGGTACAGTGTGGTCAGACATGGAAAGGTAACTTGATTTTCTGCGGTGGTAGTTGATTGCGTACAAAAGGTGCCGAATGCAGCACAAGTTGGGTTCAACGAAGTGTATCTACTTGCCCGGAGGTGATCTACATAGCGTGTGGAGGTGCATGAGCAGAACTACCTTTAAAGTTACAAGTTTGGAACCAATGGAGACAGGACGGCATAAAGGCGGTGGACGCTTTTTTCTAATCCCATGACGGATACACTTTCCATTGCGAACAATCTCTCTAATGCAGGGGTTGATCGGGAGCAAGCCGAGGCAATTGCTAAGTCAATTGCCGATGCCGTAGAACAACAACAAGGGGATCTTGCCACCAAGGATTTTGTACGTAATCAGACCAATACTGTACGCGGCGAAATAAGCGCTCTGAAGGCGGATGTAAGTGCACAGGAAACACGGATAGTGTATTGGATTGTTGGAACAGGTTTGGCTGTTATAGGTGTTCTTGTTGCCGCAGGTGTATTGCCCTGAGATTTCCCAGTAATCAGGAAGGGATGATTCTATCTTCGTTTCAGGTGGGCACATGTTCATTTCTGGAGACTACATCCTTGGCGTGGAGTATATGGGGCTTGAGTTGTCTCCGCTTTTGGCGTGGGCAGGCATGAAAAAACGAGTTTATGGGTTCAGCGCAGCGTTACATCCTAGTAGCATTGAAGCCAAGATGATCTCGGAGGGTTGGTCGTGTATCCTCAGATGGGTGTAGCGGGTGATTGCCCTTCTGATGAGGTTCTACAGGGTGGCACATTTGAATCGTGGAATCAACTTCCCCTGATCTAAGCGATCTGATCCCTATCTTTGGCACCAGTATCTCTTTGTCTGATTGTGTATCTGAATAGGGCCCGGAACCGAAACTAATAGAGGATGTATCTCTGCTAAATCAATTACAGAGACATGATCAACACACTTTCCATTGTCCGCAGGCTGTCCAAGGGGGATGCGCCATTGTTAGTTGGAGTTTATGGCGCTTTTGGGGGTATAAGATAGTGTTTTTTGGTTTGACCGTGTCGTTTTAGTGCTCGGAGCAGTCCCTCCCACTGCCAGTTCTGGGGAATGGAGTTGAGGGAGTTCGCTTCAATGTCTAGACACGCCGTGGCAATCCATCGCTGGCGCTGATTCGAGTTGCACCATCGGGTAACTCTGCGGGTCGTGTGTGCAAGTCCGCCGTTAATGCTCTCAATAATGTTCGTGGTTCGGAGCCGATCCCGCAGTAATTTCGCCACCCCC
>JAJEFL010000141.1:0-3094 GCA_022820435.1 Rhodothermales bacterium
GCGTTCTGGCACGAATTGTGCCGAACGGGTTGTGGAGCCTATGGTAGACCTGTCATTGCGGAGCGCAAGCCTGCAACCGGGCAACGGGTGATGAAGCACCAAAAAGACCATGAGAGTTGTGACTCATGGATATAATTCCCAAAATTTTAGGTCCGAAAAAGGTACTGAACCTTGAAAAATATCTGCCGACTGCTCTGCCGAAAGTACTTTTCGGCCCCCTGCGCACGATTGAACTGATCAAAATCATGCGTTGACCCTACATGCAACGCGGTAAATGCATTGATCTTGTAGGTTAAGAGCGGGTCAATCTCCAGGGATTTAGAGAACTCGCTGTACTGGACAATGGTGCGCAAAAAGAAGTAACGGCTGAACTGATACTTCACCCGGGTACGGACAATGTATCCGCTGAAGAATTCTTCGCCTGTTTCCTTGTCAGACAGCCGCGAGTAGGAAAATTGCGGCCGAATGGACATCCGCTGTGTCGGGCGCAGTGTCCCCCAGACACTGATATCCAGGCTGTTTCCGATTTCCGGCTCATCAAGAAAGCGCGCGATTGACTCGCCGATTCCAGCATCTATTCCCAAGTTGACACGCTTGCTGAAATTGCTGAAAATATTCGCATTCACCCTAGTCATTCCGTCAAACTGGACTCCTGCAAAATTCTCTTCCCGGTACCACCAGTTAATTTGAATATTTGTCTGCCGTTTTAGTTGAACAGAGACTGCAGGGCGGAAGAAAAAACTTTTTTGCAGACCGTCAAAATTCCAGTTACTGCCGATCAGCAGATTTGGCCGGATCCGGTCTACAAACCCGATCACCTTTTCCGGATAGATGGTGACCCCCTGCCAAAGGTACGCCGTCTGTTCATTGTTCTGGCGAACGAAGCCGTTATCGGCACGAAAGGTCGGGCTCACTGCTTCATAGCCCCCCTCAAATGACCAGTGCCGCGCTCCCCGGTCAAACTCGGCCCTTGCCGCATACCCGCTGAACGACTCTCCATCCAGTGCGCCGGTATACCCCTTTTTCCCAAATGTGATATCCCCCACATCTTCGCTCAGTTTTTCATCTTCAGGCTCCACATTGCGGCTGTACACAAATTGGCCGCTGAGGGTATACTTTTGCAGAAATCTCGCTGCCGCATCGACACTGACCGTAGACCCGGATCCCCCTTCATCCAGTCTGCGATCCGTAATGAGTGCGCCAATAAAGGAGTCATTATTGAAATTATGCCGCACCCGCAGGATATTGGAAACACTGCGACCTCCCTCCAGCACCCGGCTTTCTTCCTCAAAAGGCAGCAGGAGGGGCGAGTGGTGATCTCTTGCACCGATATAGGCCACATCCACCGAACCAAACCGCCCGGTCAACTTTGCGGCCCCAATCGGATCATTAATGGATCGGGTATAGACGGTCTGAATATCGGTGTCAAACAGCCCCGATCCTTCCTGAAAAAATGGGCGGCGCTCCTGAAAGAACAGTGCAAACGTCGAGTTCACATCAATTTGCGCCTCATCTGATTCAATCTGGCTGAAGTCCGGGTTGACGGTTACATCTGCCGTGAGTTCCGAGGTGATGCCGTACTTTAGATTCAGCGAAGGCTCAAGCGTGACCCGATCATTCTTGAACCCGGAAGCAGGTACATCCGCATCCCGGAGCGCACCAACGCCGCCCCCCGTCAGGGAAGGCAGAATTTCGAGGTTGCGTCCGGCTCGTACCCCCCGGATCCCGTTGATCTCGCCAAGTTGACAGCTCATGCACGGATCATCCTGATCAATGGCGGCCCAGGAGTATTGACTCCGGCTTTCCCGGGGGCGGGTAATCCAGAGGGTCGCCCCCCAGGTCTGGACATCTGTATTGGGAAAGCGCAGGCTCTTGAATGGAATGGCCATCTCCACCTGATACCCCTTTTCGGTGATCTGCCCGCCGGACCGGAACAGGATGTCAAATCCATCATCCTCGTTATTTGGCGAGATAAACGAATCGGCCTGGATCCCAAGGGGATTGGCAGCGATAAAATACATGCCCTGCCCGTCCCGGTTCGGGTCCAGCACAATCCCGGCATAATCATCCTGCCAAATCTCATCCCTGTCACTGAGGTTCGCACGGATCTGACCTGGATCATCCATGACCATGATCCCCACATAGAGGTAATCGTCATCGTACATAACCCGTCCACTCAATTCTACCGGGGGGCGGTGCTGTTCATTCGGAAACACTTCCGAAAAATTTCGGACTTCCACAACCGCCTTCCAGACATCTTCATCCAGTTGTCCATCCACCCGTATTGCTCCTTTTGCTCTGGTAACGGTTAGAGTAGGTTTGAAATTCGGTTGAAATCCTGTAGAGGATTCAACCCCGGAATCGGTAGTTTCGTGTTCTGAACCCCCATTTTGTGCTTGAGCCTGGGATTGGGAGACAAAACTGCCACAGAATGCGGCACATAATAACAGTCGAAGCATAATCAGATATTTGATCGTTAGAATTATGCTTTTGCATTCCCAGGTATACAAGAGCGTCTACCCCCGTTACGAAAGCCTTTGCCGTATTGTTACGGAAGGATATATTTTTGGGAATTATATACATGAGTGCCCATGGGCACCATGTTCTTTTTGGTGCTTCATCACCCGTTGCCCGGTTGCAGGCTTGCGCTCCGCAAGGACAGGTCTCACATAGGCTCCACAACCCGTTCGGCACAATTCGTGCCAGGACGCCATCCCCGACGCCCGGATATTTACGGACGCATTCGTGTCCGCATTCGCCTGGTACCCGCACGTCAGACATAGAAACTCGGACTGCCTTTGCCGATTTTTGGCGTTCACACAGGAACACTTGCTGCATGTCTGCGATGTATAATGCGGGGGTACCTTGATCACCACGCCTCGCTCCCGCAGGAATTGCTCCAGTATCGCCCATCCTGTTCCGAGTATCGAGCGGTTCAGTCCTGCTTTCTGCCTCACCTTCCTGCCCGGATTCTCCACCGTTCCTTTCGCGCTTGCGGTCATACCCTTGGTTTTCAGGTCTTCCAGAATGACAAGCGTAGAGATTTCGGTGAGCGATAAGGCAATATGACGCAAGTCATTCCTTCGAATGTTCT
>JAJEFL010000051.1:0-4551 GCA_022820435.1 Rhodothermales bacterium
CGGGTGCAGGGACGCACCAATGACGAAACGCCTTATGAACAGGTTGCGCGTTATCTGACTGCCGAAAAAGACGACGAACTTGGGGCACTATTCTCGGACAGGCAGCCTGACCTTCCATGGACGGGTGTTGTTACCGATGGCCGTATCTGGCACGCATGGCAGTTCCCGCACACATATCAAACAGAGGCAAAGTGTGTATTCAGCGGATTCATGCCGCAGAACGAAACGGATTTTCTCCAGCGTATTGCCCCCCTTCTTAACGCGGAGCCGGTCGGAAAGCCATGGATCCCAGCCAATCCCCTCTCCCTCTTTGAAGGAGCTCTGCACAAATTGCAGGCAATCTACAAAAACATCTCGAACGCTCGAATCCGCAAAACCACCAATACGAAGAAACACTTATGGCTGGATATTCTTCGAGGCTCGGGAATGGCACCAGCAAACTCGTACGCCCAGGAGGATCTGTTTATCGCACACTGCTTCCTTGTTGCACTTGCCAGAGGCGTGGTACATACACTGGGCAGGCCCGATGATGATCCTGATCCCAGACAATTGTTGCGGGACGGATACCCGGCATGGATTATTGAAATAGAGCCTGGTCGCAGATGGGCACAGCAACTGCTTGACCGTATCCATTCCTATGACTGGCGCCACACACAAGGCGACGTTATGCGCCCCCTGTACGAGGGGTTTATAGAGGCGCATGACCGAAGAGATTTTGGAGAGGTCTATACGCCGGACTGGCTGGCCGAAATGATGGTTGAAGAAGTGCTGGACAACAAATGGTGTGACCATGCCGTGAGTACTGCCCTTGCCGTATCCCACGGACAGACCATGCCGGGCGGTCTTGGAGTACTGGATCCGACCTGCGGATCGGGCACGTTTCTCTATCATTGTGCAAAGCGGATTCTGGCAAGTAGGACTGCCAGGAATTTGCCACCTGTTCAGCGATCCGATGTCGCCTGCCGGCTCATTCATGGCATTGATATTCACCCGGTGGCGGTAGAGTTCGCCCGTGCCACCCTGCTTCGTGCACTACCCGCTACGCCTTCTTTGGGGTTGTCAAGTATGGCCATCTATCAGGGCGATGCTCTGATGCTGCGGCAGACTGACGAGAGTAGTCTGTTCGCTCCGGAGGATGGAGAGGTCTTGATCCGCTCACCACGAGGGACCGAGATACGGATTCCAAGAGAATTTTCTGACCATCCAGGTTTCTCTGGCATGCTCCCGCGCATCGTGGAAGCAGCCATGCAGGGCGATCCTGTCCCCGCCGACATCATGATGACCATGAAAAATGTAGAGGATCGGATCATTGCGTGTCACAAATCCCTGACAAAAATCATCCAGCAGGAAGGCAATTCGGTCTGGACATGGTACATTCAGAATATTCTCGGCCCCGACCGGCTTGCAAGGCGCAAGATTGACCGGATCGTCGCAAATCCGCCATGGGTGAAACTTTCACATATCCAGGCGCGTGACCGGAAAAGGGAACTTGAAGGGGCTGCGGGGAAGGGGAAGCCACTTGGATCTTATCTTTGGGTCGGGGGAAACCAAGCGCCGCACTTTGATATTGCGCAACTTTTTATCTGCCACGCACGGAATTCCTATTTGAACCAACCAGAAGCCGATCCCGCGGCATGGGTGACCAAGGCATCAGCCATTCGGGCGGGGAGCTGGGGGAATTTTCGTGACCTGCACGGAACACACATCTCTCAAACCCTTGATTTTTCCTCGGCGAAAGTCTTTGGGGGAGGCGATGCCAGGCGCAGCTGCGTGATCTTTGAAGTTCGGAGTTCGTCTTTGGGGGAAGATGCTGCACTGGAAGCTCATTGTAAAAATGCACCCCCCCAAGCATCCATGTCATGGAAGGAGGCACAGTCTTTACTGCACTGGAAAACGCCGGATTCCTTTCCTCAAGAGTCATCAGACTATAACGCGAAAGGATGGCGACAGGGGGCTACCATCACCCCGAAGGTCTTGACTGTGGTGGATCTGAACCAAGCGGGGAGTACTCCAGATACAAGAAATGTAACAACTGCAAAATCAGACAAGGGTAAATGGAGAACCGTGTCCATTAAATCCGGTGAAGTTCCTGTGCGTTGGGTTATGCCGATCCTCACCTCTGGGCAACTGTTTCCCTTCCTGATTGCGGGATTCCGGACAGGGATCATCCCCTGCGGCAAAGACGGTCACTTACTCACCTCGCAGGAAAAAGTGAGAGAGAACGACTTTTGGCGGGAGCTTGATGATATTTATCAGGAACACAGGGGCCTGGGCGGAAATACTCCCAAGAACCTTCTCAACCAGATAAATTACAGCAATAAACTGTCACGGCAGCTGCCGCTGCGATCCCAGATCGGCGAATGGCAGGTCGTCTACCCTGCAAGCGGGGATATCATGCGTGCATCGTACATGCAGGCAGGCGCGGCCGTGATTGATTGCGGTGTGTACCGGAGAAGGATGGACAGTCACGCCGAAGCATGTTATCTGGTGGCGGTATTGAACGCACCTTCCCTTGAAAAGGCCTTTCGGAGCACCCGCACAAGTGGACGACATTTTTCAAAGACCCCCTGGGAAAATATACCGATTCCACAGTGGGACAAAAAAAACGATGTTCATAAGGAACTTTCAAGCCTGGGGGAGACCGCCGAAAAGATCGTCAGGGAGATGGAACTGCCTACCGGACAAATCGCAGCGTCCAAGCGCATCCGCAAACAACTCTCTGAGGATGGCACATTTGACGAAATTGATGCACAGGTGAAGCAGATCCTGCCCCGGCATGTATCCCGTTGATTACCACTCTATCACCCCGCGGGCTTATTACGGCATAACCACAGGCACCAGTCACTACTGGATGGCACGGAACATCCTGTTGCCGCGGATCTGGCCAATCAGAAACAGACTCCCCGGACTGTTCCATGAAAAATAAACGATAACCACACGGCCGACCACATGGTCCATCGGGACAAATCCCCAGAAACGGCTGTCCTCGGAATTGTCCCGGTTGTCTCCCATCACGAAATAATAATCCTGACTGAATGTGCAGGAATCCTGCGCCTCGCCGTTAATGAGAACCCGCTCACCGTCCAGAGAAGCGGACTGCCCTTCGTAGTTCGTGATCACGGACCGGTAGACGGGCCAATTTTCTGCAGTCAGATTTATCGCCCTGTCTTTGCCTGGAATCACCAACGGTGCAAAATTATCTGTGGAATTGTTTGCGTTCTCCGGATAAAGGGAAAAACCCTGACTGACGTTAGAACACGAAATAGTTTTCAGTGGAAGGACTGGGTTTTGGAGACACACTACTGTGCTGCTGGGATATATCTGTTTTAGAATCATTCCTGCGTTTCACTGGGCTATCTGGATAATTCTTGGTCATGTTCGCTTGACAAATCAGGGGGCTGTGGCGGGGGAAATAACGGTGCCCGATAACGGGAGAAGTTGTCAACCAGCCAGTCGTGCATGGAGGGGATTGGAACCACATACCGATTCTCCCGCTCGTCCAGGATCCCCTTATGAAGGGCCAGTGTGAAGATTTTCTCGGCCATATCAGGATTGTAATCCATGCGGAGGGAGGCTATAATATCCATCTTCGTAACACTGCTACCGG
Organism: Rhodothermales bacterium; assembly: GCA_022820435.1. Taxonomy (GTDB): domain Bacteria; phylum Bacteroidota; class Rhodothermia; order Rhodothermales; family Bin80; genus Bin80. The sequence continues at coordinate 3,608 of JAJEFL010000051.1, forward strand.
ATGGAGCACATGCGATCACTCTTGCGATGCAGTGGAGTTGCTCTTCAGGGATGCCCCGAGTCCGCGCCTCGTAAAACTCAATCCGTCCTTTCCGCCCTTCTTTCAGCACCGTTTTCAGCCCCTCTGGAGTCAACTTCCCCCCGGTCGACTTCAACTGCTTCAAGGCAAGCCACACATATGCCATAATGTGCTGTGGCCAGCCATGCGTCTCCCGTGCAATCGCATGAATCCAGGGGGCGGGATCGCCCTTCGCCCCGCCTTCTTCCATGAGCCAGTCCTGAATGACCGCCCGGCCTGACCCTTCACTCAGCGGTTCCAGATTGATCTGGTTCCCAGTGTTAAATCTTGATATTCCCAGAGAATCAAAGATCGTCACGGTGGCCCCCAGGCCTGCAGCAATCAGGATCACGGGCCTCCCCACTTCCCCGTTATGGATGGCATCAAGGAAGTCACATATCATCTCAGCATGTCCAGGTTGAGTGAGCGCAAGCTTTTGCGCTTCGTCCAGGACAAGGAGTAAGTTCCCCTTTTGATTCTTCAGCACCTCCAGCGTGGTGCGCTCCGCATAGGTCGCAGTGGAGGAACGGCCGGCGCTGAACGACAATTTCCCCACATCTCCGATTCCCCCGGATACGTTCAGATTGCCCCCGCGCGTAACATCCTTCTGCCTTGTCTCTTTCTCCCGTCCCAGCGACTGGAGTAGTGTGTTTGTATGCCAGAGGTCACGAAGTTTGATGCGGGCGGTCTGCCATCGCTGTCCCCCTGCCAAACGTGCACATTCGGCGAGCAGGGCGGTCTTGCCCGCACCGGGGGCCGCCTGAATCAGAATAGAGGTACCGGAGTTCCCCGCCTTTGCCCTGCCCAGCAGTTCCTTGAAGTCGGCCAGAATTTTCACTCGCCCGTGAAAATAGCGCACCTCGCCCCGCTCCCGTGTAGCAGGCTTC
>JAJEFL010000073.1:0-5731 GCA_022820435.1 Rhodothermales bacterium
TCAGTGCATCCTCGCCCTGTCCGTTGAACTGCCGGAATGCGCCCTGCCCCCATACGCTAAGCGATCCGCTGGACAGGGGCAGGCTCTGCGACATGCGGCAGCCCGCCAATAGTTCGCCCAGAGACGGATCCCAGGAAGAAGCCGAGTACCAGAGCTGTGCCATCTCTGCACGCTCGGCCGCGGCGCACATGGCCCCGTCTGCGGCCCGGCGGAACCGCCCCCCAAGCGCATCCACCACCTGCACCGATGCCGTCCGCACAAACCGCGCCGCATACGCGTCCAGAACTTTTTTACCTGCCGCCGTTGTCGTTTCCTGAATCGTGGCCACCCCCACCGCCTTCTCAATCCCGGCATGCTTTGCAGACTCCAGATGCACCGTGAACGTCTCTTCCCCCCAATCCAGATCCTCCTTCAGAAGCCGCACCGCAATCCGGGCTTCGGTGGTTCCCGGTGCCAGGGTTACCATGCCGGAAGCCGCTTCATAGTCTTCGCCGGCTCTGGCCGTCCCGTCGCGGGTCATGTAGGCGGCCGTCACCATCCTGCGCTGCGGATGCGACAGCGATACCCGGAACTGGACTACGCCTTCCTCTTCCATCACCAGAATGTCATCTATTCGAAGTTTTGCACTCCCGTCATTGTCCAGAATCGTGCCTATACCCGTTCCCTTTCCGTCTGCAATGACTGCCTGACGGGCATTCAGAAGATTCACGGCAAACTCTTCCTCTGCCTCCAGACGTTCATCATCGGTAATTTCAATCTCTACTACACCTCGGGTCGCCCCTGGGTCAAAGATTACAATCCCGCGTGATGCCGTGTAGTCCAGCCCCGCCTCCGCGGTCCGGTCCGAACTCTCATACTGCACGGTCACCACATCTTCTGCAGGGCGATTGAGCTCAATGGGTAATTGCAGGCTTCCCGCATCTTCCAATGCCTGTGCATCATTGATGGAAATCGTTAAGGGGCCCTCGTCAATGATCGTCACCTTCGTCGTGTGCGTCACATCATCATAGCCTCCTCCAGATGCAGACAAGAGTAATTCCAGTTCGTCATCATCATAGTCCTCATCCTTTTCTGCTGTGAACGTTACGATCTGTGCGTTCTGCCAATTTGTGGTCGTAAAGGCAAGTGAAGATTGATCCAGCCTTAGATCCGTTCCCGCATACCCGTTAAGCCGCAGCGTTACAGTTTCAGATGGCTGTGCGGATAGACGCACATTAAGCGGATATGAGCTCCCTTCATCCATCGTCACCTCCTCTTCTGCCACGATGATCTTCCGAACTTCGGTATCATCATCAATGATGGTCACCAGGATGGAGTTCGTCACGCCTGTAAAGCCGCCCCCGTTTCCGGTCAGGGTTACCAACACCTGATCATTCACAAAATCATCATCCTCGTCTGCCGTCAGTGTCACCTCCTGCCCTTCATTCCAGTTGGCCGGCGTGAAGGTTTGTATCGCAGGCCTCAGGGTCAGATCAGTCCCCGCAGGCCAGGTCATCATCACCGTGACCTCCCCTGACGGCTGGCCCCCAAGTTTAACCTCTACGGTTTCCGAACTCCCCTCATTCACCTCCACTGAACTCGGCGTGACCACAATCTCTGGCAGACCGTCATCTTTGATCGTCACAATCACCCTTCCCCGCTCACGATCATAGCCGCCGCCATTTGCTGCCAACCACAGTGTATCTACATCGTTTACCAGATCATCATCGTATCCTGCCATTAAGGTTACCGTTTGTTCTTCATCCCAATTTGAAGCGGTGAAGGTCAGTCTGGTTTTATTCGATGTCAAATCTCCCGCAGAAGGGGGGATCGCCACCGTGACATCATTGTCTTCAAAATCTCCTAACGGTGGATCCGAGAGCTTGACCGTAAATGCTCCACTCGCCCCTTCATCAATCTCCAGGCTTAACGGATCTATCACCAGCCCTGGATCATCATCGTCTTCAATCCTCACATAAATCAGGCGGCTCACACCCAGATAATCGGCATCCGGAGGACCTGTGACCGTGAGCCTCATAACGTTCTGATCATCCACAGCATCTTCATCATGAATCGCCGTTACTCTTGTCCTTTCAGCACCAGAGCAAACAGTCGGCTGACCTTGATGCCGACATGAGCGCCAGTCTTCCACCTTGAACACCAACTGCTTTGGATTCACCGATAAATCTGTATCATCGTACTGGTCAAAGGTTGCGATCTGATTACGTCTAGGCCCTCCAGGATTCCCTCCCTTCAAGCTGAAACGAAGATCTATCGAGTCTCCCTCCATAATCAAAACCTCTTGCGGGGGTCTGTCAATGACAGTTACCTCAATAAGATATTTCAAGCCACTGTAGCCACCTCCCGATGCCGTGAGCGTTAATGTGACCATATCGTCCATGAGATCCTCATCCAGTTCTGTGGTTAAGGCCAGGATTTGATCTGCACGCCAGGCATTGACCGGAAAGGTAAGTTTTGTCGGAATTGGGCGCAGAACTGTATTTTCGTGCCCGGTAACGACGAATGTCACATCAGCCGAAGGAGGTGCTAATACTTCCAGAAGCGGGATACCAAAACTTAGTCGTCCGCCCTCCTGAATGGACACAGGTGGTCGCCTCCGCGGTGATTCGTCATCTATAATGGTCACCGTTACCGTTGACGGATCTGCAGTTCCGCTTGAAGCATTGAGTGTCAGTGTCACCTGGTCATTCTCCTCGCCAGGATCCTGATTCGCGGTCACCGTCACTGGCTGACGTACATTCCAGTTGGAAGGTGTAAACGTCAGCTCCCCTGGACTCACCGTTAATTTTGTGTTTCCGCCTGCAATGGTGACAGTCACATTGCCCGAAGGCCGGGAAGCAAGGTCAACTTCAAATGTTCTTGAGTTCCCCTCCAAAACTGTCACCGAATTCCGGGCACCCTGGATCATCTGCTGTATCTCCTGCAACCTTTTCTCCTCGGATTCAAGTGTACTCGAAAATGAATCTGTCGCATCAATACTTACATTCTGAACGGGGATGCCACGGAGAGAAGAATCTGATCTGCCTGTACCAATCGCTACAGTCGGATGGTTTGACTCTTCCTGCACAACAGAAACTTCGAGACTGTAACTCAGGAACTTCCGGTTTCTTTTTTCAGAAGCCGGTGAGTCTGAATTGGAGAATGCCTGAATACCTGCCCCTGTATGGATTTGAATGTTCGGCGTTTGCTCCTGCCCCAGAACGGTAGCGGGGAGGCAGAACCAGAAAATTAAAAACCCAACAGAAATCAAGACATATTTTGGGCATGCCATAGAACTGTACGCCCTGTTATGGAGGGGAGAATGTACCATTATCCGTGTCATGCTGGATCCCGGATTGTACAATTTACTGCATTATATGAGAGCAGTTTAACGATCACCTTTTTACAAGATTTCCAAAATCAATGATACACCGGAGCGGGAGACCGGTTGCAGATAAGGGCATTGAATCACTGGCTAACATCTGCAACCGAACCGAAATTTGACATTCTGTCTCCTCTAGACGATTTAGTTCAAGAGATTGATGTTATCATCGCAACCCGTAAAACCGAAAACCCTGCACTCGCCTCCAAAAACTCGTTTCTAAAAAACACGTGGTTTTCAACCAAATACTATGTACGCAACCGGTGAGCAGCTATCGCTCCATTTCATGGTCAGAACTGAGGGGAGAGACGAGGATTAAACTCCGTCGGGGTTTGATCTAAGGGTCTGTCAGGCAGGAAATTCAGGCCCGATGGGGGTGGATCGGTGGATCCCGCTCAATAATAGTTGGCCATGAACCAGCGGCGCATGGACGGGATCGGGATCACATAACTGTCGCCCTGCAGATCGAATACCCCATTACTCAGGGCTAAGGTAAATACCTCCTCGGCTTTTTCCTCACTGCATACTTCCCGCAGGGATGCGATGACCATGTCCTTATCGATAGTCCCATCCGTCTCAACATTAGCCATTGCTCTTGCAATGCACTGGCGCTCTTTCCTGACAATCCCGTCCGCTCTGATTCATAGAATTTTGTCCGTTTCATCTCCCCCACTTTGAGTGCCGTCTTCAACTTCTCTGGAGTCATCTCCCGCCCCGTTGCCCGCAGGTGAATGGCGGCGGCCTGCGCATAGGCGGCCACATGCTGCGGCCAGCCATGGGTCCTCTGCATAATCGCATCCATCCAGGGCGTGGGATCCCCCTTCGCCCGCCCATCCTTCTTAAGCCAGTCCTCAATCACCTCCCGTTCCGCTTCCTGTTTCAGCGGACCTAACTCTACATAGCAGTTGTCCTTGAATCTGGACACGCCCATATCTTTGAAGGCCCGCTTCGTGGCACTCAGGCCGGCGGCGGCCAGCATCACGGGCCTCCCCATGTAGCCATTGTGAAGACTGTCAAGAAACACCTTCACGGTCTCGTAACGCGCATCCGTGGGTGCCATCCCCGTCCCCAGCGTTTGCGCCTCGTCCAAGAATAGAAGGAGCGGACCCTTCCCCCGTTCAATGATACTCTGAGGGGTGTGACCGGGGAGTTTAAACTTCGCGGCCCCCTGGATTTGAATCCATTTATCAAATCCACCCTGACCGGCAATCTCGTCAAGCAGAGGCATCCATCCATCCCCTAGCCTCTGACACATGGTGTCCGTGTCCCAGAGTGCCCGTGTGTTCAATCGCACCGCCTCCCAGCCTATATTCTCTGCCAGCTTCGTGCACTCGTGGAGCAGCGCGGTCTTGCCTGCGCCAGGCGCGGCCTGGATCAGAAACGTGGTTCCTTCGCCGGGATCCTTCTCCGCCCACTTCAGGCGGCGATGGAACCTACCCAGTATTCCCTTCCGTCCGTGGAAGTACTTCGCTTTCCCCCGGTCTTTCAGATCCGGGTTTGGATCTGTGAAATCACTCATGGTCCATAATGGCGGCTATCAGAAGAGCGGAGAATGATTTTGAGGCTAATTTGTTCCAAAGAAAAAAGAAGAACAGATGCGGGGGAGCCCCTTCGTCGTGCATAGATCTCCGTTTTCTGTACCGAAAATGCCAAAAAACAGGCTCCGTAATCAGTTCTATCTCGGACACCGCGGAGCGATGGATGAGCTTTTGTATCAGCGGGAGACTGCCCTGCCGGCCATGGAGCGCCCGCGGCCCCGTATTCTGATTGCCGACGGCACCGGCCTTGGAAAGGCACTGGATGCCGGCATCCTGATTACGGAACTGATCCGGAGAGGGCGCGGAAAGCGGATCCTGATCGTTTCGCTGGCCAGTATGCTGACGCAGTTTCAGAAAGAACTGTGGAGCAGGTTCTCGATCCCGCTCGTACGTCTGAATTCCATCGGCATTGCCCGCCTGCGGGAACAGCTCCCCGCCGGACATAACCCGTTCCACTGCTTTGATCGTGCGATCATCTCCATTGATACGCTCAAGAATGCCACGATCTGGCGGCCGTTCCTGGAGAAAGCCGGCCGGGATATCGTCGTGATTGACGAGGGGTAGAATCCTGACTGGCGAGGCTCTTGCAAAACTAACAATCCAGGCTAAGAAGCACTCCTGGATGCACTCAGGTGAACAAAAATCCTTAAGATTAAGGGTTTTGCAAGATGCTCTGGTTTTACCGTCATTTCATATCCTGCAAAGTGAAGCCGCCTGGATTCCAGCCGGTGACCTTTACGATCTGACGAACTCGACGGGATCTCCCAAAACCGGCAATCACAACTACCCTGTGGACTGCACGAAGTACAAGATGTCGCTGATCAATGCCGCC
>JAJEFL010000133.1:0-3309 GCA_022820435.1 Rhodothermales bacterium
CGATCACCAGGCGACCGGCACGTATCTCTTCAATGGCAGACTCAATAGAGTCGAAGGTTTCCGTGTCTGGGGCTTTCATTCAGGCCGTCACTCCTTGACGGATGCAAGCGATTGCTTTTCAACGCGGAGTTTGATCCCCCCATTCCCGTAGGACAGAGTGTCTAAAACGATCCATCCAGATCTCGGAAAAACCCCGAGAAGACCGCCGCACCATTCATCCAGCCCCTCAGATTAACCCGAATCTCGCGCCTCCAAACCCGATTATCCTAGGTCACCTACAAATCACAGGATGGGAATTCAGGCGAAGCAACCACCAGTGAGGATCGCAAACGACTTCTGGGCAAGCTCATTGAGGATGTCACACTGATCCGCAATGACTACTAGGCTACGGTCAAACTGCGGTTGCGAGGCGGGCGAACGCAGGAACTGCCGCCCGTGGATCTGCCGCGACATCGGGCAGAGATCACCCGCCGGGATGCCTCCCCCGAAGTGCTGCCCAATCTTAAATGGAATCATATCAAACAGATTCATACTCAAAAAAGAACGGCGAAACCGCAGATTTAGGAAAAATTGTTTATGTAAGGTAGTTGTTTTTTGTAACAGGTAATGCTAGTTCAAAGCCGGCTGGCGGTTCAGTGCTGCGGGCAGACCTCTCATGATTCGTTCCCATTTCTCATAAAAAAGTCTGCTCTTGAGAACGTCATCAGGGATTGGTTGATGTGAGTCCAAGATCGTTCCACTCATAGATTCAATCACCAAAACAAGGGGGGTTGAGACCGCATAACTAGGGAATTCCCTTAATGGATCCATGTGGACAACTGGAAACTCAATCGTATGAGACGACAGAAATTCTTCTAAATAATTCTCGTCTTGCGATACATAATAGCCCTGTACAGAACCAATCCATGTCCTTGGATTTCGATGAAGTTCATTCAATCTTGGAACATCTGAATCAAGTCCATTTGAACAATTGCTGGAATCAAGAAGGATGACAAACGAGAGGAAAGCGTTTGTGTTATGAGGCTTATCCACCGCTTTAAACACATCCATTGGAATCTCCAACGCAATTTCTTCTGTAACTCTAGCCATAGCCTCAACGCGATTACTGAAGATCTCAATCCTCAACTCGTCAGATATTCCTTGGGTTTGGCTTGACTTGACAAGAATCGGAATAAAAAGAACCGTTAAAAGCCCAAGCAATACGTAGGACAGCTTATCAAGCGTAGATAGGCGAAATTTCATTTTTTCAACGTAAAATTAACTTTGGGATCAGAATGCAGTGTCCCGTGATATGTCATAGGTGTAGACTAAGATAGACGGATTTTCGTCTGCTCTTGGAAAACGTACGTAGTAGATGTTGGATTCATCTATAAAAGAAATATTGCTATAGGTACCAATGACTGTTCCGATCTTGAACCCCGAACTATGCCAGACCTCAAGGTCTATTCGAGGCCTCCTCTTCCCATTGTGATATTCAGGGGTCATGATCTCCTGGAATATTAGATTCCTTCCTCTGACAGCGTGCACTCCTGTGATTCGTGATACGGAATTAAAGTGACGCATGCGATTGGTCGTACGCTCAGGAGAATTACGTTTCTCCAGTTGATCCAATAATTTTTCATCTGGAGCAATGTAGTACGAGGGCTTGGAGTCTAAAACAGTCGTCAAATTGCCCTCTACGTCGGTTTTCCATATCCTGTGATCGGATATGTACGAATAGTAGATGTTATCTTCAGCATCAACAGCAATACCTCCACTTGGTTTAAGGTTATTTTGAACCTTGGCCGAGATGGGCATTTCTCCTGAACTGGATATTTTTTTGCCATTTTGGTCATAGATTACCAGCGCTGGCTTTAAGCCATTATACCATGCCTCACGAAGCATCACAAAATGACCTTGGGTATTCAAGATTGCCCTGCTAGAACGATCAGCATCAATACTGTAACTGCGAACAAATGAATAATCTGAAGAAAATAGACTAACCCGATTGACACTGGCATCAAAAATATGAAAATCTCCCGCGCTGTCAATATTAAATGTCTCTATGCCTCTCAACTCACCCGGACCAGATCCCTCTGCGCCAATTGATCCAATGAACACACCGTTATGGTTGAATACGTAAACGGGAGGGCGACTCTCAACCCAAAAGATACGCCCCCCATTGTCAATACGAACAGTATGTGATGAACTCAGAATAGCCTCATCCGTCATAAGTAGTTCAACCTCGCCAACTTCACTCAACATGATCTTAGCTGTGTAAGGAGTCACCGAAGCAGAATCGCCTTCATCTCTCGTCGACGTTTCTGTTTGATTACAACCGGCAATGATCAAACATACAAGGCATCCGAGTAGTAGTGGTCGGTGGAATTTGGGGGCTACCAACATGGCATAATAAGATACTGAATTTCGCAAATGATCCGCGGGGATGCGGAACAGTCTCCACATCCCCGCAATTACCGTACTGCGAAACAGCAATCTTAGAAGGGATTAAACGGGCATTGGGGGCAGAAAGGCTCTGAACCAGGTGTTTTACATTGCCGAGTTTCTTTCGTTTTTTCGCCTTTCTCCCACGTTTCTGTGCATATTACATCCCATGTTGCCCACCAAGGAACTGCGGTGGTATTTTGGATCAATACTGAAGCACTGAGTAGACCAACAGTCAGGGCTCCAAAAAGAACTACAAGTTTCAAGGATAGGGTTAAACTTTTCACAGTCTAAATGTAAGCGTTAGTTAAGGGTTAACAAAGTCAGCCTCTCGAAGAAAAGGGTGACAAACGCCGCCGATATACAAAAAACAATTACGGCAAGCATCCTGCATGATCCGTCTAGAAGTCAGGCTCAGAAGGTTCCAAACTCATCATTTGTGGATTTGATTTTAGATTTCGTGCGAGGTCAATTTAAATTTGCGCCTCGAATCTACTCTATCTATGTACAATGGCGCATCCGCCGATTTGTAACCTGCAACCCTATATCAGGGGGAAAGTTCAGATAAGTGTCATTAACAGCAACCGCTAGACAATCGCCGAGTAAATGGTGATCGCACGATGAAGTCAATAGACTGGCTTCATCTGCAAATCCTCCACACGCCATCGCTGAAGATAAAATCCCACTACAATGTAGAACTTGCGTTCAGAGTTTGCACCGGGTGGGCGGGGTATGATCAAGATTGGGGAGAATATGTCCCATGCGATCCCGCTTGGTGCGCAGATAAGCCGCATTTTCCTGATTGGGCGGGATCTCAATGGGGACGCTTTCGGTGATCTCCAGACCATACCCGCCCAGTCCCACGCGCTTGGTGGGGCTGTTGGT
>JAJEFL010000083.1:0-51271 GCA_022820435.1 Rhodothermales bacterium
AACGCCATCGTCCTGGAGGGCAGTAATGGCCCCGCTGAAAGCATTAACAGCCGAATCAAAACCGTCAAAGTCTGTAGCCGCGGCTTCCGAAATAAAAAACGCCTCGCCACCGCAATCTACTTCCATCTCGGAGGTCTTGACCTCTATCCAGATGGAGTCCAAAAACGAGCCGTTTCACTAAAATAATCGAAGAACCGAACTATTTACGAACCTTATCCATGGACTACGAACTCTCTATTCAGAGCAGTCAGAATTGAACTTTCAGGAGAATACGCGTACCCACTCATTCGTGTAAATGTTACTTTGGCAACGGAAGGACAATATTTTTGCCGGATTTAGGTCGCTATCTTTCCTAAAATATATCTATCCCTGGGCGGATATGGATGAGATGGCGGGTTGGGTAGCGGACAGAATATCTTCGTTCACCTCAATTCCCTCGGTTCTGAGATACCCTACAATTCTCTGTACTTGCCCATTCAGAACATACATTGATCGCGGTAGGGACCCGGGTTTCCCCGGGCCCCCCGCACGGATCCGACCATGCGCGCTAACGCAGCCGGCTCCTCCCTTGGGTCGCACCGTCGTGCATAACGGCAAATTTTGCCGTAGTCGTTTGATCCCCTGGGACACACATGCCCATCTCCGTGTATGGTGTGTGGTAGGATCTCCCAACTTCCCCTTGGGTCGGGGCCTTCGCTCCAGCAACTCCGCAGGATCACTCCCTTGTTCGCTGCCTTCATCACTACTATGCCCCGATCTGACTTCTCCATTCCGTACATCGCAGGCTTCGGTGTCTTCCACCTTCCCTGCGCGACCCCGAAATACGACTCCAGGGTAGAATAGAGACCTCCCAGGTCCCGGTAAAGTGCGTGCATGCGTCCCTGGGTTCTTCGACACCGTGGGCCCGTAATCCCTCTCACCATTACGATGAATTACGTGTTGCCTTCGATCATCAGGAAAATCTCGGCAACCCAGACGATAACTCTTTCGGTGCTCAATAGCCCCGGCCACATGTACCGCTGTCAACGCTTCACATCTGCCCTCACGAACAGATGCGCATGACTCGCGGAGATATGTACTCGGTTGTAGTTTCATAACGCAGGACTTTCACCCGCTACACTTTACCAGTTAGCCTGGCGCTCCGCTTCCATCATTGTCAGAAAGAAACACCAGACGAAAATCCTCTCTTCTCCACGAGAGATTTTCATCGCAGGGACTTCACCGAATTGTGTTCCCGCCGGGAAAAATGAAATCGAATTAATTCCCTTTTCCCTATCCGGGTGCATGACGAAACGGAAGTCAAAATTCACTCTATACGGTTTCAATTTCGCGTGGATGTCGAGTTCGTTAAGGTCAGCATGAAGCCTGCTGAGACTGCTTGAACGGACGGTCAATCTTATGTTGGCCTCCGCGTTCTCAATATCATTATTCCAGATGAAGAGGTCTTCGCTGTATGCATCGTAGTAGATACCTGTGTGCGTTCCATCTTTGTCTTTGGTTAAATTCTTATAAGCGACTGACAGCCGGGTTTTTCCGACCGAGTTGAAAGCGTAAAGCAATTGAACAGCGGTGAATTTGTCACTGTATAGTTCCAGCGCAATATCCTCAATCGTCTTCATTTTGTCTCCAGACATGGAAAAAGTTGCTGCATCAGCCCTTGTTTGTGTTGCCGCAGGGCTTTGAGTTTCCGGCCCTCCGCAACGATCATGTCATCCAGTGAGCCGAGGCAGTCGGCGATTTTCTGCTGTTCATCCTTGTTTGGGCAAACAATTGGAATCTGTTTGAGCCCAGTCTTTCTGATCTCACAAAAGGTTGAGTTAGACGAACGTCTGATAAGTTCATGCTTGTTCTGTACAAGCCAGTAGTACCAAAAGACGTTCACCTGATTCTCAAAGACAGCGAGGGAATGGAATCCTTGACTTGTTGCACAAGGGTTTTCAGCAATCCCGACATCGCCGATGGCGAACTTCGTTGTGATGAGTAATGCTCCTGTAGGTAACAGTTTTGCAGAAGAATGCTTCAATCCTTCACATGTAATTGTTCTTTTACTCTTCGATAAGTTGCGTTCATTGATTTCGGACGGAGTGAACCACTGTATATTTCCTCCCCAATACTCTGGAATCGAAGTATTTGGGGTTCCACCCGAAATAAATTCACCAATTTCTCCAAGCGTTCCAGTCTTCCACTCTCCCGTATCACGAAACTCTGGAAACCGCAGCCGGGACACGGTTTCGCCGGGCTGGGGAAAGAGCTGCTGCATCAGCCCCTGTTTGTGCTGCTGCAGGGCTTTGAGTTTCCGGCCCTCCGCAGCGATCAGGTCATCCAGCGAGCCGAGACAGTCAGCAATCTTCTGTTGCCTAGGGAGAGATGGCAATGTAAATTGTAACGACTTAATGAATTCCATGTTCAAATTCTATTGCGCTGCACCACTCGAAACCCCTTAATCTGTGGGCGTGCAATACTGAAGTTGGTAAAAAACAACGAAAATCGGCATCTTTGGGGTCTACTATCATTGCACAACACATCTGGTACATGCCATAGGACGGCTCAAAATTCCCAACCGTTGCACTATAGATAGCCATGAGTATAGTATCTTCGGATAGAATTTGGGCAGATGAAGCGGCAACAGAAACTTCGGTAATGTACTCTTGGTATGGTTAAGCCAATCATCAACTAATTCTTTAGTTTTGACCCATGGCTAAATCCCATCTTCATAACATAAAGCAGTTCTCCTTCTTGGTATTCCACCGCTTGCGACCTTGGATACATACATCTGCAATTGTCCTAAGGCCTGAACGATTTGAAACATAAAACTGCCTATTATTGGCGTAGTTTAGTGACATGCACTTGCTTGGCTACCACACAATCTAACTACTTTGGAACAATCAAGCAAAGGATAAGCCCCCGCCCCTTGATGATCTTGTGTATCTTCTTGTTCATTCGCGATTGTATTGAAGGCCCGCTAAGCGGATTTTTTACCTACCTCAACGTATTTCAAAACTCCAGACTGGACACTGAAGAGCATGATCCATCGGTTGTCATGATGCCCCCGCTAACTCGTAGGCATTGAGCCCCGATATATTCCGACCATGCGCCCACTTGTTCAGGAGCGGAACAAGATCGGCCATGAGAGCGAGTTCCTGCTTACGACGATCACGCCAGCCCAAACCAAGTGGCTCCATCAGATCGGTAAGTTGCTCGCCGTCAAAGATCATGCGCTGAAGAATGGTGTCTACGAAAGCCGAGAGTGATTCGTTTGTCAGACCGCGCTCATGGGCTATATCTTCAATTTGCCTAGCCTGCTTCGCAACCTTGAATTGTTGATAACCGGCATCAATTTCAGGTTTATTGAGGCCCTCGCCTTCTCTAAGCGAATGGATGTATTCGGTGATATCTTCCTGTTCGTCAAGGAACTTGGCATCGGATCGGATCAGACTAATGAGTTCCTCGCGGTTGATCTTTAGTTTCTTTGGATCCTGATTCGAGTACTTAGTGATCAATTCCATGATATAGTCGTAATCAATGAGAGTAGAAGCAAACAGAACCAATTCAAAATCAAGCTGCTCAACATCCGGGTTGACCGGCTCGCCGTCCTCTCCGAATCTGCCTTGCTGCTCCTTCAGATACCGGACAGTTTCGAGATATGCACACTGGAAAGCACGGAGTTTGTCTTTGGGAAGAATTTGTTCAATCTGCTCCCGCTGCTCATCGGTTAGATCGGTATACTGGTCAAGCTGTGTCTTGAACCGCTGTACTTTCTTGAAATGGTTGATGAATTCTGCACGCGCGGCATCCCCCTTGAGATTGGTCACCTGATCAGGTCTAGCGGCGAGCTGCTGTGACCGCATGAATCCCTTCAGATCATCGAAAGATTGCGTGAATTTGCCAATCATAACAGGTGCATCATCAACCAGCCAGATCTCCTTCGGCCGGCCGATCTGCTCGCCGGAGAACAAAGTGAGCGCAGCATCTACATTGCCTTGCTGCTGGCGGAAGTCAAGGATGTGACCATAGGGTTTGGTCGCATTGAGTACGCGGTTAGTGCGTGAGAATGCCTGAATCAAGCCGTGATATTTAAGATTCTTGTCGACATACAGGGTGTTGAGATATTTAGCATCAAACCCGGTGAGCAACATGTCTACGACAATGGTGATATCAATCTTTTCCTGACCCTTTTTAGGCAGATCACAATTGGGGAACTGCTGATCCTTGATGCGTTTCTGTACATCCTGATAGTAGATGTCGAAATTGCTGATATCGTGATTGGTCTCGTATTGCCCGTTGTAATCAGCGATAATGGCTTTGAGCGCAGTTTTCTTCTTTTCAGGCTCGTGTCGATTGTCTTCTTGCTCCTGCAAGAGATCCTCCTGGATCTGCTGGATGTCTTTATTCCCCTCCGCCGGCGGTGAGAAGATGGCGGCGATCTTCAAAGGCCGAAACTCCGGGTCAGCAGCTTGGCGTTCCGCCTGCAGCTTCTTGAAAACATCAAGATACTCAATGGCGTCGTTGATCGACGCGGTCGCCAGAAGTGCATTGAAAAGCCGGTTTCGAGTTGCAGTGTCATGCTTATCTAAGATGGCTTCGGCAACGACCCGCTTAGGGAGTGTCTGATCAATGTTGGAAGTGGAAGCATCATTTCGCCTGTAGTAGTCGATGTGGAAGCGGAGAACATTCCGGTCTTCAATCGCATCCGTGATGGTGTAGGCATGGAGTTGTTCCTGAAATAATTCCTCTGTCGTTCGCAGAGTAGCTGCACCCCCGTTAATCTGCCTGGCGGAGGCGTTATCTTCAAATATTGGGGTGCCAGTGAATCCAAAAAGCTGGGAATTTGGGAAGAATTCCCTGATGGCCCGATGATTCTCGCCGAACTGAGATCGGTGGCACTCGTCGAAGATGAAAACCATTCGCTTGTCGCGGAGGTGATTGAGCCGCTTCCTGAAGGTTGACATCCTCTCGGATCTGTCATTCTTGCTATCTCTGCTACTCTCATTTAGAGCAAGCCCAAGTTTTTGAATGGTCGTCACAATGACCTTGTCTGCATAATCTTCGGACAGGAGACGGTGAACAAGCGTGGCGGTGTTGGTGTTTTCCTCTACGCAGTTCTCCTGGAATCGGTTGAATTCCTCGCGAGTCTGGCGGTCAAGATCCTTGCGGTCAACGACGAAGATGCATTTATGGATGCTTTCGTTGGCCTTGAGCAGAGTTGAGGCCTTGAAGGAGGTGAGTGTCTTGCCCGAGCCCGTTGTGTGCCATATGTAACCATTTCCACAGTTCTGATTGATGCAGTCAACGATAGCCTTGACCGCGTAGATCTGGTACGGGCGCATCATCAGGAGTTTTTGTTCGCTCGCAATCAGCACCATGTACTTGCTGATCATCTGGCTGAGTGTACACTTGGCAAGGAACTGATCAGCGAATTTGTCAAGGTGGTTAATCTTAGTATTGTTTCTGGTCGCGAACCGGTAAATCGGAAGAAACTGCTCCTCCTCGTCAAAGGCAAAGTGTTTCGAATTGTTATTGGTGAAATAGAGAGTGTCCGTGCGGTTGCTGACAATAAAGAGCTGGATGAAACAGAGTAACGTCTTCGTATAACCGTTGCCGGGATCTTTCTTGTACTTATCAATCTGCTGCATCGCCCGCCGGGGGCTGATTCCGAGCGTCTTGAGTTCGATCTGAACTACGGGGATACCGTTGATCAGGAGAATGACATCGTAGCGGTGATGGCTGTAATCCGTGTTGATTCGTAACTGATTGACAACTTCAAAGGTGTTCTTACACCATTCCTTGGTGTTGACGAGGGTGTAATTGAGCGGCATGCCGTCTTCGCGAATAAACGTTTCCCGATTTCTGAGGGAGCACGAGGCCTTGTACACATCCGGTGTGACGATGTCGTTGAGCAATCGCTGGAACTCATTGTCACTCAGAGTGACACGATTGAACGCTTCGAATTTTTGCCTGAAATTCGCTTCAAGATGGGCCCGATTGCGGATTTCTGGGCGGTATCTGTACTTAAGATCCTGTAGTTTTGCTACAAGGACTTCTTCAATATCACGTTCGAGTTGCATGTTTTTTTTCAATGTTTACCTTATGGGTTCCGTCGGCATTGCTTGCACATAGCGTCCAATTCACGCCAGAAGAAGAGAACGGCAACCTGAGTTAAAATTCTCGACATCTCGAAACTCCCCCTGTGGTGCCCATTTACGAAATCAGATTCAGATGGTTCTGAGAACACGGTTTGAGAGCGTGATCTTGAACTCGTATGTGATCACTTTAAGCTTGCGGTCGCAACGCTCAAATCTGTTCCATTTACATCCATGCCCGGATAGAACCAAGGATGGAGTTGATACCGTGAGTAACCCTTCAAATCAATCTCTGCGAGAGGTGGAATATAAGTGAGATCGTTGGCTTCACTCATTCACCAACGATAGGATACCCGCTCAGCAGATGAGGCTTTTATGCAAATTGGTCAATCAAAAGGAAAATCGAAGACACCCGCCGGGAAAAAAGGGTCGAGGTAAAGCCACTGTGCTAGGGCTGCGGAAGCAGAATCCGAAATCTCGAACCCTGACCAACCACCGAATGCGTCAGTGTTAATATTCCACCATGATAATCTACAACAATGCGCTTGGCTAAACTGAGACCAAGTCCCCACCCCCGCTTCTTTGTGCTGTACCCGGGCTTGAAGATACTTGACCAGTCACTGCGGTCAATCCCCTTGCCGTTATCACTTATATCAATGTAAACATGGCCCTTCTCTATTCCCGAATTAATCCGAATCCGCCCATTCTCATTTTCAATGGCATCCATAGCGTTCTTGAGCAGATTTTCAACCACCCATGCAAATAAATCTGCATTGATCGGGGCCTGCAATTCTGTAGAGACATCCACCGTCAATGTCATGCCCCGACGGGGAAGTCGTCTGCGCATATAGTTTGCAGTTGCGTCAAGAACGGGGGCTAATGGCTGAACTTCCAACTTGGGCACCGAGCCGATGTCATTAAACCGGTTTGTCACTAAACTGAGACGCTGCACATCTGCATCCACTTCGTTCAAGGTATCGTGGTCGGCCTTGGGATTGGTGCGCATCACTTCAATCCAGCCCATCAGACTTGAAATTGGTGTTCCCAGTTGATGCGCTGCCTCACGGGCCATCCCCACCCACAGGTTGCTCTGTTCGCTCCTGCGTGCATACGAAAAGCCGAGATAGCCCAACCCGATAAATAATGCCACAAACGCAAGTTGCAGATATGGGTAGATCCGCAAATCCCGGATGATTGAACTCTCTCCGTAATGTACACGCTGAATCAGTGCCGGGGTAAGAGAATCCTGTCTGACCTCAATCGTAATCGGATCATAATTCCGGTTCATTTGCGCAATACGCCGCATGATCTCAAGCGAATCCTCCGAGGTCAGCTCCCCTTCCTCCGGAACCCCAAGATGCTGCCACCGGATTGGGTTTCCCTCCGCATCCACAATCGCCGCCGGCACATCGGGGGAATACTCCGAAATAATATCAAAAATAAAGTCAATGTGATCTCCCAGAGGCAGCCGGCTCCCCCAGGCTAACGCCGCCCGATGCTGCGGTGTCATTGGATCCGCCGGATCCAGCCTGTCTGCAATCATCCGAAAATCCGCTTCATACGGATTTTGTGCTGCCGCGAGTGCAACCTGTTCAATGGCAGCCGCCCAGATCGTAACACTCGTACGCTCCCGCTCCTGTAAATGCCGTACAAGGTTACTGGTGTACAAAAGAGATGCCAGCGCAATGCACATCGCAAACACGCTGAGCAAAAGTTTGAGCTTCAGCTTCGTGATAAAGGCAAACATACTAAATAATCTGTAAGTGAAACGCCCCCGTCAGCAATCCACCTGAATCGTCTGAGAACGCCTGGGACCCGTAGAAATCATCGTAACAGGTATACCCGTAAAGGATTGGATTCTATGAACCAACTCCTTGGCTGCATCTGGCAATGCCTCAAAATTCCGGCATCCACATATATCCTCCTTCCAGCCCTGCAGCACCTCATACCGGGGCGTGACGGCCCCAAGTATCTGTGCATCATTGGTGAAGCGGGAATCCGCCGCTCCCCACTGCTCATATTCAACACACACCTTTACCGTCTCCAGACCCGACAATACATCCAGTTTCGTGAGAGCTAATTCTGAAAACCCATTCAACCTGCAACTATAGCGAAGGGCTACCAGGTCCAGCCATCCACATCTGCGCGGTCTGCCCGTAGTTGCCCCAAATTCACCCCCGGTCTTCTGAAGATGTGCCCCGGTATGGTCAGTTAATTCGGTCGGAAATGGTCCATGGCCTACCCGTGTACAATATGCTTTTGTGATTCCTATAGTACGGTGGATGGCAGTCGGCGGCACTCCAAGGCCGGTACAGACACCGCCTGCAGTCGGACTGCTTGATGTTACATAAGGATAGGTGCCAAAATCAATGTCCAGAAGGCATCCCTGTGCCCCCTCAGCAAGGATCTGCTTTCCCTGATCCAGCGCTTCATGCAGGAAATGTGTTGTATCTGTGACATACTCCTGGAGTTGTTCAGCGTAACCTGTATACTCTGAAAAAATCTCCTCTGCATCAAGTTCACGCTCCCCATAGGCACCGCGAAGAACCAGATTCTTTTGTGCGACCTCCACCTGCAGACGCTTAAAAAATGCATCCCTGTCTATCAATTCACCGATCCGAATTCCGGTCCGTGCAATTTTATCTGTATAGGCCGGTCCAATTCCCCGCTTGGTGGTTCCGATTCTGTCGGCTGACCGAACGCTCTCCAGTGCCTGATGATACGGCAGAATACAGTGTGCATTCCGGGAAATCCACAGCCGCCCCTCCAGATCATACCCTAACTCCTGAACTTTCTGGATCTCAGAAACTAATGCCTTCGGATCAATGACAACGCCATTGCCGATCAGGCAATGCACGCCGGAAGCAAAGACACCACTTGGCAACAGATGAAGAACCTGTGTCGTATCCCCCCACTTGATAGTATGTCCAGCGTTCGCACCGCCCTGATAGCGTGCCACGACATCAAATTGAGAAGCGAGCAGGTCAACAACCTTCCCCTTGCCTTCGTCGCCCCACTGACTGCCTACCACAACCGTTACTGCCATCAGGGAATCATTACAGAACACATCACTGCTCAAAGCAGTCCCTGAGCACAGAAACTGTCCGGGCAATCTGTGAATAAAGGGATGATTTAGGAGGTCTTGTAGCTCTCCGCTGCTTCCTGAACCGAGTCAAAGTGCTCAAACACCGTAACCAGCTTCGTAACCACAAGCAGGGATCTGATTTTGGCAGCCGGGTTGGCGAGACGCACATCACCGCCCGCATTACGCATCGTGGTCATTGCGCTGATCAACATTCCGAGGCCACTTGAATTCATGAATTTGACCTTGGCCAAGTCCACGACCACATTTAACTTGCCCTGCTCTTTCAGGCCGTTGAGTGTGTCGTGGAGCTTTGCTCCCATTGGGCCGCCCATAATATTCCCCTTGAGGGTAATGACGACCGCATTATAAACTTCATTGACTGAAAAATTCATGATTGCATAAGATTAACGTTGGCCGGCTTTTTTTTCCGAACCAGACCGATTGTACAATTCAACCACTACGGGAGTGGCTACGAAAACGGATGAATATGTCCCGATAATAATCCCAATGATAAGCGCAAACGAGAAACCACGCAAAACCTCCCCCCCAAACATGAACAACGTAGCCACAACCAGCAAGGTTGTTCCTGATGTGACAAAGGTGCGACTAAGTGTCGTATTCACGGATCGGTTCACAACGGTTTTGTATGGTTCTGTCTTGAACAGGTTCGTATACTCACGAATACGATCAAAGATAACCACTGTATCATTTAAAGAATAGCCCACAATCGTGAGGAAGGCCGCGATGATCGCCTGATCAATCTGCATGGAGAAGGGCATGATCCCCTGGAGAAGCGAGAACACGCCTAGCGTAATCAGGACATCATGGAAGAGGGCTGCCACTGCACCGAGTCCAAATCTCCATTCAAAACGAAGCATCACATAAAGAAAAATGACCAGAAGTGATCCCAGCACTGCATAGAATGAGCCCCGCTTCAGGTCTTCCGCAAATCGGGGCCCCACGATGTCGGTCTTGATGACTCTTGGATTGCTGTCTGGAAATGCATCGGAGATACCCTGGATGATGAGCATTTGCACCTCCGAAGTTTCGCCTTCCGATGCGGTCCGAATCAGGAGTGCATCCTGCCCTTCGGCCCCCACATCACTGTAGGTTTTAATCTCTGGCGAGGTTTCGAGCACTGGCGTTAAGACCGCGCGTACTTCGGTCACCTCCAATATCTCATCACTCTCTACAACAAACTCCATCCCACCCCGGAAATCTATCCCAATTTCCAATCCCCGTATAAGGATTGCGCCAAGGCTGAGCAGCAGCAGGATTCCGCTCACTGCGTAGCCCCTTTTTCTGCTTCCGACTAAATTATAATTCGTATTTTCAAAAATGCGCATAAAGATATCTTGGTTTGATTGTACGGTATTGATCAGCCGAAATTGACAATTCCGCGGCGGCCAATCACTACGTAATCAAAGATGATGCGGGTAAACACAATTGCGCTAAAGAGCGATGCCAAAATGCCTGCCATCAGGGTCACTGCAAATCCCTGAATGGGGCCAACGCCAAATGAGTAGAGGATGATGCCCACAAAAAAGGTGGTGATGTTCGCATCTACAATTGCACTAAGCGCTTTCCCATACCCCCCGTCAATGGATGCTTTCAGTGTTTTGCCGGTAGACTGTTCTTCCCGGACACGCTCAAAGATCAGTACATTCGCATCAACGGCCATACCGATTGTAAGCACAATGCCGGCAATTCCCGGCAAGGTTAGAGTGGCATTGAACCCGGCCAGAATCCCCAGAATGAAGATGATATTAATCAGCAGTGCAAGATCCGCAACCATTCCTCCTCCCCGATAATAGACAATCATAAACAGGGCTACAATAGAAAGCCCAACCAGAAGTGACATAAAACCGGATCTCCGGGCAACAATGCCTAAACTGGGGCCGACCGTTCGTTCTTCAACAATCTCCACCGGTGCGGGAAGTGCTCCGCTCTTGAGCACCGTTACAATATCATCGGACTCCTCCTGCGATGCCAGTCCCGTAATCTGAGATCGTCCGCCGCTAATCTGACCAATCACCGTGGGGTACGAGTACACAACGCGATCAAGGACGATGGCCACATTCTTTCCCACATTGGCACCGGTAAGGCGTGACCACACCCGGGCACCTTCGGAGTTCATCTCCATATCCACGAGCGGTTGGTTTGTAGTCTGGTCAAAGTCCGATCTGGCATCTGTAATCACATCCCCCGTCAGTTCAGCATTCATATTGACGGCCAATACCGGATAGTATTCCGCACCGCCTGTACCACTTGGATTCGCATCGTACAGCAGTTCGATATCACGCGGAAGCATGGCCTGCACATCGGGATCTGCCATCAGCATATTGAAGGTTGCTGTATCCTGCACCGATACCTCTCCAAAGACCACAGAACCCTGCCCCGCCGGGATCAGAACATCTAGGAGAGGATTTCCTACATCGTCCAGACCTTCAGTTTCTGCGAGTAACTGACTGACATCAAAGGATGTATCTGCTTCCTCGGCGATATCCTCTTCGGCGGGGACTTCTACGGAATCTGCCTCCGCCGCCACATCTACCTCATAGTAATTGATAATCCGCTGCAGGGAGGAATTCAGTTCACCTGGATCTGCCATCAGCCGGAATTCCAGCCGTGCGGTCCCTTTCAGCAGACGTCGCACGCGTTCAGGATCATCAATACCCGGCAATTCAACCACAATCCTGCGACTTCCCTGCGTCTGAATAGAGGGTTCGGTGACTCCATACCTGTCTACACGGTTACGAATGACCTGCATGGCACGCTCAATTGCATCCGTACCCTGCGTACGTAAATAATCGGTTACATCCGCATTATCGGAGCGGCGTGTAATCGTTTCACTGCGGAAATAGCGTGACAGCCTAGCGTCCGGATCTCGCCTCTCAAATTCCTCAACAAATGCATCAATCAATGAGATGCCTTCTTCCTGGCTCCGTTCGTCCGCTGCCGCAAGAACCTGATCAAATGCATCATCCCTGCGATCTGCCGCCAACTGAACGAGCAATTCCCGCAGTCCGACCTCCATGGTGGTATGCATTCCTCCCTGAAGATCCAGCCCAAGATTGAGGGATTTTTCCTTGATTGACTCAATCCTGGAATAATTTTCGCGCTCGTAATCAGTTCGCTCCTCTTGCCCCATCTCCGCCAATCGGTTATTGAGAGAGATTCCCTGTAACGACGGGAATAAGTACCAGGCAGATAGCGCCAGAAAGAAAACGACTGCGCCGACCTTGAATCCGTTACCTTGCATGTATGCTTTTGACTAAATTAAAATGCGCCGCAAAACGGGCAATGCTTATTTCACAGCCCCATGGAACGCTGACCTCTGCAAAAAGGTGCCCAATTCCAGTGTGGTGATCGCAAAAAAATAAAAAATCGGACTAAATCTGGCATCTAACGTTACTTCAATGGCACATCTGCCGAAGAACACTCCCGGCAAAATTAGGATTTTCGGGGGCTGCAGCCAAAAATTTCCTTCCTATCATCAGAAATGGAAATTTTGGGAACCTGCTCCAATGGATGTACGTACACGCGGTTCTCATCAACAGTTTGATGAAGATTTTTGTGATAGGTTCATTACTTTGTTGCATTAGTAATGCAACCGCATTAAAGGGTGCTCTTGAGCGCCCTTTTTTGTTTGCGGAATAATCAGGAACCAAGAATCTGGCATGGTTGGGATCCTGTGACGCTTGCACGGTGAGTTTCTTGAAGCAGTCGGATGAATTCGGCCCGTCTCAACCCCGACTGTCCGGTTGCATTCCCGCCTGCTACAGCGAACATTTAATCGCCGTTATATGAATCCAATCTGAAGGAATGGCCTGGATGCTATCTGTACATTCTGCCTGCATCGCTTAAAGATGTTGATTGCGGTTGAATTTTTACGATCCGCTCTGAATCATTTGACCACTCTTGTCGGGATTCTGGGAACCTGTTCCTGTGAATCACATAGAAGGGGGGTGCTTTTTGGTAGAGCACGCACTGTAAAATGGAGAGGCTGCCCCTCTGGTAGCCGCATTAAAGGGTGCCCTTGGGCATCCTTTTTTGTTTCTGTACTACCGCAGAGTAAGACTGGATCCAGGTTGGTCGCCATACCATTGCAGGGTAAATGGCTTGAATCTGCCCGATGAATGCCCGTCTTGATCCCGGCTGTCCGGTTGTACTCCCGCCTGCGACGGAACACTTGATCGCCGTTGTATGCATTCCAAGCCACAGGAATGGCTTTTTGCTGTCTGTATATTCTGTCTGGATCGCTTAAAAATGTTGATTGCGGTTGAATTTTCACGATCCGCTATGATAATTTGACTACTCTTGCAGGAGTTCTGGAAACCTGTGCCTGTGAATCACATAGAATAAGCGGATTTAAGTTATGAGGCTACCGAGGGGTAGCCGCATTAAAGGGTGCCTCCGGGCACCCTTTTTTGTTTCTGTACCACCGCAGAGCAAGACTGGATCCAGGTTGGGTGCCATACCATTGCCAAGGCAATGGCTTGAATCTGCCCGATGAATTCGGCCCATCTTGATCCCCATAATCCAGTTGTGCTCTCGCCTGCAACGAAACACTTGATCGCCGTATATATGCAATCCAAACCGCAGGAATGGCTTTTTTGTTATCTGTACATCCTGCCTTCATGTCTTGAAAAATGTTGATTGCGGTTGAATTTCACGATCCGCTCTGATAATTTGACTACTCTTGCAGGAGTTCTGGGAACCTGTGTCTGTGAGTCACGTAGAAGGGGCTGTTTTTCATAGTTTGAAAAAAAGTTTTGTTGAAGGCTACCGGGGGGTAGCCGCATTAAAGGGTGCACTCGGGCATCCTTTTTTGTTTCTGTGCTACCGCAGAATAAGACATGTATGGGTTGGCCCCCATACCATTGCAGGGTAAATGGCTTGAATCTGCCCGATGAATTCGCCCCATTTCAATCTCTGCAATCCAGTCGTGATCTCGCCTGCTAAAGCAAACACCTGATCGCCGTTATATGCAATCCAAACCGCAGGAATGGCATTCTTGCTGTCTGTATATTCTGTCTGGGTCGCTTAAAAATATTGATTGCGGTTGAAATTTCATGTCCGCTCTGAATAATTTGACTACTCTTGTTAGGAGTTCTGGGAACCTGTGCCTATGGATCACATACAAGGGATTGCTTTTTCATAGTTTGAAATAAGTTTAGTGTAGGCTGCCTCTCAGGTCGCCGCATCAAAGGGTGCCTCCTGAGGCATCCTTTTTTGTTTTATGCTACTGCAGAATAAGACTGGATCTAGCAGCCTGTGGATAAAGTCAAGAAAAATCTGAGGAACGCTTTTCGGGTTGGTTTTTGGAGATTAGACTACTCAAAATAGCCATAGAAGAGATGTTTTTCGCCTCTTGGAGTCTCAAAAAGGGCGAAAAATAGATGATTTGGCCATCTACGACACGCAGTTGTGTGTCTAATTCTGTGATCATACTTTATCCAGGGGCTGCTAGGTTAGTCGCCATACCATTGCTAAGGCTGATTGCCTGAATCAGTCCGATGGGCTCGGCCCATTTCAATCCCTGCAATCCAGTCGTGATCTCGCCTGCTAAAGCAAACACTTGATCGCCGTTATATGCACTCCAAGCCGCAGGAATGGCATTCTTGCTGTCTGTATATTCTGTCTGGATCGCTTAAAAATGTTGATTGCGGTTGAATTTCACGATTTACTCTGAATCATTTGACCACTCTTGTCGGGATTCTGAGAACCCATGCCTGCGGATCATGTAGAAGGGGGTGCTTTTTCGTAAAGCAAATATTTTTCATGGAAAGGCCGCCTCTCTGGTAGCCACATTAAAGGGTGCCCCCAGGCATCCTTTTTTGTTTGTATGCTGCTGCAGAATGAGACGAATACGGATTGGTCGCTGTACCACGGACACCGCAGTCTGCTTTGATCAGCCCGATGAATTCGGCCCATTTCGATCCCCATAACCCAGTTGTGCTCTCGCCTGCTACAGCAAGCACTTGATCGCCGTTTTATGCACTCCAAACCGCAGGAATAGCCCTTTTTTTGCTGTGTACATTCTGTCTGGATTGCTTAAAAATGTTGTTTGCGGTTGAATTTCACGATTTGCTCTGAATCATTTGAGTACTCTTGTCGGGATTCTGGGAACCCATGGCTACGGATCATGTAAAAGGGGTGCTTTTTTATAAGGCGTTCATTGATAGGATAGGTTATCTTCCCGATAACCGCATTAAAGGGTACCTTGACTTGGGTACCCTTTTTTGTTTCTATGCTGCTACAGAATAAGATGGATACGGATTGATCTTTGTCCACTGGCACCGCGGTCTGCTTTGATCAGTCCGATAGATTCAGCCACTTCAATCCCTGCCGTTCGTCTGCATTCTTGCCTGCTAAAGGGTAGAACATTTTACCATCTTCGTGTCCGCCCCATCCCGAAAAGATTGCCTTTGTCCACTCGTATACGAACCGAACTTCTCGACAAATCAACGATGGACTCGATAATCACTAATCTGGAATGCCTCCACGCTCAGCCGAAAACAATGCAATGCTTTCGTGGTTTTCATTGAACCCTGTCTGGATCCATCCGTAACAGACTTTGAATCAATTACATTCTCCAAGTGTCAACAAAAAAACTTAAAGTACTTGTGGCGGGCTGCGGACATATGGGAACGTCTCATGCACGGGCCTACCACTCTATGGATGCCTTTGAAATTGCGGGACTCGTGAGCCGTACGCCCGCCTCCCGCAATCAACTCAGCGAAGAATTGGGCGGGCTGCCGACCTACGCGTCGTTTGAGCACGCATTGTCCACGACCGCTCCGGATGTTGTATCAGTGAATACCTACCCCGATACCCATGCCAAATACGTCCAAATGAGCCTTGAGGCCAATTGCCATGTATTTGTGGAAAAGCCGCTTGCGGAAACTGCCGAAGAAGCCCAGGCACTCATTGATCTGGCCCGGAAAACAAATCGTAAGATTGTAATCGGATATATTCTGCGCGTACACCCCGCCTGGAAAAAATTTATCGCTCTGGCGCAGCAGCTTGGCAAACCCCTGGTCATGCGTATGAACTTGAACCAACAAAGTAGCGCAGAACAATGGGATACACATCGGAAGCTGATGGACTCCATGTCACCGATCGTCGACTGCGGGGTCCACTATGTTGACGTAATGTGCCAGATGACCCGTGCCCGCCCGGTAGCCGTCAACGCAATCGGAGCAAGACTGTCTGATGAAATCGCACCCGACATGTATAACTATGGGCAACTCCAAGTCTTCTTTGACGATGGCTCGGTGGGGTGGTATGAAGCTGGCTGGGGCCCCATGATGAGCGAAACTGCATCATTTGTAAAGGATGTGGTTGGCCCTCTCGGCGCTGTGAGCATTGTCGATGAAGTCAAAGATCAAACCGATGACATAGAGGGACACACACAAACCGGCGGGCTCAAAATTCATCATAGCAGCCGAAACAAAGACGGATACTTTGATCAACCGGATGAATTCATTGACACATCCGACGAACCTTCGCATGATGAATTATGTGCGCTGGAGCAGGAGTTTCTGCTTCGCGCAATTCAGGAAGATCTGAATCTGACGGACCATATGCAGGATGCTGTCAGCAGCCTGAAAATCGTGCTTGCAGCCGACCAGGCTGCGCGTGAACGGCGTACGGTCACCTTCTAGGACACAGCGATCCGCCGATTTTTCTGCCAATGCTGCTTTGACCAATACAGGTAATCGGTCATTCCTACCTGCGGTAACTGTAGTTCGGAGCCTCCTTCGTGATGTGCACACTGTGCGGGTGACTTTCCCGCAGCCCGCTATCGGTAATTCGTACGAACTCAGACTTAGCACGAAATGCCTCCAGATCTTCACACCCACAATAGCCCATTGCGGCTCTTAACCCACCGACCATCTGATAGATCACCTCATGCAGATAGCCGCTGTAAGGCACCCGCCCCTCAATCCCCTCCGGCACCAGTTTCTTGATATCATCCTCCGCATCCTGAAAATACCGATCCTTACTCCCCTCTTTCATGGCCCCCAAAGATCCCATTCCCCGATAGGACTTAAACTTCCTCCCCTCAAAGATCACGGTCTCCCCCGGACTCTCCTCCACCGCCGCAAACAGGCTCCCAATCATGATACAGGATGCACCTGCCGCTAAAGCTTTGGGGATATCTCCTGTCTGTTTGATTCCGCCATCCGCCACAACCGGAACTCCGTGCGGCTTCGCAGCAGCGGCACATTCAAGCACTGCGGAAAATTGAGGTACCCCAACCCCGGCAACGACTCTGGTTGTACAGATTGATCCAGGGCCTATTCCAACCTTGACACCATCTGCACCCGCCGCAATCAGATCCTCAGTCCCCTTCCCGGTCGCAACATTCCCTGCAAGAATTTCAAGTGTATCATGCCGTTCTTTTAATTTTTCTACTGCCGTAAGGACTCCCTCAGAATGCCCATGCGCTGTATCCACAACAACAAAATCAACCCCTGCATCAATAAGCGCATCTACACGCTCCAACATATCCCCAAACACCCCCACAGCTGCACCGACACGCAGACGGCCGAGATGATCCTTGCACGCATGGGGATGGCGGCGTTTCTTTTCGATATCCTTAAATGTGATCAGTCCTTTCAGATGCCCTTCTTCATCCACTACGGGGAGTTTCTCGATCTTATACTTCTGAAGAATCTGCTCCGCCTGTTCAAGGGTTGTTCCTGCAGGAGTCGTATGAAGTGGTGTCGAAGTCATCACACTGCGAACCGGCTTCATGTTATCTTCCTGAAATCTCAGATCCCGGTTCGTGATAATTCCGACCAAATGCCTAGTCTGATCGACTACAGGGATTCCCCCGATTGAATAACGTGCCATAAGTGCACGCGCATCCCCTACTGTACTCTCCACTGCAAGCGTAATCGGATCCTGGATCATTCCACTCTCGGAACGCTTGACCCTGCGCACCTGCACAGCCTGATCATCCACGGACATATTCTTGTGCAGCACTCCAATTCCTCCCTCCCGTGCCATGGCAATTGCCAGACCTGCTTCCGTAACGGTATCCATTGCCGCCGAGAGTACTGGAATATTGAGTCTTATTTTGCGGGTGACCCAGGTGTTGATCTTTACCTCTCTGGGCATCACACTTGACCTGCCGGGAACCAGAAGCACATCATCATAGGTCAGCCCTTCACGCGTCACCTTCTCTGCAAGGATCTGCTCTGCTCCAGATGAGTCTTTTATTCGAGATTGTTTCATGACCGTTTCGATTGACCTATCATGCGATATAATTTACGAATCTCACTTTCTTTGAGTTCACGCCATGCTCCACGTCGTAAATGATGTGTCGTTAATCCGGCATAGGATACTCGTTCCAAAGCGATTACTTTATTCCCCATTGCCTCAAACATTCGCCGAATTTGACGATTCCGTCCTTCATGCAGTTCAATACCGATCTCAAAGGGATTCCCGGGCAGCAGATAGATCGCCCGGTCACAGGTCGCTAAGCCGTCCTTTAAGGGAATCCCGCGGCAGAGTTGATCCAGCTGTTCCGGTTGAATGGGCTCGTACGTACGCACCCGGTAATGTTTCGAAATTTGAAAGCTGGGGTGCATGAGCCCATGACCTAGATCTCCATCCGATGTTAACAGGAGCGCCCCGGTTGTATTGCGGTCAAGTCGCCCCACAGGAAACAGCCCGTTGGTTCCTCCGTCCATGTTAATCAGGTCTAATACCGTTTTACGATTTTTTTGATCTTTCACGGTTGTAATGGTGTCCTTAGGTTTATTCAGCAGGATGTATACAAATTCCCTAGGTGAAATCATTTTCCCGTTGACACTCACCTTATCTCCCGTCTTAACCTGATACCAGTATTCACGAACGACCTGCCCATTCACCTGAACCTGCCCATTTTCAATGAGCCCGTCTGCATTTCGTCGTGAGCAAATTCCAGCACGTGCAATGTAACGGTTAAGCCGTCCACCTTCCATGATCCGATCTTGTGCCTTTTCCACCTTCTTTTGTGCCATGAATCGTTTGAATAAAGCTGCAGGAAGACTTTTATTTAGATAGTTGTATCCTCATCGGATGTGTGCTCCACCGGTTTCTGATCGCCGTGATCAATCCCGTTCGCCATCAGGAGCCGCAGACGCTCCTGATCAAAATTTGCCTCTCCAAGTAACTCCTCTGCCTGTCGCAAATTTGGCAGTCCTTCCAGGTCATTTAAGCCAAACTCTTCCAGAAACCGGTCTGTAGTCCGATACAGGATCGGCCGTCCGGCAACTTCGGCACGTCCGGTAATGCAGAGCAGATCCAGGGACAGCAATTTTCGGATTGCATACCCTGAATCTACTCCGCGGACCGCATCTACCTCTACTTTTGTTGTTGGCTGCCTGTATGCAATAATCGCCAGTGTTTCCATTAACGGTCGAGTTAAACGACGTGCACGTTCGCGCCGGAAAAAAGTCTCCAGAAATGGTGCAACAGTTTCAGTGGTTGCCATACGCAGTCCTCCGGCCCACTTTTGAATTCGCAGGGCACGCCCCTGCTGTTCAAAGGAGGCATTGAGCAGTTCCACGGCTTCCTGCACCGCTTCCTCGGTCGGGATATCATCGCTTGCAGCCACTTCAGCATAAACGCTGCGGATCTGGGCTGCACTCACGGGAGTTTCCGCGGCAAAGGCCAGTGCTTCCAAAACCATTTCCATGGTCACCTCTGTATTCACAACTTCCTGGTTTATCTCACACACCCGTGATCACCCCCTGCTCAATCATAAAGGCATTCCCGTCAAAGGTGTTCAAAATACAAATTTCATGCCCGTAGGCCATCTCCAGTATTGCCAAAAAGGTGACCACAATGAAACTTCTGGTTTGCCCCCTCACCAGATCATGGAAACTGATCCTTTTTTTTGTAAACAAAATCCTGCGTATATGCTCAGATTGATCCTCAATTGAGTACTGCTGAGGGACAATTGTGATCGTTTCTTCATCGGGTGCATCTTCCAGTACAAGACGCAACGCATTCATCAGTTCAAATACTGTGGCTTTCACCAGCACCTCTTTTTCTGGCGTTTCCACCTCGGGCGGCATGGATGCTTTCCCCCGGGTAAACAGTCTGGACCGCTGCTCCAACTGTTGATTCAGAGTTTCGGCCGCATCCTTATAGCGAATATACTCAAGGAGCTGATCGACGAGCTGTTGACGCGGATCAATCTCATCGTCCTCGGCATCCATTTCCGGTTGTGGGAGCAGCATCCGGGCCTTGATGCTGATCAGCAGTGCAGCGAAGTAAATATAATCTGCAACACCGTCCAGATTGATGGATTCCATCAATTGGACATATGCCAGGTACTCATTCGTGATCTGGGCAATTGGGATATCAAAAATGTCAATCTCCCGCCGATTAATGAGAAGCAGAAGAAGATCGAGGGGGCCTTCAAAATCTTCAAGTTCGACTCTGTACATCAATCCCCGACTTTTTGGGAGGCAAACCAGTCTGCCGTCCGCTGGATTCCCTCATGAAGACTGACCTCCGGCTTCCAGGAAAGCCCATCGTCTGCCTTTGTGCAGTCAAGCACACTACGTCGCTGCTCCCCCGGCTTCTCTGGACCATGCCTTGCAGCCCGGTGGATTCCAAGGGCTTCCTGAAGTTTCCGGTGTAGTGTGACCACATCTGTTTCAACACCCGTACCGATATTGAATGCAGTTGGCGATTCATTAAAATTAAGCGCCGCAAGATTCGCACGGGCTACATCGTCAACATAGACATAATCTCGTGTCTGAAGACCATCACCATGAATGATGGTTGGCTGATTTGCCAGCAACCTTTCTGAAAAAATAGCAATGACTCCCGCCTCCCCATGAGAATTCTGGCGGGGGCCATACACATTCCCATATCGTAATGCGACATAGGGAATTCCATATTCATGATAATAAAAATGCAACAACTTCTCTGATGTCAATTTGCTGATCCCATAGGGGGAGAGTGGTTGCTGTGAATGTATCTCGCTCTGCGGCCCTGCTTCCGGCTCACCATAAATTGCCCCTCCGGTTGACGCAAACACCACCTTGCGCAGTCCACTCTTTCGTCCTGCCTCCATGAGATTAATCAGTCCAAGAATATTGACCTGAACATCAAAAGCCGGATCCGATACACTGCGACGTACATCCATCTGCGCAGCATGATGGACCAAAGCAGTATATCGTTTCTCCTGAATCAGCGCAGATGCCTCTGACGACTGAACATCCATTATATGGAGCTTTGCGGACGGTGGTACATTTTCCCGAAAACCACTGGACAGATTATCCAGCACCTCCACGGTATGCCCCTGGTTGATGAGTAGATCGGTAACATGGGAGCCAATAAACCCTGCACCACCTGTGACAAGAATGTTCATATAACGGACGTTCCGAACCGGTCTGACTGAGTATGAGCATCTTTAACGCTTATAACGGAAATACTGTCCACACCGGTCATCGCGATTGAAATTGTTTCTTATATCTGGAACCGATTCGTCTCGGCCTGCTGTTTAAGGTGATCAATCTGAATCATTGTTTTGCCCCCAAAGTTAGTGATTGATCAGCGGTTTGGGGCTATTGCATAGGAACGTCTACACTTTGGCATCTGCACGCAACATGGATTCTTGATCAATATGCTGTACACTCACAACGAGCACCGACATTTTGAAGATCGAATCTGCACTCTGCAGAGGAAATGCCGTATTTTCCTGGGGGCCTGCACGATTCTATACGTGATTTTTTTGCCACCGGTATTCGCACAGACCTCCTCGGAACTTCATCAAATTTTTGATCAGCAAAATATCCTGCGCTACGAAGAGGGCGCATCCATCTATCTTGATCTGCTTCAACAAACTTCGGCAACCCCGCTGTCGGAGGAGCTGCATCAACACTTACGGCTTCTGAAACTGATTACTCCAACAACCGGTCAAATTCGTTCCTCTCTGGATGCACTTCTACAGGGAACGGGAGGGCCCGCAGATGTTACCGCCCTTGTACGTTGGTGGAACCGGCAGGACCCCGTTCCCTCCACCTTCGCAAATGAGCGGATCATTGAACACTTATCCCGTATCTCTTATGCCTTCCGTCACTATCGCCATCAGCGCAGTGAATTCGGGGTGGATGCCCGCGGTGAGATTCTGATACGATTGGGCTGGCCGGATACTCAAAGAGAACTCAAACTCAAAAATAGCGGGCTTTATCTTCGCCCGGTTGAATACACGCTGACTCGCAATGAATTCTGGGTCTATCGGCGTATCCATCAGGATGCGCATTACCTGTTCGTGTATCAATCCAAGCGACGCGGATACAGAATTGGTACGGTAGATGACCTAATTCCCAACAAATATCGTACCCGGCAGGAGGATGCACCGGTGCTTCTGAAATGGCTGGACGACATCTATCAGCAGCTTTCTGTAGACCATGAGCATTACGGCCCTCTGTTTGATACGGTGAGTGACTATGTTTCAATTGCATCCTCGGATGAGACACATCCTTATTATTTTACAAAGCAGCTACTGCGGGACGCACGGATCCTGGATAATTTCCACCAGAGGTCCCGATCAGAGCATGTTCCGGTCTCCGACACAGAGGTGGGGCACTCTCCCATTTCCCTGCGTCCCGAAATACGGTGGGCCCGCTTTCTGGAACCGGAAGGAACGACGCGGCTGCATATTTCATGGACGATTGATCCAAAATCGCTGCGACCGGGGCGCAGAGTCACACGCAGCCTTCGCAAAAACGGTGCTCAGCCGACCGAGGATTTTCTGCTGACCACCTATCTCGTCACGCGTAACGAGCTCTCTGCCCCCTCGAACCTGCGGCTGCGCCAATATCACCTGAAGGAGGGAGTAAATTCCCCCTTTGATCCACATACATGGATTACCCGAGGGCTGCATGGAAGCATCAATGTTGCGCTGCAGTGGGAGTACGCCTGGACGCAAATTGACAGTTTGAACAATATTCTGCCCACTGCCAAACTTGGCTTTCACGTACAGACACTGGATTCTATGGCTGCATTAAACGGTGACGGACAATCCATCGAGATGAGTGACCTCCTCCTGACGAAACTTGACGAAAAAGGCACGCCCAACAGGAACGCTCCGATCGTCAAAGCACACTGGAATAGCGACGATCCACTTGGTGTCTATTTTGAAGCCTATTTCCTGCGCTTTAATGACCGGGAACGGGCCAGTTATCAGGTGTCCTATGAAATTCAGAGTGCAGATGGTGTGGGAGAACCAAAAATCTCGGCATCAACCGCATATAACTCGGAGTCCTCCACGATAAAGGAGCACATCGTACTGGATCTTTCTGAATGGCAGCAATCCCAACTGGTCGAACTCACCATCAGGGTCACCGATAATACATCTGGAACTACCGTAGAGCGTGCCACCCGACTGCAATTAAACACACGGAAATGAGCCTCCGATCACCACGGTGCGCTATGCACCTTACATAAGCCACTCAAAATATACCAACCCAGTATCTACCGTGACCAATGATCTTTTCGCAATATGGCATTCCAACATATTCAATCCCCGAATTCATCTATGACCGAGGGCAGTAGACAGTCATCCTATTCATCACATATCATTCTGGCCTAATGTCGTATATTTATCGTACTATGCTTGTATAACAGAGATGTAACCCTTGCGTCTGCCCAGCAATCTGCCTTAAGAAAGAGAGATTCTACGCAGATTATTGCTGGCTGACTCCTAGACACTGACGGTGCGACAATTGGCCCCAATCACATCCATATTTACAGGGAGGGATTTGGTGATAGATGGGCATTTCAAGTACCGAATGATGATTTTATGTACATAGATCCCCCCCGTAGAATCTTTGCCGATTTCTTGACTTATTGCAACATTACCGAAACCCCAGAATTCATTGGAGGATTATTCCCATGACCGAATCATTTCAGGCTTTACAGAATCACTATTGGGATTGGGTTCGCGGACAAACATTGATTCGTGATCTTGGAGGAGTTTATGAGATCACTACCCCCTATCTGGATCGCTTCAATGATTGTATTCAAATTCACGCGAAAATGTTGGGGGCTGGTAAAGTATTGATCTCTGACGCTGGCGAAACTCTGGAAGATATGGTCCTTTCGGGGCATTCGTATGCATCTGGCAGACTCGCACCTGCCTTCCAGGAAATCATGAATGGATTTGGGGTTTCACTGGATCATCGAAACGAATTATTGAAGGCAGAGTGCAGCCTTGAAGACTTCCCTGTAACTGCCCATAATCTAATTCAGGCGATTCTTGCAATTAATGATCTAGGCTATATGGCGACATCTGAGAGAATTCCGAAACAAACCACCTTCCGTAAGCAGGTGAAAAAGAAATTTTCGTCATTTGAAGGCTGGAAGGTGACGGATGACCCACTCTTCACCGGTAAATCAGGGGTCACTCGCAAGTTCAATTTTATGGTAAATGACATCATTGTCATCCAGTGCTTTGCTTCAATCAGCAAGCAAAGTGTGGACGCATTTATTTTCGCCTGGCTGGACGCTGGTGCTCAAAATAGCAAACAACTCCGGTGCTCTGCATTGATCCAACCTATCGAAGGTCAAAATACTACCAATGCATATAATATCATGAAGCACTATGAGATTGCACCCGTGATTGCTTCATCGGATATGCAAAATGATTTTGCTAAAATTATGGCCACCCGTTGATGCGCAGAAATGAATCCGTCAAAGAAGGAGACCCGTTGGCAGGGCAATGACATTCTCCGGAAGGCACTCACTGAACATAATCCAGTCAGGGATAAAAAATTCGAAGGCCCCTAAACCAACAAGCCCCCTGACCATTTGACCGGCCAAGGGGACTCATCAGTTTTCCAACAAATCCTGTTCAGATCAGAAACAAGTAACCGATCTGATAAAATGCTGGTGGTTCTATTCGCCCATTTAGATATGGTTCCCGAACCGGAACGGTGCTGATTTTGCCAAAGACGGTTCCACACGGAGGAACAAAAAATCCGAGACCCTCAAACCAACAAGCCACCCCTGACCATTTGAATGGCCAAGGGGACTCGTCGGCTTTGCTCAAAGAAGTTACCTAGACCAACCATAACTAGCTAATCCAGCCAAACTCAAGAACTTCTATTCGCCAATTCAGATATGGTTCCCGAACCGGAACGGTGCTGATTTCGCTAAAGACGGTTCCACACGGAGGGACAAAAAATCCGAGGACACCTAACCAACAAGCCCCCTGACCATTTGACTGGCCAAGGGGACTCGTTCATTTTCAACATGAAGTTACCCAGATCAACCATAACTAGCCAATCCAGTCAAACTCAAGAACTTCTATTCGCCGATCATGAAATGGTTCCCGAACCGGAACGGTGCTGATTTCGCTAAAGACGGTTCCACACGGAGGGACAAAAAATCCGAAGGTCCCTAAACCAACAAGCCCCCCTGACCATTTGACCGGCCAAGAGGACTCGTCAGCCATTTTTAACTTAACGGTG
Organism: Rhodothermales bacterium; assembly: GCA_022820435.1. Lineage (GTDB taxonomy): Bacteria > Bacteroidota > Rhodothermia > Rhodothermales > Bin80 > Bin80. The sequence goes on from JAJEFL010000083.1 coordinate 25,656, forward strand.
CTCAGATCAGATATAAATAACTGATCCAGTCAACCGAATATGCTTCTATTCGCCGACCAGAAAATGGTTCCCGAACCGGAACGGTGCTGATTTCGCCAAAGACGGTTCCACAGGAGTGGACAAAAAAATTCGAGGGCACCTAACCAACAAGCCCCCTGACCATTTGACTGGCCAAGGGGACTCATCAGTTTTCTAACAAACCTCTGTTCAGATCAGAAACAAGTAACTGATCCGACAAAATGCAGGTGATTCTATTCGCCGATCATGAAATGGTTCCCGAACCGGAACGATGCTGATTTCGCTAAAGACGGTTCCAGACGGAGGGACAAAAAAATCCGAGGCCCTCAAACCAACAAGCCACCCCTGACCATTTGACGGGCCAAGGGGACTCATCGGTTTTTTGAGACCATGCCCAGATCAGCCATAAGGACTGATCTGATTAACCGAGCGATTCTATTCGCCAACCAGGAATGTGTTCGCATCCCATGAAGAATCACGCAAAGTAGACTAAAATCACCCAGTCAGCCTCATATCTACTGTTCATTCAAAATCAGTGCACATTAACTGTTTTTGTTCGGGCACTACCACAAGATCTAACGGGGTGCATTTCTTAACGATGTCCCGCATTTGAGTCGCTCAATAGAGTGATCCTTATCTCCAAAACGGACCGTACATTTTCTCAGGGAGAATCTTTCAGCTTTAGGCAAGTTACCCGATACCAGAACAGCCCGAAAATTTTGAGCATCCACAGACGAAGTCCACTCTTCAGCGATTCTGGTGGCAGCCTGAAGTTGTTGTACAGATTTTCTGGCATCCGGCGCACCCTTCTTCATCTCTATTGGTACGATCCAACCGCCAGAATCATTGGATGCAAACAAAAAGTCAGCATTTTTGGAATCATCTGCTTTCGGGATTCTATCCAAGTCAATGATCACATTTGGTGTCGGAAGACCGTCCTTACGGAGGAAGCAACCCTTTTTCCCTAGTCTAGAGCGGTGGATAGCGTCATTGGGAGCGTGCTCCTTGAAACGACCAACAACTGTATCCATATTAGTTGTTGAGTTGGCGGGAAATCCGCGCCCAATTGTTGTGCAGCATAGTTGCAACGTCATCAAAACCGGTAGGGTAAAGCCCTGATTCGTCAAGATCTATCTGCGACACGGTTGAGCCGCTAGGGAGGGTTCCTTGCTGAAACAGCCAAGCACCTACTTTATCCGGGTGTAGGGCCACTCCACCCCCGGCAATCTTGTCACGGTCAGGTGTTGGAAGAAACGACAGCCTGACTAAGTTGGCCAGTTCTTCCAGTACCCATTCGCTATGAGTGGTAATGATGATGCGAATTCCCGCATTCACCATTGCTGCGAGTTGACGCGTGAATTGAACTTGCATAGAAGGGTGCAAATGAGATTCAGGTTCCTCGATAATCAGTACATCACCGGGGCTAACTTGATGACGTAGATACAACAGAACAGGGGCAAGTTCCGATACCATTGACGATGCATTATTTAATGGCAAGGTCTCGGGCCACCCACTCCGGCGGTAACCGAATTGAGGATAGTTTGTTGTTTCTGATCTTTTAGTTTTTATAGAACCATTTAGTATATCGTCCTCAATTTCCTCGCAAATTTTGAGAATATCTTTGTACCAATCAGTATTTCGTCTCCGAAGTGAAGGATCATCAATAGTAATCAATTTTTTCAAAAAATCTACAATGATTCCAGAAAGAAGCGGCATATCTCGTACCTGATCTATCCCAGTCATTGCAATATTGCCCAAGGCCGCACTGACCACCGCCTTGTGCGCATGCATGATTCCTGTTCGGTCAGCAGGGAGGTAATAGGCAGATTGTGCAAATGGCTTGCAGACATCACTAGCAAGATATTTTGTTATGAGAGTTAGCAAGCTCCGTTCTCTTTGATATGTACGACCAGATTCCAAGGAGTCTTCAAATAATTCTCCTTGCGATAAAAATGATCGCAGCCGCATACTGCGAGACATTGCAATGATAAAATCCGCTCGAAGCCTTAGCACCATTCCCTCAGGGACGATCGTCTGAAATGCTGTTTCGCTGGATCCCAAGATCAAATGATGTTCGGGGGGTGGGCCGCCATCAGTTGTTGGCATTGCACGTAAGACGATGTGAGAATCATCATTCACATCCCAGCGGCGAAGTGATTTTGCTTCAAGACCAAAACATCTGCCAATTTCGTCTTCTAGCCCAGTGCCAGATATATTGCGAAACTTTTCCCGTAAGGTAGCTGCAAGTTGTTCTGGAAGTACAATTTCCTCTTGGTCCCTGAGGATATCTCTTTCATGTAAAGCCCGTAGGTTATCCACTACGTTCTGCAAATCATGAAGAATGCCCTGTGTAATGGAGCCTCGCGAGGAATGAAATTCCCTGTGAGGTGCTAAAAAAAAGCTTGGTATATAGTCGTCAAAGTAACAATGCAACGCATAGATCAGGATTGCCAAATACGACTTCCCTGTGTTACTTGGGCCAATGAATACGGATAACGGGGGGAGTTCAACCTCCGCCTGCTGTATTGGCCCAAAGTTCCTTACTGTGAGTTTAGGATGATCTGCAGTTGTAGACATATGTGATACACCGCTCTATCTTTGTGAATTCTTCAGGAGCTTGCACATCCAAAAAATCTGATAGAATTTTCCCCGATTCCACGACTCAAGAGCAAAGAAAGTTGCAGTTAAGTACATAATCACCATTCTATTCGCCAACCAAGAAATGGTTTCCAAACCGGAACGGTGCTGATTTCGCTAAAGACGGTTCCACACGGAGGGACAAAAAATCCGAAGATCCCTAAACCAACAAGCCCCCTGACCATTTGACCGGCCAAGAGGACTCATCGGTTTTTAAGAACATGCCCAGATCAGCCATGAAAACTGATCTGATCAACCAATATGGGTCTATTCGCCGATCAGAAAAAGGTTCCCGAAATGAAAATACTGGGCATATTCAGCCACTATGAACAGATACTTTCTCCCTCAAATCTCATCATTCAGGAAGCCGGGAACCCTGCTTACGGAACTCTCCCTGCCCAGATGCACACGGGAATCACGGATCTGCGGGGATCAGTAATACTCTGGAAAAGATTTCTGGAGACAAAAAATCACCTGCAAATGTCTGGACATCCTCCGCGGTGACAGCCTCTAACTCTTCTATCGTTTCATCAATTGAGATCACCCTCCCAAAATACAGTTCCTGCTTCCCGAGCCGAGTCATCCGGTTGGACATACTCTCCAGCCCCAGCGCAATGCCGCCACGAGCCTGACCTTTCGCCCGTGTCAGGATCTGGTTGCTGACCGGTTTTTGGGTCAATTGCTCAAACTCCCGAAAGATCAGACGGAGAGCATGGTTGATTTTTGACGGATCCAGTCCAAGGTAAATCCCAAAGTCTCCACAATCAGAGTATGCATTCAGGAAGGAATAAATGTTATAACAGAACCCGTACCGTTCCCGGATACGTTGATTCAATCGACTGGAACTCCCCCCGCCCAGGATAACATTGAGGATCTCCAATACTGCTCTCTTTTTGGAATGCACTGATACTCCAGATCGCCCCAGGATCAGATGACCCTGCTGAATGGGACGTGTCAGAGACAGTTCAGTGGCCTGATACGGAGAGGGAGTAACTTCTTTTGGAGGCTTCGGGCCGACAGGCCGAAGGTTCTTGAATGATTTCTCAACACTCTTGACCAAAGTTCCATGCCGGAGGTTCCCTGAGGCAGTCACAACAATCTGGTCGGGAGTATACTGTCTGGAGACATGCTCAAATAGGTCTTCACGCTTCAGTCCAGAGACCGTTTCGGGGTACCCGATAATGGGACGTCCAATTGCCTGCGACGGATAAATAACGGACTCAAAGCGATCCGTGATATATTCTTCCGGTGTATCATCGTACATTTTTATCTCCTCCAGTACCACACACTTCTCCCGTTCAATCTCTCGTTCTGGAAATACCGGTGAATCAACTAGGTCACACACCGAGTCTATCCCGCGAGCGAGATAGGCGTCCAGTGCACGCGCAAAATAGCATGTATGCTCTTTCGACGTAAATGCATTCAAGTATCCGCCGACCGATTCCATTCGGCTGGCAATCTGATGCATCCTGCGCCTCTTCGTGCCCTTGAAGACCGCGTGTTCTACAAAGTGGCTGATGCCTGCCTTGAGTTCCGGATCATTCCGACTTCCAGAATCAACCCATACTCCAACGGCAATGGACCTGACCGATGGGACAGATTCACTGAGAATACGGATACCACTGGGGAGCGTCGTTTTGGTAATCACGACTTTTTCGCTCCAACTAATGTCTACGCGGTCCCCGGTACCGATTCCCGCCTCCACGATTGCCTCCCCCACGATAACCGCCCCGATCCTGTCTGCCTCCGCCACGGGAGGAACGCTCTCCCCCTCGCTTAATATTGGCGGGGCGTGGTAGGGTCACCTTGTGACTGAGGCGAAGTCGACCGCGGTCACGGATTTCCATGAGTCGCACCTTGAGTTTGTCCCCAACCTGAACAACATCCCGAGGATGGTCGATCCAGTCCCAGGAGAGTTCACTCTTGTGCACCATCCCCTCTTTCCCCGGAAGTATTTCCACAATTGCCCCTACATCAAGAATATTGCGAACAGTACCTTCGTATTCCTCTCCCACCTCTGGAGCAATGACTAACGTCTGAATGATTTCTATCGCCTGATTGACCGAGTTTTCATCCGAACCTGCAATCGTTATATAGCCAAGATTGTCTTTCTCTTCCACTTCAATTACCACCCCGGTATCGGCCTGAATTCCTCTCACAACCTTTCCACCCGGCCCAATCACTGCACCGATCAATTCACTGTCGATCGTAATTTGGGTCAGTCTAGGAGCATATGGAGACATGTTATCACGGGGTTCGGGGAGCGTTTCATCCATGATATCCAGGATGTGCAGCCTGGCCTCACGGGCCTGAAGCAATGCCTGTAACATCAGATCACTTGAAAGCCCACTGATCTTAATATCCATCTGGCATGCCGTGATTCCGTCACGCGTCCCCGTCACTTTAAAATCCATATCCCCCAGATGGTCCTCTGTACCAAGAATGTCGGTCAGAACGACATGGCGGGTTTCATCTGCAATCATACCCATCGCAACACCTGCAACGGCTTTGCGGATCGGAACTCCCGCATCCATGAGTGCAAGACTCCCTGAACATACACTGGCCATAGAGGAAGAGCCATTGGATTCCAGCACATCTGCATTCACACGAATGGTGTACGGAAACTCTTCCAGATCCAGAATCATCCCCTGCAGTGCACGCTCCGCAAGGTATCCATGTCCAATTTCGCGCCTGCTTGCTCCGCGCAAAAACTTGGCCTCTCCGGTTGAAAACGGGGGGAACTCATAGTGCAGGAAGAAATGTTTGTCTTCCTGATCAAAAACCTGATCCACTGTCTGCTGATCACGGGTAGTCCCGAGCGTCACAGATGCCATCACCTGGGTTTCACCTCTTGTGAAAATGGACGACCCATGTACCCGCGGCAGATAGCCTACTTCACACCAGATTGGGCGCACCGATTCAGGATCACGCCCATCTATCCGTCTCCGCTCTGCCATAACCATCTCCCGCATCACTTCACGGGAGACAATTCCTGCGGCGGCACGAATCTGTCCTTCCATCAGTTCAGCATCTTCATCAGGAAACTCTATCAGAATCGTTTCAACTGCTTCATCGGTCAGATCGGACAGACCGCCATAAAATGTTTTCTTATCGTAGGGGGCCCGAATATGGGTTTCCAGTTTGCTCTGAATCACCTCACGTACGCGGTCTACGATTTCATCACTTGGCAAATCCACTCCGTATACCAACGGCTCAACTGGAGCATGCAACGCTTCAAATTCAGCACACAGATTCAATTGTGCCTGACAAAGTGCTTTGATGACCTCATGGGCACTTGCAAGCGCCTCAACGACATCTTCTTCCGAGCACTCCTCCATTTCTCCCTCAACCATCATGATCGAATCCAACTTACCGGCCACGACAAGATTCAGGTCGCTCAATTTCAGTTCCTCTTTTGTGGGATTCACAATAAATTCGCCATCAACCCGTCCAATACGAACCTCTGCGATGGGGCCATCAAAGGGCGCTCCTGACAGCAATAGTGCAGCGGATGCACCGATTCCGAAGAGCATATCTCCATCATTCTCGCCGTCTGCCGAGATGACCGAACCGATTAACTGAACTTCATTGCGATAGCCCTCGGGGAACAGTGGACGAACCGCCCGGTCCACTAGACGGGATGTGAGGATCTCCTTGTCATTCAAGCGTCCTTCACGTTTAATATATCCACCTGGGATCTTTCCTCCTGAAGAAAATTTTTCTCGATAATCCACGGTAAGCGGAAAGAAACTTTGTCCAGGCCGGGCATTTTCTGAGGCAACCGCGGTTGCCATTACCATCGTATCTCCCGTTCGTACGACGACCGCACCACCTGCCTGTTTGGCTAGCCGGCCGGTTTCCATTGATATTACTTTCCCTGGCGCATACTCTGTTTGCGCCATCACTGCTTTAGGGGTCATTTAACCTCGTCATTATTTATAATAAAGCGTTCCGAACATCTGATTTCGTTCGGATACCGTACTGGCTTACTTGCGCAAGCCCAACGCTTTGGTGATATTTCGATACCTCTCAACATCCTTGTCAATCAAGTAATTGAGCATCCTGCGACGCTTTCCCACCAGTTTCAATAGTCCGCGCCTTGTTGCATGATCTTTTTTGTTGTTCCTTAAATGTTGGGTCAGATGGCGGATCCGTTCGGAAAAAATTGCGATCTGCACCTCTGCCCTGCCCGTGTCCGTTGGGCCGCTGCCGTACTTTTCTGCAAAATGCCGTGTCTGTTCCTTCGTTATCATCTTGTCTAATCCATTAGCCTTTGTTCAATCACATCCTCGCCAAACGCCTACGTGCAAGACTAGTCACGATTGAAATAAACCGGCTGACCAGGATGAATCAACACGCTGTTACGTTAGGCCATGGAGATTGTTCCAAAACCTTCCTGGAAATTATTTCATCCTGCTGCATGGCAGCTTTTAACGCCCCCATTGAAGGGAAGTTACGCTCTCCACGAATTCTTTCGAGAAAATGCACATTAAGTTCTTTTTCATAGATGGACCGGCTAAAATCCAACAGATGTACTTCCAGATGCACCCCTCTGCTTTCCTTGATCGCTGGACGCGTTCCAATACTCATCATTCCCCCGATAAACATCCCCTCAAATTCTACACGCACAACATAAATTCCGTATGCTGGCACAACCTTCCGGGGCTCGAACAGAACTAAATTTGCCGTCGGATAGCCTAGTTCCCGCCCCCGACCGTCTCCACGAACCACCCTGCCGGTCAGGGAATGCGGACGTGCCATAAGCATTGCGGCAAGGGATACATCGCCATCTTCCTGCAGCAGGGATCGCACTTTCCTGGAAGAGACCACCAGATCATGAACCTTAAAGGGATGGAACACACCGACGTGAAACCGGTGTTGCCTGCCCATGGAGACAAGTAGATCAACATCCCCTTTTCGTCCCTTTCCAAACCGGTGGTCATGTCCCACAATGACCGCTTGAAGCCCTACTTGTTTCACCAGCAATTCCAGAATAAAGTCTTCTGCGGTCACTCTGGAAAACTCTTCCGTAAAGGGCAACACAACCATCCGGCCCAATCCAAGGGACGATAGAATTTTGGCACGCTCTCCTATGGTCGTGAGTTTGGGTTGGGGCTGCTGCAGTAATACTTCACGTGGATGAGGGTCAAATGTAACCAGAGTACTGAGTCCACCCGTATCTCTGGCACGCTGCACAAGGTCTGCAATGATCATCCGGTGCCCTAAATGTACACCATCAAAGATCCCTACCGTTAATATACTGTCTGGCCGACAGGTTAGCGTCTCCAGCCCTCGTTCAAAGATCATAGTTTTTCAAGGAAAGTGATCAACTGATCCAGCGTACATGCCGGTTCAACCTGATAGTTTCCTATCACGGTGCGACGTAACTGCGTCAGATGGGCTCCTACATCTAAATGCTGGCCAACATCGTGTGCTAGTGCCCTGATGTAGGTTCCCTTACTGCATTGTACCCGAAAGTGAACCTCTGCGTCAACGATACGAAGCACATCAAAACTGTGGATGGTTACGGTATTCGGGCTGCGTGGAACTGATTCCCCTCGCCTTGCCTTTTTGTAAAGCCGCTCTCCATCCACCTTGACGGCAGAATACATGGGAGGAATCTGTTGAATCTCTCCCGTATGGGCCGAACATGCAGATTCAATCTGTGCAGCGGTCAACTGATCAATGGGTTTGTACAGCATCACCTCGGTATCTGCGTCCATGGATGGTGTTACCTCTCCGAGACGCATGATACCCTCATATACCTTGGGAAGACGCAAAAATTGCTGCTGCGCCTTTGTCGCCTTACCAAACAGCAGGATCAACAGTCCCGTAGCCAGCGGATCAAGTGTCCCCGTATGCCCAATCTTGGTCCTTCTTGGAAAGTATCGTTTTAGCCTCCGGATGACATCGTAGGAGGTCCAGCCGCCTGGCTTATCTATCAGGAGTGCACTGCCGAGAAATTCTTCCGATGACCGTACGTGAATACAAAAGGATGCATCCCGTACCGGCACAGATTTCTCTGGATGTACCTGCATCATCGTTTCAGTCATCATGATTTGCGGGAATCTGCTCTCATCAATCTACGGTACAGGTCACGCCTCCACAAAATTCTGTTCCAGTGCCTGCTTTTCCAATCCCTGACAATGAGCCATGAATCTACTGAAATTCTTAAAAAGATATTGTACCCTGTCACCGTTGCCGTCCGAATATGCAATCTATCTGGAATCCATGCGGTCATACCTATCCGAACTGAATCAGCAGACTGATCAAAGGGAAGTCTCAGTTCCTGTATTGAAGCACCACGAAAATAAATCCTGTTCTGCAAAGTTGATCTGAACTTTGGTTTGTCAGCAAAACGTTATACATCCCACTCACAGAGGGCTTTCCATTCTTCTTCAGGATTTGAGGGATGACCGTGCAAATCAGAATCCCTTGGCTGAATTACAAAATTTCCCGGATTGAACTCGCTTAAAAGTACTCTGCGATTTTATTGATGGGAATCCAGATTAGAATTCTCCGATGATCTCCCATTCACAGAGTGCTTTCCATTCTTCCTCTTTAGGCCCTTTTGGTTTCCCAATCAGGAATTTCCCTGCATCACACCAGGGGGAAATATTCGGACATGGATTGTCCGATGCTAAAACACTGCCCCTTGAGCAGACCGGTGGCTTGGGAGTGGAATTGAAAATATTCCAAATGTAATTGATCCCCCCTCCATTGGCAAGAAGATATAAGACACTATTTGCATTTAGTGTGGGATAATCATCTATTGATTCATAAATTGGAATGAGTTCGTTTGCTACTCCGAGGTATGGAGTGCCGTCATCGTACTTGCCGAAACCTGCCCAAAAAATGGCCGAATAAGCTGCGCTTCCCCTCCAACCTGTTTCCGATATCCATATCTGAATCAGATCCCTGACAAACGCATCCAGATCAATTTTTGGCTGTGCCTTAAGGCCCTGATCCACTACAGCATACAAGATGTATTCAATCTTCGTTAGTTCTCCTGAATCTATCGGACCATCGCTGTAGTCGTCAGGCAGAGTCATCAGCATTTGCATTCCCTCACTTGCAGTAGGTGCTCTCCACGTATCGTTTTCAAAGATCATGCCTAACTTAGGGGCAGGGGATAAAGGCATGTGCTGAGCAGCAGAAAGTCTCCCCGAAAGAACAGCGTATATGATAACACAAACAAGAACTGCTATACGCTTCCAGTTTAGTAGAGAATTGGGTTCCATTTGTTTAACCTTAATCTTATTCATAATATCACTGTTTAGCAACTTGACACAACACCGCTATGGTCTCCAGCCTCACGGATACTGTAAATCCATAGACCCTTGTATTGAAAAAAGGGAACGACGGATGTAGTTGGACGCGCGGCAGACAAACCGGCTGTGCTAAGCTTTTTTTTATATTCTCCCCACATCCCGCTATCTGTAAGCTCCTTGCTAACCTCTGATTCGTTACCCGTTAACCGCTCCAACTTAGAGAAGAAATTGGATGTAGTTGCGCTCTTTAGACATTCATTGATCCCGGCCTGATGTTCTAGTTCGTGACGAAGAATTTGATTGTGCATATTCCTCCATCCTGTCGAAGTATCACATTCTTCATTGAGGTAACTGTAACTGACTTTTCTAGCTGTAATGGCTCGTCCTTCTGGACAGGCTGCCTTTCCGGCATCGGTAAGCAATTTATAATAAAAAGCATATTTTGGCGCATCTGATCCAGAGGAGTAATCTACAGATATATAAAGTTTACCAATGAATGTTGGTGCATCCCGCACATAATGGCGACCAGTCCATGGTCCCGTCCCTCCACTTGGTTTAAGAGTGGTATTTAGCACTTGGTATAAACCGCCTTCATCTGGTTTTAATTTCGCATATTCTTTTTCGACATTTAGTGGGGAAGGTAACTTCCAAGTTCTGTTGGTAACGCTGATAGCTGCCTTATTGCTCCAATTGGTGGTGGACACCGAAACCGTGACATCATCGGTCGCCGTTCCCTCCCATGATTTTCCCGTATGACTTGCTCCCAGACTGGATGTCCATTTAAATGTTAATTTCTCAAAGCCTTTAGGGTCGTTATCATTCTCTGGAAAAACCTTGCACTCCGCTACATCCCCCCGTACAACACTCTTGGGGCAGAACAAAGTGATTTTTATTTTCTTATCTTCTCTACCACCCCCACCACTTCCTCCACCGCCGCCACCGCCACATCCGATCACCACTGAAAAACATCTTGGACCACCAGTATCTCCACCGTATCCTCCACCACCGCCAATCCGAATCGTGACACATGTAGTTGTAGGAGATTCTACCCAGTCACATGACGGTTTTTTTTTCGTCATCGCACTCTAATTCGTAGTCAACTTCGGTATAGCATATTGTCAAATCAAAGGTCATATCCTTCGCCAATCTATTGTACCGCCGAAGGGCCATCGTCACCTGTGTCGGTTCTTTACCCGGCTCGTATAGAAAAGCAACCGTGGATGCATATCCTATCGTATATTCGGCGACCAGTATCGGAGTATCCTGAAAATCGCTCACCAGCCACTGATTCACATAGTCCTTGAACCGAGTTACATCCAGACCTCGCCCTGCAAACTCAATTAAATGCATTGAACCTGGAACAATATCTCCATCTAAAGTCACATCTGCAATCAGCGTCCGCACCACCGGAATCTTCGTATCTTCAGGTCGAATATCCATTACATTTTTGCCGAGCAGAGTAGCAAAAAAATAGCCGCCATTTCCGTTGTCCCATGTTTCCGCATTCTCCCAGTCTGGTGGATACTGGCGAACCATCTCGGCCAATGCCACCACAATCGTACTGTCATCCAATCCCCCTGATACATTACTGCTGTCATCCATGGCCTTGAAAATCCCCTTACGGAACTTCAAAGGAGTGCTCTGCTCCTTCTCCAAGGCAGTCTGATAAAACTCTTGCACTACACGAACACGCTCAGCGACTGCCTCTGGAGATAAAGGCAAATCCACCTCTGGTGTGAAGGAATTATCACACCCCGCCGAATAAAGCAAACTGCCGAAGATCAAGACCATAGCAATGGATCTATTTCTGGTCATCTGTGCCTCACAGCAGGATTTGATTTCCGCACAAGAAATTTTCTCGACTGACCAGCAACTTCTGTAATTCGCCACCGTGTAACCATAAGAATCCAGGAAATCGTTCCGTTTTAACCTTTGCTGATGGAATTTACAAAATTTCAGGAAATCTTGCAAGCCTTTGCATCTTAGAGGCAAAGGCTTTGTTCGTACCCCCTGATTTATTGTATTCAAGAGACTTGAATGGGGTAAATAAGGCAAAGTATTTGAGGATACCGAAACTTCGTAACTGCCCGATAGATAGGGGTTAACCTTCTACATTTGTTACATTTTACTGTCCAGAATTCTCTCCCATGACTGATTCAGATGAGTTGCAGACGATGTGATGATATATCTACATTCATTTCCGCTGAATCACAAATTTCAAATTCTGTCAGCATTTTCGTGCAAATCCGTGTCAGAATGATCATGGAGGATCATTCTGATACTTGATCTGCGCAAACAGCGTATCCAGCTTGCGGACTTCATCCTGAGAATTGTCAAGTAAAAACCGGATGCTCGGAACCGCCCGGATCTGATGGCGCACCCTCTGTGCCAGAAACTTTCGAATTGCAACCGTCCGGTTCACCAAAGTGTCAAAGGCCGCCTGCCTATCCTCGGCAGAGTCATGCATGATGCTCAAGTCTACATAGACAATCGACAGATCACGCGTGACGCGAGTTCCGGTCACGGTCACCATGGACTGGTCTGGAAATTCACGCGCAAGGATGTCCGCAATCTCACGGTGCATCAACTTCGCAACGCGTTGCGTTCGTACACTCATCCAATCTACGAAACGTCAAGGGTACGCTTGGTTTGAACCATCTCAAAGGCCTCAATCTGGTCGCCAATCTTGATGTCATTATAGTTCTCAACTCCAATCCCGCATTCATACCCCGAAAGTACCTCCCGCACATCCTCCTTGAAACGGCGCAGGGATGCAAGCCGCCCTTCGTAGATGACAACACTCTCCCGCAACACATGGACCGTATCACTCCGGCGAATACGCCCTTCGGAGATATAGCACCCTGCAACAGATCCGACCTTGGGCACCTTGAAGATTTCGCGCACCTCTGCGACCCCCGTGATCTTTTCTGTTTCTTCCGGAGTCAGGAGCCCTTCCAGTGCATCCCGCACATCCTCAATTGCATCATAGATGATGGAGTAGGTGCGAATATCAATCTCTTCACGCTCAGCAGCCGCCCGCGCTCCCGCAGTAGGACGAACCTGAAATCCAATGATGACAGCATCGGATGCCGAAGCCAGCATGACATCACTTTCCGTGATTGCACCCACCCCCGAATGAATAATACTCACGGCAACCTCATCCGTGGAAATCTTATGCAGTGAATCACTGATCGCTTCCACCGATCCACCTACATCCGCCTTAATGATCAGGTTCAACTCGCTGAAATCCCCTAACGCCATGCGGCGCCCGATATCTTCCAAACGCACATGTTTGTACTGACGCATTTTTTGTTCACGCCAGATCTGCTGACGTTTTTGGGAAATATCACGTGCTTCTGACTCACTCTCTACACCGGCCAACTGATCCCCAACCGTAGGCTGCCCTGGAAGCCCTAGCACCAATGCAGGCTCACTAGGACTCGCGGACTGGATTCGATTATCCCACTCATCGAACATCGCACGGACTCGCCCGCCATAAACTCCGGCCACAAATGGATCGCCTACTTTAAGCGTTCCGTTCTGAACAAGAACTGTTGCAATATTACCACGTCCACGATCTAGCCGGCTTTCAATCACAATTCCCTGGGCACGCCGATGAGGATTCCCCTTCAATTCCATAAGATCTGCTTCAAGAAGAACTTTCTCCAAAAGATCGTCGATCCCCTCTCCTGTCTTCGCAGATACAAATGCACACTGTACATTCCCACCATACTGCTCAACCAGAACATTGTAGTCAGAGAGTTCCTTCATGACCCGCTGTACATCCGCCTGCTCCAGATCAATCTTGTTGATTGCAATAATCAGGGCAACTCCTGCTGCTTTTGCATGGTTGATGGCTTCAATCGTCTGTGGCATAACCGAATCATTGGCAGCAACGACAAGAATGACCACATCGGTCACTTTTGCACCGCGAGCCCGCATAGCGGTAAATGCCTCGTGGCCTGGCGTATCTAGGAACGTAACCAGCCGCTCCTCATCCAAGGTCACCTTATAAGCTCCGATATGCTGCGTGATACCCCCGGATTCTCCGGCAGCAACACTTGAATTACGAACATAATCAAGGAGTGATGTTTTCCCGTGGTCTACATGGCCCATCACCGTGACGACCGGTGCTCTTGGCATCAAATCTCCTGGATCATCTTCAACCACCTCAATATCATCTGCACCAAACTCGGTAATAAACTCAACCGCATACTCAAATTCATCTGCCACATAAGCGATTGTATCCGCATCCAATCGCTGATTGATAGATACCATCATCCCGGAACTGAGCAGCATACTGATGATCTCCGTGACCTGGATCCCCATCAGATCCGCCAGTTCCCCCGTAGAAATGAATTCGGTAACACGAATCTGGCGATCCTGTTCTTCCTGCTCCATCTGCACATTCAGGCGCTCTTCTGCACGTTGTTGGCGGCGTGCTCTGCGCCGGCGCTGGCGGACCCGTACATTGCCTTGATCCAGAGTACGGAGCGTCTCCTGGACAGACTGTCCGACCTCTTCCGAATCAACCTTGGGCTTGCGTTTACGCTTGCGCTTTGTGGTTGTGGTCTTGGCGGGAGTCTGTTTTTCTTTCGTTTCCTGGGCCGGCTTCTTGGATGCCGCAACCTTTTTACGTTTGCGCTTGGCGCGACGTTTCGGCCCCGGCTCCGCACCACCTTCAACCGTGTTGAGATCAATCTTGCCCAGCACTTTGGTGCCTTGGAGCTTGTACCGGTCTGCCGAGATTACTTCATCTTCTTCCGTTTGTACCGCCCCCTCGGATTCCTCGACCTCAGCCGGGGCAGTTTCTTCCGTCCCCTCGTCAATGGACTTCGTCTCGCCCTGAACAGGGACTTCTTCTTCCTGACTTGATGCTATTTCCGTGGCCTCTGTTTCAGCTTCTGCGGAGGGTTCCTCCTCCGTATCAGCGGTCACGGATTCTATGACAGGCTCCTCTGCTTCAGCCGGCTCAACGGTCAATTCTTTTTCGCTCACTTGCTGCAGCGATACCGCTTCTTCGGAACCTGCCTCCACCGGTGGGGGGATTTCGGTTTTCGTTTCCTGATCTGAAACTGCTTCGGTTTCAGGAAGGGATTCTGTCTCTGGTTCCTCATCTGCCTCGGCAACCACCGTCTCATCCATGGCCGTCTTTCTATCCGGCGGCGGCTTAATCTCTTCCTGCTCCAGAGCCGTCTCTGAAACTGACGGCGGCTCCACCTCCTCCTGATCCGCGGCAGGGGTCTCTGGAGTTGACGGCGGCTCCACTTCCACCTGATCCGCCGCAGTAGTCTCTGGAGTTGGCAGCGGCTCCGCTTCTTCATGATCCACGGCCGCGGCCTCTGGTGTTTGCTGCGGCTCCACTTCCTCTTCAACTCTACTCGACTCTCGCTCACGCTTCGCCTCTATCCGATCTGCCTCACGCGCCTCACGAAGTTCCCGTACACGCGCACGCGTGTCACGGTCCTCCGAAAAATGATCTACAAGATCAAGGTAGGCTTCTTCATCTACGATTGCTGCGTTGAGTCCATTCCCCTTCAATGCATCTGCATATCCGCGTTCGCTCAGATGGCTGACAATCGTATCAACCGTTAGATTCAGTTCTTTGGCCGCTTTATGCAACCGAACTTTTTTGAATTTTTTCTGTGTGGCAGTCGTTGCCATCTGGCTATCTCAATCGTTATATATGCGGATGCCGGATTCTAATACTCAAAATCTTCGTCTAGTTCCTGCACATCTTCATCATCAAACTCGGCTTTCATGGACTCCATGATGCGCTTTGCCACCTCAAGTTCTAAACCACTTCTACGAACCAGTTCATCTACCGAGAGCTGCAGGACTGCTTTCGCAGAATCACACCCAATCTCCCGAAGTTTCTCAATGATTTCCGGGCTGAACTCATCTGCAAATTCACCGATTTCAACATCTTCCTCATCCGCCGGGATCTCCCTGAAAATATCCAACTCAATCCCGGTCATCCGTGACGCGAGCCGGATATTGATGCCACCTTTTCCAATGGCCTGACTCACTTCATCCGCCTTCACAACCACTTTGGCTTTGGGTGGAATCAGCGTGTCATTGATCACCACTGAGACCGGATTCGACGGGGAGAGTGCCCGCTTGATCAACAGGTACAGGTCATCCGTCCACTCCATAACATCAATATTCTCATTGCTGAGTTCGCGCACCACGGCATGGATCCGATTCCCTTTGAGCCCTACGCAGGCCCCGACCGGGTCAATCCGGTCATCATGGGTAATGACCGCCACTTTTGCCCGATCCCCGGGCTCACGTTGAATCGCCTTGATCTCCACAATCCCTTCGTCAATCTCCGGCACCTCCAACTCAAACAGACGCTCCATTAATTGTGGAGCGGTACGGCTGATGATCACTTTCGGGTTACTCCCTGCATCTCTGCGCACCTCCTTCACAACAGCACGCAGCATATCCCCTTTCCGGTAACGGTCTCGCGGAATCTGCTCTTCCCGGGGCATCACCAGTTCAACCCGGTTGTGCAGGACCAGAATTTCCCGCCGCCGTATCTGATAGATCTCTCCGACCACCAGTTCCCCGATGAGATCCGAGTACTCCGCGTAGACATTCTCTTTCTCAATATCCCGAATACGATTGCGAAATGTATAGCGGGCCGTCTGTACTGCACGTCTGCCAAACTCGGCAATGGATATTTCTTCCGCAACATCATCCTCCACCTCAAAATCATCTTCGATCTTGACGGCATCCCGGAGTTCAATTTGCGTGACTGGATCCGACAGATCATAGTCTTCAACCACTTCCCGGATATGCAGGACCTGTATATCTCCGTGGTCTGGATTCAGAATGATTTCAAATGCCTCATCGGAGCCAAACCGTGTCCGGATCATGGCTCGGATAACATCCTCTACAATTAACTGTAGCGTATCCCGGTCTATATCTTTTTCCCGGGCAATTTCGGCAAATGACGAAACAAGATCTCTGCTATGCATCTCAATTAATTTCTGTTCTTACCAGGGTAGCTGCACTTTGGCCCATTGGATGTCATCGTGCAGGATTTTCACCGTTCCCTTTCCATTTTGAATCTGGATGGAGGCCTCCTGCACCGATAACAGTTCTCCACAAACCTCTGTGAATGCATCTTTGTGCTTACGGTAGTGAACTCGCAGGTTGCGTCCGATGTGTTTGCGATACTGCCGGGGCAGGCGCAGCGGACGGGTGGCATCCGGCGTGGACACATTCAAGGTGTAGCGCCCAGGCATGACATCCTCCACATCCAGCATAAATCCAATATCATGGCTTAATCCAGCCAGATCGTCAACGTTAAGTTCTTCATCACTTTCAACAAATACATTTACGGTGTGGGATCCTTTGCTCCCACGCACAGAAAACTCAACCAAAAAGACCGGGCCTTCTTCCAGTTCCCTTTCCACAAGGGACTGCACGCGCTCTTCAAGTCCAACCGTATCCATGTCTATTGTATATTAAAAACGCCCAGTCTCGACGTGCGTGACGGGCGCAGTTCAACGTCTATATCAAACAAAAAAGGAGCCCGCAACCGAGCACCTCTCTGCCGTCGAGCGGTCACTGTCTGCGATGATTCACCGAATCCTGATCGCACACATTAACCGCCACAGGGACGCTTACCATCCATAAAGATCATTGTTCCGATCAGACCAGACTAGTGCGCCGCTCCGCCATAACCTGCTCCGGATAGTCCAGTGTATAATGCAGTCCGCGGCTCTCTCTGCGCATCTGTGCGCTTCGAATAATCAGATAGGCAACCGCAATGAGGTTCCGCAGTTCGCAGAGCCTGCTGGAGATACGGGTTCGGTGATAAAATTCTTCTACTTCTTCATAAAGCAGCCGCGTCCGGCGCAGTGCACGGGCAAGCCGCAGATCCGAGCGCACAATCCCCACATAATTCCACATAGTCCGCTGTAGTTCTTCCCGGTTATGAGATATGAGCACCCACTCTCCCTGCTGCCCGGTACCGGAGTCGTTCCAGTCCGGCACCAACTCATTAAAGTCGCGCACTGCTGCGACTTGCGGGGCAATGTTGACGGCCCTCCGGCTAAAGACCATCGCTTCAAGCAGAGAGTTACTCGCGAGCCGATTTGCCCCGTGCAGCCCTGTATAGGCCACCTCCCCAATCGCCAGAAGCCCGGTAATGCTTGTTCTTGCCATCCCATCCGTCTGCACTCCGCCACACTGATAGTGTGCTGCAGGGACCACTGGAATAGGTTCAGATGTCGGGTTGATACCGAGTCTCCGGCAGGTCTCCACGATATGCGGGAACGCTTCTTCCGTTCTGGACTTCTCAAGGTGAGACACATCCAGATATACATGATCTTCACCGTGATGCTTGAGTTGGTTGTCAATGGCCCGGGCAACAATATCACGTGGAGCCAGCTCCGCCCGGGAATCATAGCGTTTCATAAATGCCTCTCCACTCTGATTCAGCAGAATACCACCATGCCCCCTGACGGCTTCCGAAATCAGAAATGCATGCCCCTTGTGGAATTTTCCCTGATAGAGTGACGTTGGATGAAACTGTACAAATTCCATATTCGCTACGCGTGCTTTTGCACGATAGGCCATGGCGACACCATCCCCCGTTGCAATGGATGGATTGGTCGTGTGCTGATAGACCGCACATGACCCTCCGGTCGCCAGCAGGGTCACGCGTGCCAGAAATGTATGCACGGTTTCGTCGCGTTCATCCAGCACATAGGCACCATAGCAATTGACATCCGGGCGCAGCCTTGTCACATGCTGCCCCAGATGATGTTCTGTAATCAGATCAACCGCATAGTGATAATCAAAGATGGTGATATTGGGATGTGCCTGTATTTTTTCCAGCAGGACACGCTCAATCTCCCGTCCGGTCCGGTCTCTGGCATGGAGAATCCTTGGATGTGCATGTCCGGCTTCTCGGACCAGGTGCAGCTGCCCCTCCGCTTTGGTGAACGAGGCCCCCATATCAATCAGTGCCTGAATCTCACGGGGCCCTTCGGTGATCACATCTCTGACGATTTTTTCATCACAGAGTCCCGCACCGGCAACGAGAGTATCCTGGATATGACTTTCAATGGAATCATTCCTGTCCCATACCCCTGCGATCCCGCCCTGAGCATAATTTGTATTGGACTCCGCCGTCTCTTTTTTAGTGATGATGGCCACCTTCCCCTGATCGGCAACCCCCAGAGAAAACCATAAGCCGGCAATGCCGCTCCCCAGAACCAGATAATCATATTGGTGTCGACCCGCCATCGTTACTGCAGGAGGTATGCCTTAATAAACGCGTGCAGACTTCCGTCCATAACCGACTGTACATCGGCAATTTTGAGTTCAGTCCGGTGATCATTCACCATCGTGTACGGCTGAAATACATAGGATCGGATCTGGCTCCCGAAGTCAATCCGTTTCTTCTGTGCTTCGCGCTTGTTCTTCTCTTCTTCCTGGATTGCCTGCTCCAAACGATAGACACGGCTTTTGAGCATGGTCATTGCCCGCTCCCGGTTTTGCAGTTGGCTGCGCTCTTCCGTACATTCTGCGGCAACGCGAACCTGCTCCCCGTTCGAAAGTGCGCCGGTCCAGATCAGACGTACCCCGGTATCCAGCTTGTTTACATTCTGCCCTCCTTTCCCGCCTGAGCGAAAGGTTTGCAGTTCGACATCGGTATCCCGCAGTTCAATCTCTATCGTTTCATCAATCTCCGGGTAGACAAACACACTGGCGAACGACGTATGCCGGCGTGAATTGGAGTCAAACGGAGAGATGCGCACCAGCCGGTGCACACCGGATTCAGCTTTGAGGTATCCGTAGGCAAACTCGCCCTGAACGCTCAGCGAAGCACTCTTGATACCGGCCACATCCCCATCCTGATAACCGAGAATTGCAACTTTGAAGCCCTGCCGCTCTGCATACCGTGTATACATTCGCAGCAGCATTTCGGCCCAGTCCTGACTTTCCGTCCCGCCGGCACCGGGATTAATGGTCAGGATTGCATTGCGCTGATCATCCTCCCCGGAAAGCATGCTCCGCAGTTCAAGCACTTCGATTGCCTGATGCAGTGCCTTGCAGCTTGCTTCAATATCGTCTGTCAGGTCTTCCGACTCTTCTTCGGCAAGTTCCACCAGCACGGAGACATCCTCTGCATGGGATGTGACGGTTTCATAGGCTTTGATCCATTCATTCTCCGACGCAATTGCCCGTTCATTTACCTGTGCGGTTTCGGCATCATTCCAGTAATCCGGCTCAAACCGTTTCTCATTCAGGGCCTGAACCCGTTCGGCTCGCTTTGCAACGTCAAAGATAGCCTCCGAGCGCATGTGCACGCTCCAGTAGGTTTTCTATTTCGGGTCTGGAAATCATGAATCTAACTTATGCTACGACTGGGGGATCTGGAAAAGTCTATCTACGATGAAAATACAGACATCTCGCCCTGATATGGGAATTTATGCACGATGTTCCCCATCTTTTACTTTGTCTATGCCTCCAGTCAGTTCAATGCTGCATCAATCCACTCCCATCAGGAATTAGGTGATGTTTCGCAATAGATCATGGCTTGTGGAAAGGCGATTCACAAGTTGGATGCCCCAGAAATACACCTTGCATAAACCACGATGATCACCTTCTTCCATGATCGGGAACGGGGATTTGTATACAGTACGGGGTTGGTGCCTGCCGTCAGGAATGAGATCACGTGCCCACCATGGTCTTGTTACGACGTTCGGCAAAATACGCTTTCCGTAAAAGCGTTCCCAATGAGATCATGTGCCCACCATGGTTTTGTTGCGACCGTCAATGGTCAAGATCACTTCCTCCGTATCTACATCCACCGCGTCGAAAACCCATTCCTGTCCACTGATGGGCGGGGGCAGTTGCTTGAGAGCATTGGAAATGAGTTTGGGGAGCAAGATTGCGGGATCTTCGTTGAAAATACACTCGTCTGTCCGCGCCTTTATCTCTGATTCGGTCATCCGGGCTACGAGGTACCAATTAAATTTAGGAGTGCGCTCCCAGTTGAGGAAGTAATTGAACACCAACCAATCGTGCATTGAGGGGATTGGGATCACATAATCATTCTTCCGTCTGTCAAACACGCCTTTGTGCAGTGCTCGCTCAAAGATCTCCTCGGCCTTTTCCCCGCTGAATGACTGCAAGAGAGAATCCATGACCTTCTCCTTACTAATGCGCTCCCCTGGCGGAACATCTGCGACGGCACATGCAATACAACAGAGTTCCCTACTCTCGAATTTAGCCACCCGGGATTCATAAAACGCAATCCGTCCCTTTCGCCCTTTTTTCAGTACCGTTTCGAGCCCCTCTGAGGTCAACTCCCCTTTGGTCAACTTCAACTGCCTTAAAGCAGGCCACACATACGCCATAATATGCTGAGGCCACCCATGTGTCTGAGGAGCAATGGCCTCCACCCACTCCGCCGGATCCCCCTTTACTCCCCCATCTTTCTTTAGCCACGTCTCAATGACCGCCCGTCTGGATCGTTCACTAAGCGGCTCCAGATTGATCTCGCATCCGGGATCAAATCTTGATATCCCCAGGGAATCAAATGCTTCTGCCGTTGCGCCCAATCCGGCGGCGATCAGTACCACTGGACGATTTTTTATTTTGCCATTGTGGATCGCGGTCACAAATTTCAATGCACTCTTGAACTGATCATGTCTGGAGCGGAGCATGATTGCCGCTATCGTCTGTGCCTCGTCCAGCAGGAGTAGCAACGGCTCCCGCCCCGACTCAAGAACATCCAACGTTGTTGGGAGATGGTGCTCAGATGTAGATTCTCCATGTAGAACCTGTATGCTCCCTCCCGTCGTCGTTTCTTGGCGTTTGGCGGGGATAGGAAGTCTCAACGCTTTGCTCAACTCTGCCGGATCAAAAAACTCGTCTGGGGCAATCTCTGCGGTCTGCCACCGCCGTCCCTCTGCTATGCGTGCACATTCGGCGAGCAGCGCGGTCTTACCCGCTCCGGGGGCTGCCTGAATCACAACGGTGGTCCCTGCCTTCGCTTTGACCGCCCGATCCATGAGTTTCTTGAAATTGTCCAGTATTTTCCCTCTCCCATGAAAATACTTGGCTTCTCCGCGCTCCAGCGTGGCGGTCGGCAAATCTGGTGTAAATGATTTTCGTGATTTACTCATCGGGCAGATGCTGACGCGAACAGCATGGGAAATGATTCCAGGAATTATTTGTTCCGCTGTGCCTAACGACAACAACTTTATTCTTTGCAATCCCTTAAAAGTTTCAATCCCCATGTCGGGACATCAGCGATCAATAAATTTCAACGAATTATATATGATCTTCCCACTTTTGCATTCACACTTCAATGTTCCTACATCAATAGATTCAATGCTGCATGAAGTCACACGTATCACGGTAGGGTCCGGGTGTCCCCTGGCCTCGTGCGGATTCGACCGCGTGCTCTAACACAATTGGGGCCTCATCTGGGTTGCACCACCGTGCATAACGGCATTTTTTGTCGTAGGCGTTGGAGCCCGTTGAACACGCATACCCATCTAAGCGCGTAGAATGTGAGAGAAACTCCCGACTTCCCCTTGGTCGGGACCTCCGATCCAGTATCTCCGCAGGCTCTCTCCCTTGTTTGCCGCCTTCCTCACTACGATGCCCTGATCAGACTTCTCTATTCCGTACATCGCAGGCTTTGGTGTCTTTCACCTTCCCTGCGCGACCCCGAAATATGACCCCAGTGTGAAATAGAGACATACCATGTCCAGATAAAGTGCCTCCATGGATTCATTAGACACCGTGGGCCCATAATCCCTTCACCATAACGATGGATTATATGTTGCCTTCGATCAAAGCGAGAGTCTCGGCAAACCCCGAAGATAATTCTTTCGGTGCTCAATAGCTCCGGCCACCTGTACCGCTGTCAACGCTTCACATCTGCCCTCACAAACAGATGCGCATAACTCGCGGAAATCGCTACTTGATTGCAGTTTTATAGTACAGGACCTTCACCTTCTGCCCTTTACCATTTAGCCTGGCGCTCCGTCCAGTAGTTTCTGAAACGCTTCTTCGAATTTGCCCCGAGTCTGCGCCTCTTCATTGAAAAAGGGTAGCCCGTATATACCATATTCATCCCCTTCGAAAATTGTTTTGAGTTCATATCCCCGGTGGATTTTTCTCAAAAAAGATTCCTTCCATTCATCCGTTGACGCGAGATGCTTTCCTTTCGGTTCAATGAAGAGTTGAAGGATACTGCCAATTTCCTCATCTCTCTTTCGGAGAAACAGAATGAAGTCAGGCTCAAACCCCTGCCCAGTCTTGAAGCAGAAAAGCTTTACCGCCTTTTCGTTCCGAAGAAGGTAGAACTCATCATATTGTTTCCGAAGCGAATCAGCTTTATCATTCAAGTACCTGATGAAGAGTTTTTCCTGATCTGTTCCATAATTATTATCATATGCGTGCCAGTCCTCAGCAATTGGATTGATTAGATCCAATCCATTTATCTGGCTCTCCGCCCAACTCCGCCCGGCTTCGCCTTCGATACGAAGTTTCAATGTTCTGTCAGTGAAACATTCGCTGATTTTGCGGGCTGTGAACGCCTTCTTTCCAACATATTCCACATTTTCCCGCTTTATATTGATCCTGATTTGGCGAAGGACATATTGCACGATTTTCAACCTCTGACGGGCGGTCACACTATCAAGGTCATCAGGCATTCCCCGAACTGTAACCGTCACGCCTCCCAGATAGGCATCGGAACTTCGAAATTCGGACGCGCTAGTGAGATATGGGAAATATTCTTTGAGCTTGGCAAAGTGGAAAAATTCATTACTATCCATAGCGAAATCAAGGATACTCCTGTTAAACTCCGCAAGATTAAAGTCCTTTGCAATCGGGTCGCTACTGCTCTGACTCCTTTCCATTTGCTCGCTGCCAAAGGCAGATATCTCCGTCACGCGTCCCGTCATCAAAGCAGGATAAGTAAAGCGGTGACCAATCTCGTAAGCACTCAAACTGACCACATCTTTTCTCGGATTTTTGACTCGCTCGTTTCCCCATACATACCCGATTTTATAGAACTGTGACTCCTTGAAACTCTCTTTCAGGCGCAGGTGCACGATGCAAGTATTTTCATCCTGCATTCCTATTTTTCTCAGAGCCTGCTTGATTTCAATAATGTATCTCGGGTTGTGCGAACAGTGATAATAAAGTTCCTCCAATATCCTCAATGAGTGCTTTACATCCCCGTCATATTTGCGCTTTTCAGGGATCAATTCCAGCTGATCTGGATCTGAAAATGGAAAATACCGGGCCCCTCGTCCGATCAGTTGAGCCTCGGACATAGTCGTCTTACCAATCTTATTCCCACCGTCTCTGGTATCGTACAGGCGCACAATGTCAAACAAGTTCAGAACGTCCCATCCCTCGTCTAATTTGTTAACGGCAAAAATCACGCGGAGATCATTGGACTGATCCTCTAGATTGTTTAGATCAATCTGAAATTCTTCAAGATCCTTTGGCCTGTTTACATTGATAATCTTTCCGTCTCCAAAAGCCCCCTGCAATTCACGAGCAAACTCATCAATTCCCATTCCGCGCTCATCTATGATATATTGGAACGCCTGAGAAAGTGTCTCATCGTCCAATGACGATTCTCTAACTTCCTGAATGACATTGCCAGATAATTTCCTTACCATAGACACGAACAAAGACTCATTCTTCTTTGACTCAGCAATCGTTTTAGACTTCATCAAAATTACCGGCTTGCAATGAATTCGATGCGCCTCGGCTACCTTTTGTCGATACTGACTCAGTATCATCACCTGTATCATGCGGTCAAGTGGAGGCAAGTCCGCCTGCCTGAGTTCAATATCCTTTGAGTATCCGTCTTCCCTGAAATGCTTCAGTTGATAGTCAAAAATGATCTTGTCGTGGTATTTCTCCTTAATTGCTTGATGATTCAGGTCTGCGGTCGCAGTGAACTCCAATAGGATGTTCCCTGGGTGCTGTTGGAATATACCAGTTACCGTACTCTCCCAACTGATTTTTTCCATGACCTCACCTTGGGTTAACTTTTTCTTTGTTTGAGCATTCAGGTGATGTGCCTCGTCCGAAATCATCACCATCTTATAATCACGGAAGTCCTCAATCGTCACGGCATTTTCTCTCGGATCACGCATTCTTGTATGTAGTCCCTGAATGGTGGTGAAGTGAATGCTGATCGTTTCCTGACCTACAGCATCAAAGGTCTCCACAGACTGAATTGATACTGGCTTACCATCAATCCGTATGATTGGTTTGAACAGGTGTTTGGAGGAAGCTTGGTTGAGAAAGTTGTCCTTGGTTTTTTCAACGATCTGAGTAGAATTCACGAAAAATAGAAAATTTCGATAACCTCGCTTATAGAGATCAAGGATTAGTGCGGCCATCAATACCGTTTTCCCACTACCGGTCGCCATGTGAAACAACAGGTGCGGGTTGGATGATCTCCCCCTATAGTTATCCATGTAATGAAACCACCGACCTAAGGCTTCAATCTGATAAGGACGTAGTTTTATCCTTGCCGCAAGATTGTCAGTGACCTCGGGATGCACATCTCTGCTAATAAGATCCTGCTCAGATAATACCTCAAATGTATCACGGAGACTTGACTTCATTCTGATATACCATAAAATGCACGGTTGATAGCGCTATCTTGATCCGAAACGG
>JAJEFL010000089.1:0-10877 GCA_022820435.1 Rhodothermales bacterium
AACCACCGATTTCAGATATTTTTAAATTTTTTTCTGCACTTTTCCCAACACCCATACATCTGCCTCTGTTCAGAGACTATCATGCAGACTTGATCTATACCTGAGTACGAATAAATTCAATTCTGATATGGGATTCTCGTACGGATACCAGTCAGTAAGGCGCACTACGAATACTATCGTTCACAGATCATCCAGGAGAATGCCAATAGTCTGCCATTTGCAGAATCTGCGAATATTCTGTCAAATATTCAAAATGGGCAAGGGATATTCGCAGGCTATCATCTTTATGTTCATGGAGAGACAACGTACCAGAGTGTTATGGATCGTATCTCCGGTACATATAAGGCGACACAATACGACTACTATGATAACGATAACGATAACGATTCTCCTTACCGGCTAGACTACCTATCTCGTGGGGCATCAATCCAGATTACATTGAACCCCGATTATTCCACAACCGGTTACATGCACCTCCCACCGCTTGATTCTGATTCTCCGACAGAGGAGATCAAAGTGGTGTCACTTGACGGAGGATATTCCATTCAAGGATATAATTCCTTTTATGGGTATTATATTGTTACCTTGTATCACAGTTCGGATACGATATTGCGGGATATCCAATTTGAAATTACACAATACCGACTTGATTCCGGGTATTTTAGTCTGGAGGCAGCGTTAACCAGATCATCTTATTGGGCCCGTCAGAGCAGTGCCCGCTACAACGGTGGAACTATCATTCTATCAAGAGTTGAGGAATAACTTCCAAGAGATGGAATTTCATTCTCCCTTTGAGTTCCTTTATCCTGCCTGGGAGCGCCGTCAATTTTCACAGTAATTCGTAGTGATTGGTTGTGGAAGTCGCCAGGAAATTGCCAGATTCTTGAATCAGAAGGGCCCACATGATGGGCAAGGAAAAGCAACTTCAGACGGATCGGCCCGGCCTGTGTCCAGTTGAGACGCACAGAGGGAATTATCGGAGATTCGGCTGGAAACCAATAAGGCAGATATTGAAAGTACCGTAAATCGGGTTACCATAATGGGGGAACTCGGAGAATCCCTGATCTCATCATCAAAAAAGCTCAAAAACGGAACTGGAAGAACTCCGCGCTCCATAGCACTACAAACTGACGAACTTGGGTACAGCCGGTTTTGTGCACTCGCTGAGTCTGGTATGGAGGAAGCAGGGTGATAGATTCGCCAAACGTATGTGCCGGCGGAAACTGATCATAGGTTATGCAGGGAAACGATTCTCTGCGTTGATCCTCATTGTCTAGGGACAACTAAGAAGGCGTTGTATACCGTGGCCCCGTCAAGCAGGATGAGAGTTTGACCGGGAGTTCCGCCGCGCACATACAGTCCGATGGAGCCTTCCAGTTGATGCCGGGAATTCAGTCCGGCATTAACTGGAAGGCTTTTAGCAGATCCGTCTCTCCAAGCAGAGCCGGCAGTGCTTCAATCTCTGCCATGGAGATTTTCACATTGCTCATTTGAACCTGTTGATGAAGTCCTTCATATTCGCCCGCCTCAACGACGAGCAGAGAATCGTACTCCACGATGGCAGGCTTCATTTCAACCTGTTGGAGTTCCTGCAGGGGGGCGTAAAAAACAAGTGTCAAGGTCTCGTACCCCTGATAGCTGAAGCGGATTACCGCAGAGTCACCGGGGACGGCAAGACTGAAAAATCCGTATTGGTTTGTAGTCGTTACGCTCTGAAAGTAGATCTCGTAGAGATTGGTTCCGACCAGCGCCTCCCCGTTATCGGCATCGGTGATATAGCCACTGACGACGACCTCCTGTGCAAACAGCCGATTCACTCCGGCGAGCAAGATCAAAGATAAGACCAAGATCACTGAACGCAATAAGCGATTCATGCAATAGAACGTTAACAGATAGAATACGGAGAACCAATGTTTCCAATCAGTATCTGTTCTATTCCATGCTGCCTGAAGTGGTGAATGCTTCGGGAGAATACGCGAAACTCAGCAGTTCGTGCTGCCGCATAAGCGGAATACAGGGCGTTAAGCCATCTTGAAGCTTTACACTCATCTGCGAGCAGAAAGACAATCTTTGCCGGCTATACCCGTAGCAAAGCCCGGGTAATGAAGGGATGAGTCAAAAAGTTCTCCCGCTTTGAGAAATCACGGCAAGTACTAAGTCTGAGATTTGATCCAGAGAGGTCTCCAATGACGGGATTCAAAGGATGTCATACGGATTTTTTACTGAAAATGTGAATTTTTTGTGAAGATGAAACAATCACGCATTTCCCTCTGTAAGCCCATGTATATTGAGTGAACTTGAGCCATGACACGAGGCAGGTTGGCCAAAAAATCAAACTCTGGTATCCACAAAAAACATCAGCACTTCTAAACCCAAATGCTTATGCTGTGTATGTTTTCTAAACCGTATTACCCGGTATCCCTGATACTTATTCTCTTCGCGTGCCTGCCACTTGAAGCCGAAGCCTATGATTCTCCACGCCGGGATAAAGTTGAATATTTACCGTTCTTTTATCAGGCTCCTGGTCAAGAGGTTGAACAAGAACGCAATACGCACACCATCAGCGGGTTTGTTGTGGATGCGGAAAGCAGTGAGAATTTGATTGGGGCGGCCGTTTATGCGCCGGAGTTCAGTATCGGCACAACAACAAACCGGTACGGCTTCTTTAGTCTGACCGTGGATGCTGACTCAATAAGCCTCCTCGTTTCGCATATCGGTTATGCGCCTGTGACCGTCAATCAAAAGTTGACCGAGGATGTCCAATTAACGATTGAACTTCTATCTGTGACCACCAGGCTTGATGATGTTGAGGTCGTTGCTGTCGGGGAGTCAATCGTGGAATCGGTTCAGATGGGAGAGGTGAATTTGCCGGTGGCAACCATCAGGACACTGCCGGTCCTGGCTGGCGAGGTTGATGTCCTCAAGACACTGCAACTCCTTCCGGGGGTCCAATCCGGGCGGGAGGGAACCAGTGGACTCTATGTTCGCGGAGGAGCACCGGATCAGAATTTGATCCTGCTGGACGGGGTTACGGTCTATAATGCCAGCCACCTGTTCGGTTTTATGAGCGTGTTCAATGGAGACGCGATCAAGGATGTGACGCTGATTAAAGGAGGGTTTCCGGCCCGGTATGGAGGCCGGTTATCCTCGGTGGTGGATCTGAGCATGCAAGAGGGGAACCTGCAGGAGTTTGAGGGAACGGCAGCGGTAGGCGTGGTTGCTTCCAGCTTTACCGTACAGGGACCAATCAGGAAAGATAAAGCATCGTTTATCGTCGCCGCAAGACGCACCTATCTGGACCTGTTGGTGTACCCGTTCCTAGACGAGGATGCGCGGGGGGGATATTATTTTTATGATGCCAGTGCGAAGGTCAACTATATTGCGTCTGGAAAGGACCGTCTGTATCTGAGTTTCTATACGGGCCGGGACCGCGGATATACCCAGGATCGATTTGATGTGAATGATAGCGAAGATGAGTACTCTGAGGGAGATCTCGGATGGCGTAACATGACGGCTACCGTCCGGTGGAACCGCATATATGGATCTCGATTCTTCTCGAATACGCTTTTGGGGCTCACGCGCTATCGGCTTGGAACCGACAGTGAAGTGATTCGACAACCGGTGAATGATCGTTCCACGACACTGTTCTTTAAAGAAAGCAATTTTACATCCGGCATCACAGATGTGATCGGCCGGATAGACTTTGATTTTATCCTCAATCCGCAACATTATATTCGATTTGGCCTCGGTGGCATTATGCATGCCTATCATACAGGGACATTTGAAGAGCGGCAATCCGGTGAGAACATTATACCGGTTGATACCGTCTATGCGCCAGATTATTTGACAAGAAGCGTGGAAGCACATGCCTATGTAGAGGATGAATTACGCCTTTCCCCTGTTTTAACCATGAATGTCGGCCTGCGAGCCTCCACATTCTTCGTTGAAGACCGGGCATACAGTTCCCTGCAGCCGAGGTTCAGTGCACGATGGATTATGGCCGCGAATCTAGCCATGAAAGTTTCGTATGCCTCCATGCAGCAATACACGCATCTGCTGTCTGCGGCCAGTGGGCTTTCGCTTCCCCTGGATTTATGGGTTCCGGCTACCGATCAGGTTCGTCCGCAAAGGGCACATCAAGTCGCTACGGGGTTCGCATGGAATTCAGAGAACAGACAATATGAGGTTTCACTGGAGGGGTACTACAAGAGAATGAACTCGCTGATTGAGTATAAAGAGGGGGTGAGCCGATATGGCATTTCAGGGGATAGCTGGGAGGAAAGGATCACGACCGGAAAAGGCTGGTCGTATGGGGGAGAAGTATTCGTTCGGAGGCATTTTGGGCGGATCACCGGCTGGGTGGGGTACAGTCTGACAAAATCAGAGCGCAAGTTCTCAGAACTCAATGGCGGTGAAACCTTTCCCTACAGATTTGATCGTCTGCATGACGTTTCAATTGTAGCCAGCTATCACTGGACCGATGCCATAGAGATTTCTGCCGTCTGGGTTTACGGCACAGGACAGGCCACATGGCTTCCAGTTGGCAGATTTTATGGTGTAGTACACGATGCCGGAGGGGGACAAGACCTCTTTAGCCGAAGCCGGGCCGAAGTGCCACGTGTGTATGGAGAACGTAATTCCTATCGTGTGCGTGCTCATCATCGAATTGACCTGTCCATGCATCTGAAACGAAATATTCGGTGGGGGTATCGGACCTTGTCTTTTGGGGGCTATAATGCGTACAATCGAAAAAATCCCTTCCTTCTAGAGGTCAGAAAGAATTGGCAAAATGACGAGCTCCTTGAGTTCAGGCAGATCAGCGCATTTCCAGTGATCCCCTTTGTAACCTACCGAATTGAATTCTAAAATGCTCTCCAATTCCATGAAGTATTTAAGTCTGTTTCTGATTTTCGTTTGCCTGGGCTGTGAAACGGTTATTGAGATTAATCCGCCAGAATATACCCCGGAGCCGGTTGCCACGAGCTTTTTTTCACCAGATAGTGTATGGTCAATGACCTTGCACAGAAGTCTGGGTATCAACGCAAAGGGAGATACGAGTACGGAATACATCACGGATGCCTCCGTACGAATCATGGATGGTTCTAACATGATTGAGGCGCTCAATTATGTCGGGAATGGAGAGTACAGGGCAAATAAAGGTCGACTTCCAGCGTCAAGTACAAAGTATACACTTCATGTGGATCTCCCCGGCGCAACCAGTATCCAGGCGACCTCAACCGCTCCTCCACCGGTGCCGTTTTCTGATTATTCAATTGAAAAAGTAGGGGAAGGGTTCTTCCGTGATGACACGATCTATCGTCTGAAAGCTGTATTCAAAGACGAGCCAAATCCCAATTTTTATCAGATCGGCATCTACCAATACGTAGAGAGTCAATTTCCAGAGATGGACAGTCTATATGATCGACAATCAGTTAACGAGTTACACCCTGGATGGGCGTGCGGGTATGTGGCGGCGGCCGAAACAGAAATTGATATCGAAGGTGGCGGCATGACAGGTGGCTGCGGGGGTTTGGATGCAATCGTGGTTACAGACAGAAACTTTGACGGTGGCACGTATCCGTGGTCCGCAACTGTTGAGGTTTCTGAAGGGTGGGGACGGAGCGAACTGCTGCTGGTTCTATCCTCTTTGAGTGAAGAATATTTTGAATATCAGCGGACACTGGAACACAATCTATTCCTTGATCCGCTACTGGATGAGCCGATCAATGTATATTCCAATGTGAGCGGAGGTCTGGGTGTTTTTGCAGGATACACAAATACGAGTGTCATCCTGCCGCTCCCCGAATAGGGTGGACAGGATGATATTGCCCCCCGGCAAGTCTTCAGATGCAGAATTCCGCGTAAACGAACAGCAAGGCTTCTTCCCCCGCCGGTCGGCGGATTATTTCAGGCATTCAAAGATGGCCGCCGCCCCCATTCCGCCCCCGATGCACATGGTGCAAAGTCCGTATTGAATCCCGCGGCGGTGCATTGCATGGAGCAAGGTGGCCGTGAGCTTGGCCCCCGTGCAGCCGAGCGGGTGCCCCAGTGCAATGGCCCCTCCCTGCACATTCACAATGGACTCATCCAGATCCGCCTGCCGGATGACGGCCAATGCCTGTGCCGCAAATGCCTCGTTCAGTTCGATCAATCCAATCTGATTCAGATCCAGCCCGGTTTGCGCAAGAACTTTCCGGATCGCCGGTACCGGGCCGATCCCCATAAAATCCGGGGCAACCCCGGCCACCGCAAAGCCAACCATGCGCGCCAGCGGCTCCACACCTAAACGCTGTGCCATTGCCTCCGACATGACGACCGTCGCCGCCGCACCGTCCGACATCTGGGAGGCATTGCCGGCCGTCACACTTCCCCCCTTCCGAAATACCGGACTCAAGCGGCCGAGTGCCTCCAGGCTCGTATCGGCCCTTGGCCCCTCATCCGCGCTGAACCGGTAACGGGCCGTGTTCGGGGTCCCATTCCGGATGCTGGTCTGCTGTACATCCAGCGGGATGAGTTCCTCCTCAAAAAGCCCCGCGGACCGGGCGGCGAGCGCCCGCTCATGGGAGCGCAGTGCAAAGAGGTCCTGATCCTCACGGGAGATGTTGTATTTCTCTGCGAGATTCTCTGCCGTATTCCCCATCGAGACGTACACCTCCGGGCTATGCTCCGCTGTATCAGGGTCCGGCTGAAAATAATACCCGCTCATAGGGACAAGCGTCATACTCTCAGTCCCGCCGGCAATTATACATTCGGCCTGCCCCAGTCCGATGGCCTGATTCGCCATGGCGATGGTCTGAAGTCCGGACGAACAGAATCGATTGATGGTGGCTCCAGGCACAGAGTCGGGCAATCCGGCCCGGCCGGCAATGATGCGCCCCACATTCATGCCCTGGGCTCCCTCCGGGAAGGCGCACCCGATGAGGACATCATCAATCTCCTCTGCGCTCAGATTCGGGGTACGGTCCAGTGCCGCCCGAACGGCCTCCGCTCCCATTGCCTCCGGGCGCAGAAAACGGAGTGCTCCCCGCTTCGCCTTTCCAACCGGCGTGCGGAGACTGGTGACGATTACAGCTGACGATTGCATTTTCAAAGTTGTTCAGTTGCGGATGGGCCGGTTATGCTTCAGTAGACCGGCGATACGCTCCTGTGTTTTCGGCTGTCCCAGAAGGCCGAGAAACACCTCACGCTCCAAGTCCAGCAGATAGGATTCCGACACATCCGATGCTCCGCTCAAATCCCCGCCGGTAAATACATATGCGAGTTGCTTCGCCAGATGCAGGTCATAATCACTGATGAATCTGCCTTGATGCAGTTGGTAAACGGCGGTATTTAAGGCGGCGGCTCCAGGGCGGCCAAGTACACGAATCTTTTGAGGGACCGGGGGGCGATAGCCCTGAGCAGAAAGCCGCAGGACCTCATGCTTCGCAGCATGAAAACGCCGCGCACTGTTCAGTACAATGCATGCATGATCGGGCAGGAAGCCCAGTTCACGCGCTTCCTCGGCACTGGTGGAAACCGTTGCCTTTGCAACCGCTTCAAAATAGCGCATCACATCAGGCAGCAGGTTACTGTCGGAGCCATGATTCTCGTCGCTGGCCTTTGCTGCGAGCCGCATACTTCCTGTGCCCGCTGGAATCAGACCGACCCCCAGTTCAACAAGCCCGGCATACGTTTCGGCGGCGGCAACGGGATGTGGGGAAGACATGATCAGTTCACAGCCGCCGCCCAGTGCTCGCTGATGGGCAGCCACGACTACCGGCTTGCGGGCATAATGTACCCGCTGCATTGCGGACTGGAACCGGGCAATATACCGGTCAATCATTTCGAATTTGCCGGACTGCAGTGCAGCGGCCATTTCGGCGAGGTTTGCGCCCACCGAGAAGTGAGTCCCTTCATTCCCGATCACCAATCCATATAAATCAGGGCTGTGTTCAACATGATCAATCGCCTCTAACAGGCCGCCGATGACGTTGGCACCCAGCGTGCAGGCCTTGGATCGGAATTCAAACAGAGCAACCCCATCTCCCAGGTCAACAAGCCCTGACTCCTCATTGGACCACAGATCGCCTGCCGACTCGGCCTTGATGATTGCCAGAGATTTTTCCGAAGCGGGAACCGGTTGCGCTTCATACTCTTTCTTGACCGGGATATATACGCTTTGATCCCGATAGAAGGATGCATGATCAGGCATATCCAAAATCCACTGCGGCAAGTTCAGTCCCTCTTTAAGCATTGCTTCTCTCACCACGTCAAACCCGATGGCATCCCATGTTTCAAATGGTCCCATCTCCCAGCCAAATCCGGAGCAGATGGCTTGATCTATACGTGCAGGGCTATCGGTCACCTCACCGATTCGCCTTGCAGCATAGGCCAGCAGATCCAGCATTGTACTGCGAAAGAATGCCCCCGCACGTTCCTCATCTTTGAACAGTGCAGAGAGGCGCAGGGGAAGCGGGCCCGCAGACTTGATCCTGCGCAGGTCTCCAAGATTCAACTCTGCCGGATCTTCGTACTGCATTGAACCGAGATGGAGCGACTGAATTGTGCGGCCGTCCTTCCGGTAGAATCCGGCTTTGGTTTTCGCTCCCAGAGCTCCTTGATGGACTAACGTTTTCAGTACGGCCGGTACGAGGAAGCGTTCTCGGCTTTCGTCGTGCGGAACACTCTCATACAGGTTTGCACACACCAGCTGCATCACATCCAGCCCGACCAGATCGGCAGTCCGGAAGGTGGCTGATTTTGGGCGGCCCGCCAGTGGCCCGGTCAGAGTATCGATCTCCTCAATGGTATAGTCCCCGCGGACAAACTGCTCCATGGCTCCCATGATACCATAAATCCCGATCCGGTTTGCAATAAAATACGGGACATCATTGGCCGGCACCACCGTTTTGCCCAGATGGACGCGGCTATACCAGGTAATCCGGTCTACGACCCGGGGGTCCGTGTCAGGGTGGGGGATCAGTTCCAGGAGGCGAAGGTATCGCGGCGGGTTGAAGAAGTGGGTCCCCAGAAAACGCTGTCGAAATTCCAGACTGCGTCCTTTTGCGAGTATGCGGATCGGGATGCCGCTGGTGTTGGTGGATACGATGGCAGCCGGGCCCGTATGTGCTTCAATCTTTTCTAACAGGGCCTGTTTAATATCCAGACGTTCAGTCACTGCTTCAATCACCCATTCCACCTCGGCAATCTTCACTAGATCATCTTCAATCGTGCCACATCGAATACGCTGCATGGCTGCCTTCGTAAAAAACGGATTGGGCTTCAGCCGTGAAGCATCTTTCAGGCGCTTTTTGACCAGAGAACGCGGGTCAGCGTCCTTTGAGGCCAGGTCTAGGAGCAGTACATCAACGCCTGCATTGGCAAGATGAGCTGCGATCTGCGCCCCCATGGTGCCTGCACCAATTACTGCCGCCCTTCGAAGCGGCAGACGCGTAGAATTTCGTTTCATGTAATCTCTCGGCACTCAAAACCAGTTAGAACATTCTGCGCCGCTATGGTTCCCTTAACATAAAAAGCGGTGTCGGTCAGAGGGTGTATAAAGACAATCAATATGACGGGGCTCAGTTTGATGGATAATTGTCTTGCTAGCCCTGCCTCCTCCTTCCTTGGGTCGCACCGTCGTGCGTAACGACAAATTTGCCCCAGTTGTTTGATCCCGTGGACCCCTATCCCATCTCCGTGTATGGTGTGGGACAGGGGTTCCCAATTTCCCTGGGGCCGGGGCCTTCGCTCCAGCAACTCCGCAGGATCTTTCCTTTGTTTGATGCCTTCCGCGCTACGATGCTCCGATCTGACATCTCCATTGCATACATCGCAGGCTTCAGTGTTTTCCATCTTCCCTGCACAGCAGCCCCAGGGTAGAATAGAGACCTCCCAGATCCAGCTAAAGTGCGTGCATGCGTTTATGGATAGAATTCTCTTACTTTACCAACGTCACGAATCCCGTCCTCTCATATCTGCTCTCTGCTCCCGTGGCAGTCATGCGGTATAAATAAGTTCCAGACGCAAGGCTTATCGCATTCAACTCGATGGTGTGATTCGCACCCGCTTCAAATGATTGCGCGGGCAATTCTATCACTTTACGCCCCAATACATCCATAACCTGCAACGTTACCTGTGCTCTCTCAGGAAGATCAAACTGGATCCGTGTGGATGGATTAAAGGGATTAGGATAGTTTCCATGGAGCACGAACTCTGTCGGAATTTCTGTGATTTCGTCCTCTACTGAGGTTATGACACTCGGGAAGAAGGCACCTGCGATGATCCGCTCTCCTGTTATCCCCCCTATTTCAAGAGTTTGCGAGTAGGCCGTCCTGAGCGTTCCCGCATTCGGGTCAAACGGGAGAATATCTGGATCAGGATCATCGTTTGGATCATCAGGATTATTCCAGTAATAGTCCACATATCCTCCCCCGTTCAGAGCTGTATCAATGATTCTTCGTACAAATGTAGAGTCTCCTCGCAGATCGGGATTATTGATGACGGTCCGACCCTCACGCCACGCATCAAATCCGTGAAAGATTACATACCCTCCCTTCGTTATGATATAAACATAGACCAGACCGTCTTTGAAAAATCCTCCGTCTTTAGCATCTTTTCTAAGTTCCACCCTCATCTGCGAAGCTGCAATTCCTAGCGATTCAAAGAGTTGGGTCACCCATGTCGCCGTCCCCTCTACAAATTGCTTCAGTGTCTCTCTGTCTTTCACGTCTGAAGCGGAAACAGCAGGATATTCAAGATCTTCGGGAAGCGTTACCGTTAAAAAACTTAAATCCTGATAATATCCGCCAACGACAACAAGATCACTGTCAGTCAATGAAGATGCGTAACGCATGGCATAACTGGGCTTGCAGGTGGCACCTGGCGCGTTGTCCGAA
>JAJEFL010000014.1:0-9798 GCA_022820435.1 Rhodothermales bacterium
CGATCCCGGAGCATGGCACAGGCAACGGCGAGCAGCCGATCTGCAACGGTTCGTAAAGCGCGACCGTGGCTGTGGCCCCGATCTCGCAAGGCGTTGTACTTGGCTCGGCTGACGGGATCGTGTTGGATTGCCACTCTGCTCCAGTGGTAGACCGCATTGACCAGATGCGGCTGGGCAGCTTTTCGCTGCACCACTTGATTGAACTTTACGCAAAAGGAGGCCCGGCACACCCCGTATCGCTGGATGTGTGGAAACTTGACTCAATCTGGAAATAATCATCCATACCCCCTGTCCTGTTCCGGTTTTGCACCGCATTCAAAGTACTCTCCTGCACTTCGTTCATGTCACTATTGTTGGCAACATGCGCCTGATGTCATCCGCGCCTGTTTTTTCCTGAAGGTTCTGCGAAGCGTCGCACAATTGAAGGATATCCGGGATACGTTATTCTTTTTGCCCTGTATGATGTGTATCCCCCCGGCAAGCCGAAATAGAACCTGTCCGGGTCAATGTGAACATTACCTCCCCGACCCAATCGTCAAGGGATCCGGCCTGTGCCGTAACGACTTGTATCTCTGTCAATACCCCCGCCGCGCCGTGAAGTCAGAATCCCGGCATCAGATACGGACAAACACTCTCTGTCAGATACATTGAATCCCGCCGAGTTTTGTCCGTGGTCCCCGCCTTGATAAAGATCACTCCAGACGGCAGCGGTCACTGCTCCATGACAGGCATTGGGGATATTCGTGCACCACTATCCGGCATTACGAGCCGGCTTTCGTCAAACGGCTGGGTATAGGAATGCTCACTGGACACGGCTTCGTAATACTTCTCCCCTCTCGCTCCCTCTGCAAATCCATATCCCTCAAACCGGGTCGGAACCGTCA
Organism: Rhodothermales bacterium; assembly: GCA_022820435.1. GTDB lineage: Bacteria > Bacteroidota > Rhodothermia > Rhodothermales > Bin80 > Bin80. The sequence continues at coordinate 885 of JAJEFL010000014.1, forward strand.
ACCCGTCAACCGTCACATAATTCATATAATACAGGAGGGTTTCCGGCATACCCTCTTCGATTGCCGGTCGACCCTGACCGAACGTAGATCGATACCGCAGCGCATTGACCCTATACGTCTCAGTGTGAATATAGAGCGTGTAATGATCGCCGGGTGCATCGCCGATGCCATCATTGAAAGTGGCGCGCACGAGATGATGCTCCTCACCATCCAGCAGCGCCGGTGCCAGAATTTCATGACGGATTCCCGGATCCGCAAGAATAAAGGGGATGGATTGAAAATAGTAGCCTGTCGTAGCCATGAAACGCGGATTCGTGTTCAGGGAATCGGGATACACCCATGCATCCGTGCCATCCCATACCATCCGGGCACCATCCGGTGCCTGCCCCTCTCCCAGGGACAACACATCGTGATAGACCTGGCGCGTTCGATTATGCGCCACCATCCTTGTCTGGATCCCGCCACTGAATCCCCAGATATAACTGCTTGTCTCTGCACGATGCCAGACAGCTAATCCTCCATGCGCCTCAATTGCACGCAACAGCATCTGGCCTCCTTCCGTCGCCATGAGACGCATCTCAGTCTCTGCCGTCCGTGAATTATCTTCTAATGCATCCACCACGGGGGTGTCCGTTTCTGAACTGCTGCAGCCAGACAGGAGTACCGAAACAATAAAAACTGTACTGATTATCCGCATCAAGTTGGGGGTTTAGTTCGTTAGAGTCAAGGTACAGAAATTTCTACCCACTGTCAACCATTCCCCGTTATGTCAGGTTCAGTTCTGCGCATTGCTTCGGTTCAGATGTGTTCCGGTCAAAATATTCAGGCCAATCTAGAACAGGTAAAGCATCTTATTGAAGATGCAGTCCGGCAGGATGCCCACATGGTGGCACTTCCTGAAAATTTTTCGTATCTGGATCGGGAGGGAAAAAAGATGGATGCGGTTGAAAGTCTTGAGCATGGACCTGCCGTGCAGCTGCTCCGGGAATTGGCCCGCATAAACTCCATTTATATTGTGGGAGGCACGGTGCCACTTGCCGCCAATGAGCGTGTCACGAATACCTGTCTGGTCTTCGCGCCTGACGGACAGATGATCGCGCGTTATGATAAGATTCACCTCTTTGACATCCAGTTGGATGAAACTCATTCATTCATGGAATCCCGCTATATTGAAGCCGGCAAGGCTCCGGTCACATTTGATGCACTGGGAGTAACCATGGGGCTCAGTATCTGCTATGACCTTCGCTTCCCGGAACTCTACCGGGTGCTGACCGGCCGCGGAGCACGGGTTATCTTTGTTCCCTCCGCATTTACATGGCGCACCGGCGCCTATCACTGGCTTGCCTTGCTGCGGGCCCGTGCAATTGAAAATCTCGCTTATGTCGTTGCACCCGCCCAATTTGGACGGCACAGCGCGGAGCGTGAAAGTTTTGGACACTCGGTGATCATTGATCCCTGGGGACAGATTCTCGCACAGGCACCGGACCGGGCATGCGTGATCACCGGCGAATTGAACTTTGCCTATCAGGATCAGCTTCGCGAACGCCTGCCCTGCCTGCATCACCGGCGCATTTGACCGGAAACCGGTTCTGACAAAATGACCTGCCGGTCAAACCAAAGAAATCACCCGTGGAACTGGATCAACGAAACCCGGATGGCCCCCATTCTGGGATCATATCTCATGACATTTTTCCCGGTACGGCTGTACTCTAATTGATACTGCGTCAATGTATCCAGAATCTCCCCATCCAGACCCGCTGCAAGGTCTCTGATTTCTTCATCATCGTATCGCTGCATCGGAAACGGGATACTCAACAGCGCCGTAAAGCGCCTGAAGAATTCATTCACTACTTCGGCCTTGGGAACTCCGGCCAGAAGGCGATCCGGGATCGAATACTCAAACACCAGATGTCCGCCCGGTGTCCGTAATGAGGCTAATGTGCTGCGATAGGCTGCTTTGGGGATATAGTAGGAGATCCCTTCCGAAACAAGGAGCGTTGCGGCATCTGAATTCCATCCTGCCCCGCCTAAAATCTCAATCAGGGAAGACGTATCCGCTAGATTCGCGGTCAGAAACGCCACATCCGGGCCGTTGACTGCCTGATTGACTTCTTCCTTGATCGGCATATTGGCCATATCCACATCGAAAAAACGTGCCTTCGGATAACAGTCCGCCAGGTCAATGGACAATGGATCCAGACCGCCTCCTAAATGAATGACCTGTGCGGCAGGATTTTCATTCAGATATTTCCGGCAACTCATTTCCACGCCGTGTTTGCGGTTCAGGATCTCCATATGAATCTCCTCATGGAGATCCTCAAACTGTGCAACGAGCGGCTCCGCGGCCGACAGATCTATACTGCGAAGAAATGTGCGGGCTGCCTCCCCGTGATATACATCCTCGTTCGTAAACGACAATACGAACGCCGAGGTAGCGGGCACTTCAAATAGACGTTTCATTCAATCGGTCTGATGGGTCTTTCTAAAAATGCCAATATACGACATCCCCCTTTGCGATCCCGGATTCTGTAATCAGATCATCATTGAGCAGTCCTTTACCTGCGCAGTGTGAACCCCCGATCTGGTTCACTTCAGTATCATCTTTGAAAAAAAGTGCTATATTCCTACCCCGTTCAAAAATAACTCAACCATGAACTCTCTCTTCCGCACATTTTTTGCACTTGCACTTCTGATTGTACTGCCCGCATCCGCGCAGGACAACCTGATCGGCGAGACCGACTTTTCCGGCCTGAAATTACGTAATGTCGGGCCCGCATTCACTTCCGGTCGCATTGCGGATCTTGCAATGCACCCCGATGATGACAACGTATGGTACGTTGCCGTGGGCAGTGGCGGCGTTTGGAAAACCACCAATGCCGGCACCACCTGGGAGTCCCTCTTTGACGGTCAGGAATCCTATTCAATCGGAGCACTGACCATAGATTCCAGAAACCCGCACACGATCTGGGTCGGGACTGGAGAAAATGTCGGGGGACGGCATGCAGGCTACGGAGACGGCATCTACCGCAGTGATGACGGTGGACAAAGCTGGAAAAACATGGGCCTCAAAGAATCCTATCACATCTCCAAGATTATTGTCCATCCCGACAATAGCGATATACTCTGGGTCGCTGCACAGGGAATGCTTTGGGGCAGCGGCGGCGAACGTGGACTCTACATGAGCACCGATGGGGGCGAATCATGGGAACGCACACTCGGAGATGATGAATGGGTTGGGGTGACCGATATCGTCATTGATCCGCGTGACCCTGCCGTGCTCTATGCCGCAACCTGGCAAAGACACCGGAATGTCGCCGCCTACATGGGAGGCGGCCCCGGCTCCGGGCTGCACAAAAGCACCGACGGCGGAAAAACCTGGACCGCCCTCAAAAAAGGAATCCCCGACTCCAACCTCGGAAAGATCGGGCTTGCCATTTCACCGCAGAACCCCGATATCCTCTACGCCGCCATTGAGCTGGATGTGCGGACTGGAGGCATCTTTATGTCCGCCGACCGGGGGGCATCCTGGAAAAAAATGTCCGATGCGGTCGCCGGTGCCACCGGTCCGCATTATTATCAGGAACTCTATGCATCCCCGCACCGGGAAGGAACCATCTATCTCATGGATGTGCGTGTTCAGGTTTCGCATGACCACGGCCGTACGATCTCTCTCCTGAAAAACACAACGGATAAACATGTGGATAACCACGCAATGGCCTTCCGCATGGATGACCCGGACTATATCCTCATGGGCACGGATGGAGGGCTTTTTGAAACCTTTGACGGCACCGAAACCTGGCACTTCATTGCAAATCTGCCGGTCACACAATACTACAAGGTAGCCGTTGATGATCAGGAGCCCTTCTACCGTATCTTCGGCGGTACGCAGGACAACGGCTCTCATGGCGGCCCTTCCCGAACCGATAATGAGCATGGGATACGGAACGCGGACTGGTTTAAGACTCTTGGCGGCGATGGACATCAATCCGCAACCGAACCCGGCAACCCGGACATCCTGTATGCACAGTCTCAACAGGGGCGGCTGCACCGGGTGGATCTCGTTACCGGAGAACAGACACTCATACAGCCACAGGCGGGCCTTGAAGAAAAGCACGAACGCTATAACTGGGATGCTCCGATCCTGGTCAGTCCCCACGTCTCATCCACTCTTTATTTTGGGTCCTACCGGGTCTGGAAATCAACAGACCGGGGAGACAGCTGGACCGCAATCTCGGGAGATTTAACCCGCGATCAGGAGCGGATTGCACTTCCGATCATGGGACATGTCCAGAGTTACGATAATCCCTGGGATTTCTATGCCATGTCGGTCTACAACACGATTACATCGCTGGCTGAATCTCCGCTGGAAGCAGGCCTGCTCTATGTCGGAACAGACGACGGGATCATTCAAATCACCGAAGATGACGGCCGGAACTGGCGTATGGTTGAGGTTGGCAGTATTGACGGGATTCCGTCCACTGCCTTTGTCAATAACCTGTATGCTGACCTCCATGATGCCGATGTCGTGTATGCTGCACTGGACAACCACAAGTTCGGAGATCTGTCTCCCTATCTGATCCGGAGCAGTGACCGCGGCCGATCCTGGACATCCATCGCCGGCAACCTGCCCGACCGGACACTGATCTGGCGTATCGTACAGGATCATGTCAATCCAAACCTGCTTTTTACCGCAACCGAGTTCGGGGTTTACTTTACGGTTGACGGCGGAAGCCAATGGATCAAAATGGAATCCGATGCGACCATCTCCTTCCGGGACATTACGATCCAGCGGCGGGAAAATGATGTGGTTGCCGCCTCATTCGGACGTGGGTTCTTTGTTCTGGACGACTACACACCGCTCCGCGAAATCAGTGAGGAACTGCTCGCGCAGGACGCACATCTGTTTGCACCGCGCACCGCCCGCCTGTATATTGAGCGTGATGTTGCGGGAGGGGCCCAGGGAACCAACTACTTTGCCGCTCCCAATCCCCCTTTCGGTGCTACATTCACCTATTACCTCCAGGAAGGATCGCAAACGCTCAAACAGATCCGGCAGGAACGGGAAAAGGAGATTGAAGAAGGGGAAGATGTGCCATTTCCTGGATGGGATGCATTGGAAGCGGAACTGAATGAGGTCGCCGGTCAGGTCTATGTCGTGGTCAAAGATGCGGCGGGGCAGGTTGCCGGGCGCGTTTCGGGCAGTACATCCAAGGGAGTGCACCGCGTCACCTGGAACCTGCGCTACCCCTCTTCGTCGGTCGTCACTCCCGGCAGTACCGGCAATAACTCCAGCCAGTACCTCGCCACCCCCGGCACCTATTCCGCGACCCTGATACGTATCCGTGACGGCGTGGAGTCTACGCTGTCCGGCCCGGTCTCCTTTGAGGTCACGCCACTTCGCGAACCTGTACTGGCAGGAAAATCTCCAGATGAAATCAATGCCTATCGGGGAAGAGCCTCTTCGCTCATGCAACGTGCCAGTCTGCTGTCAGGATCGGTTACAGAACACCTTGAATTACTGGAAGCCATGCAAGTCGCGCACCTGCGTGCTCCGAACCCCTCTGCGGATCTGACTGCAGAGTTGCATGCTGCGCGATCCGCACTCCAGGACATTAATCTTCACCTGAATGGATACGAGTCGAAAGGGAAACCCGGTGAGCGAAATGCCCCTTCGGTCATGTCCAGATTATTTGTAGGGCAAAGCGGACTCCGAACCTCCTACGGCCCCACAGCATTGCACGAACAATCTCTGGAAACCGGAGAAGTCCAACTTGGTGAACTGGAATCCGAACTGGCTTCCTTTGAGGAAACCATCCTGCCTTCAGTGACCCGTGCTCTGGAAGCAACCGGTGCCCCTCCGATCCGGGAGTAGAACCTACTCTCCAGGACCGGCGATGAGTTCAAAACTGATCGTGAGCTCATCGCCGGTCCGATAAGCACCAAACATCAAAGACGGCGGCTTGAGACCATAGTCGGTCATTAAAAGTGAATGCGTTCCCGCAAAGAGAATGCGTCCGTCTTCTTGATGGACTCCCTCTACGGGAACCACAATCTCGTTCGTGGTCGCTGCGATGGTAAGATTCCCGGTTGCATTGAGCGTAAAGGTACCGTCATCTGATACAGCGTAATCCGACACCGACGCAAGTTCATATACGATCTCGGGATGCTCGTCCGCCTTGAGTGCCCCATACATCCCCCGATCCATGATTGGGCTTTTCTTGCTTTTCATCATCTTTGAAGGCACCACTAAACGGACCGATTCAACCATACCCTCTTCATTCAGGCCTACTGATCCCTGAATCTCCGTTGCATAGACACTCCACTCAGGTGTCTGATTGGATGTTCCGTCCACTTGCATACTGCTCTCGGGGACTATCGTGTATTCGGTTGTCTGTGCATAGATCGGAGCAGCCAGCACCACGAGGACCAGCAGACAGGTTATCGATCTGATAGAAACAGAATGAGTCATTTTTTTTGAAGTTTTGTGAACTTGGTTTTAGGCGGATCAAGTAAGAATTGTTTCAAGGGGGATTAACGTCCATGGACGCTTCACGGATTCGGGCTCCGCCGGGTCCTGCCGTAATCCGGCCGGAGGCCCCGTCTCCAATGCTCTGACGCTTAATGCGGTCATCGTCAATATTGAGTGTGAATTCACATTCCAGATATTTCTATTATCTTGTACACGCATTAGAGTCCCCATGCTCAATTGACAAAAAAGCCGGTCCATTGCTAAAACTTTTGCTCCCTGCAACTGCAGGAAGTCTTATCCATGGACACAAAGAAATAGCGAGCGAGATGCATCTTCTGGTATTTATCCTGGACCGGCGGTTCAGGGGCAGTCGCTCTTCAATCCATATTTCCACCATGATGCCCGTCCGTTTTCTACTCTTCCTGCTTGCCGGAGTATCTACTGTAAACAATGGCTGCATGCCTTTCGAGAACACACCGCATTCTCTGAACACAGCGACAGATACTCCGATCTCGTTTCAGGGCATTGCCTCACCCGCCGGTCCTGGAAGCAGTACACCCACACTGCACACCACGCACGAAGGCGATGTCTTGCTGAGTTGGGTGGAATCTCTTCTGGAAGGCGGACACGCCCTGCGTTTCTCAAAACTGGAACACGACGCATGGTCAGCGCCGAAAACTATTGCTCAAGGAGAAGACTGGTTCGTTAATTGGGCCGACTTTCCATCGCTGATTTCGCTTGATGACGGTACATTAGCGGCGCATTATCTGGTTAAAAGCGGGGAAGCAAGATTTGCTTACGATGTTCATGTGACCCAATCCCGCGACGGCGGCAAAACGTGGAGCCCGGCGGTGATTCCTTATACGGATAACACACAAACCGAGCATGGCTTCGTATCGATGTTACCCTCAATGGATCGCCGGCTTTTCGTTACCTGGCTTGACGGACGCAACACGGGAGGAGGTCATGACCGTCACGAATCACACGGGGGAACAATGGCACTGCGCACGGCTATACTTGATGATGTCGGCACGCTCCATCATGAAACTCTACTTGATGAACGCGTTTGTGATTGCTGCCAGACCTCGGCAGCCCGTACTGCCAACGGACTTGTTGTGGCCTACAGAGATCGGTCAGACGAGGAAATACGTGACATTGCTGTGGTCAGGTGGCAGAATGGAACTTGGTCGGAACCCCAAACGGTGCATGAGGATCAATGGCACATCCCAGGATGCCCGGTCAACGGCCCGGCCATCGCCGCCGCCGGTAAACAAGTTGCCCTTGTCTGGTTTACAGCTGCTCAGGACATACTGCGCATCAAACTCGGTTTTTCCACCGACGAAGGGCAGTCGTTCGGTGCTCCTGTCCAGATTGACGACGGCTTTCCGATTGGGCGCCTCGACGTAATCTTATTGCCGGACAGTTCAGCGCTGGTCAGTTGGATTGAGAAAACCGACAGCGGAGCCGAAATCCGCGTCCGCCGTGTTTATCCCGACGGCACATCCGATGTCTCTTCGGTGGTGACCCCGACCTCGGCAGCACGGGCCAGCGGCTTTCCTCGTATGACCCAGAACGGCAACGCCGTTTACATCGCCTGGACCGAAACCGGAACCCCCTCGTCTATCCACACGGCCGTCGCGACATTTTCTGAGGATCTGTAGCGATGAAACTGCGACGTATGCGGCTCACTGTGACTTGGACAGCAGAGCAATCTAAAGGAATTACAACGAAGTTCTTGCAAAACTAATAATCCAGACTAAAAAGTGATCCTGGGTGTACTCAGGTGAACAAAAACCTTCAAGATTGGAGTTTTGCAAGATGCTCTAACTAAAACTGCTGCCCAGACTGGAGATCTTGCTCAGTCAGGCGTATCGAAGAACGGAGGCAATCGGGAAGGATCGTCGCCCTCCCCGATTGCCTGCACAACATCGTCTTATCTGATGTTACGGTGAGCAGTTGGATGGATCACGAATCTATTCTTTTGCACCCGTTATGTCTGTGAGATAGAGGAAAATTCCCCATTATAAGCACTCACATACATACTCCACTTACTTCATGGCGGCTAAAGATTCTACCCGAAGGAAATAAATAGCATGAATGTTCTATTCTACACTCAGTACGTACTGTAAAACCATTCAATCCGATTTAAATCACTATCTTGGATCTTTCCTTCATCCTCTGGAATTTTCTCAATAAAGCCGCATAATGGGGATCGGACGAACCACAGAAGAATCGTTTAACAGCGCACTTGGAAACGCACTGCGGCGCACCTGCGTGCGCTGGTCGGAATCTCCGGAATGCATTCAGGTCGAAGAGACCCGTCTCCTGCACGGGCAGCCGGGCCTGAAGCCCGACATTTTGATCAACGACGGCGTGTTCCCGCCGGTCATTCTGGAATGCTCCTTTGCCGGCCCGGATGCCGAGCGGGATGCCGTTAAGCGGCTC
>JAJEFL010000004.1:0-21839 GCA_022820435.1 Rhodothermales bacterium
AATTGCGGGCAGGTTGCGGACAGTGCGGGAAGGATCTTCTATCTGACCGACACCTCTCGTATAGAAAAGCGCATTCAGAAGCTTCAACGCCGACTAGCGAAAAAACAGAAAGGAAGTCATTCCTGGAGGAGACTAAAAAAAACTATTGCACGCCATGAACGCAAGATCAAGAACATCCGGAGGAATGACTTGCGTCACATTGCCTTATCAATCACCGAAATCTCTACGCTTGTAATCCTGGAAGACCTGAAAACCAAGGGTATGACCGCAAGCGCGAAAGGAACGGTTGAGAATCCGGGCAGGAATGTGAAGCAGAAAGCAGGACTGAACCGCTCAATACTGGGAACAGGATGGGTGATACTGGAGCAGTTCCTGCGGGAGCGGGGCGTGGTGATCAAGGTGCCCCCGCATTATACATCGCAGACATGTAGCAAGTGTTCCTATGTGAACGCAAAGAATCGGCAAAGACAGTCTGAGTTTCTATGTCTGGCGTGCGGGTACCAAGCGAATGCGGACACAAATGCGTCCGTAAATATCCGGGCGTCGGGGATGGCGTCCTGGCACGAATTGTGTCGAATGGGTTGTGGAGCCTATGTAAGACCTGTCATTGCGGAGCGCAAGCCTGCAATGACAGGCAACGGGCGATGAAACACCAAAAAGACCATGAGAGTTGTGACTCATGGATATAATTCCCTATTACATGCTTTCCCAATACTCTTCCGGCATATCCTGGGCTAGACTCAGAGCACCTTCGGCCCCGCTGAACAGCGGGTCATCAATGGGGGAGATGGTAAAGTGTCCGTACTCTTCAAGGGCGGAACTGATTGCTTTTGCAAGGCCATGGATCTGGCTTCCGCCGCCAGCTAAATAGATGTTATTTCGTACCCGTTCCTGGAGCATTGGTTCATAACCACTCAACAAATCAATGAGCGTCTCCGCAATCGCAGGCACCAGCGAGTCGCAGGCCCGGTGGACTTCCTCGGTGATGTCATGCACTTCAAATTTGCCGGCAATGGGCAGCCGGACTCCGAACTGATTGGATGCCTCGGATACACTTCCATATTTTTCTTTGATTTCCCGAACAAACGTCTCGCTCAGAGGTGAATTTGGGAAGCGCTCTGAAAGGAGACTGAAGAGTTGTTGATCAATATGATCGCCTGCGGTACGCAGTGAGCGCTGATCCTCTTCGCCGGGCATGGTCCCGTGCATCACACAGAAATCAATCGTACCCGCACCGATGTCAATAATGCAGGTATTATTGAGTGCACCGAGTCTGTATGCGACTGCAAAGGGTTCGGATACCAGCATCAGCGTATCTGCCCACTCTCCCACGGCATTGCGTATCGCAAGTTTGTTGACCCGCAGGGCTTCCGCAGGAACGCCGACGGCTGCATAAATTTTCTGTCCCTCTTCCGGCTGGGCAAGTTCAATCAGGTGGCTGATCAGTTCTCGGACGGCTTTTTCATCCGTGGAGGTTCCATCCCGGATGACCCCGTATTCCAGAGGGCGGACCAGGTTGACGGAGTTCCGGTTTTCGATGGCATCTATGCCGATAAGGACATCCCGTTTGAGCATCCTGCGTGCAACGAAGTCACGGGGCCAGCCTACATAACTGTGTACCCAGTTGCGCCGGCCATTGCTGGCCGCAACGGCGCTTCGTGATGTTCCTAGATCAATTCCGATATGCAGAATTTCGTCTGATGCGTGAGAAGTGTTTGACATACTCTAGTTTAATTTTTAGGTTGGGTTCCCCTCCTGTTCGGAAATATACGAGAGAATTCCAGATTCAAGGCCACGAACGAGTTGTTTACGGTATTCAATATCCATGAGATGCTGCTCCTCTTCCGGCATGGAGAGGGCAGTAACTTCCGCTAAGACCGCAGGTACATTTGAATTCATAAGCACAACAAAAGGGCCCGGGCGGGTTCCCCAATCCACAAGATTGGGGTTGAGTTCCCGCATCTTCGAAATCATGGCGCTTTGAATATGGGAGGCCAGTCGGCGACTGTCTTCCACTTTTACGGTACGCCCCACGGTTTCAAGATTGCTTTGCCATTCCCCCACACTGTATCCGGAATTGGAATTTTCCATCTCCGCAATTGCTTCTACCCGTGCGTCACCGCGTGGACTGAAGTAAAACGTTTCAATCACGGCCAGTGTGTCTACGGGAACTGAATTCACATGAATCGAGACAAACAGGTCTGCCTGATTTTCCTGTGCGAGTTCAGTTCTGCGTTTGAGACTCACGCTGATATCCTTCTGCCGGGTCAGAATAACATTAAACCCGTGTGCTTTCAGTCTTCTTTCCAGTCGCAGTGCCAGATCCAGTGTAATCGTCTTTTCCGTTAAACCGGCCTGCCCTACAGCGCCGGGATCATGGCCTCCGTGTCCGGGATCAATCATAATCGTCCGCACGCTGAGTCCATAGATCTGCGACAGAACCGATGCATCGGTCAGAGGGGCTTCCCTGTCAATGTCACTCATGGATGCACGCACCTGCTCTTCGGGGGAAAGAAGTTTTTGAACGGAACTGACGGGGCTGGACGCAGTTTTTTCCTCTGGACCACCCAGGAAAAATCCGATTGTGAGTGCCATTAAAAGGATCACGACGGTAGGCTTCGCTGTTTTTCCCGACACGGACACCTCCCGTCCGAGGAGCCTTTGATTCTCCTCATAGACATCCTGAAGTACAGTCTTTTGATGTTTGTTCGGTTTCCGTGATGTCATGATTGAACCATGGTTTCAGTTAGACAGCAACGGGTGCTTTGATGGCCGGATGGTGCTGATATCCCTTAAGAGTAAAGTCCGCATACGTATACTCAAACAGTGAGTCCGGTTTTCGGGAGATGTCTAGAGCAGGGAGCGGATAGGGTTTGCGCTCCAGTTGCTTTTTCACCTGATCCAGGTGGTTCAGGTAAATATGTGCATCGCCGATGGTATAGATGAGTTCTCCCGGCTCCAGGTCTGCCTGATGAGCAACTAAGTGTGTTAAGAGTGCATACTGGGCGATATTGAAGGGGGCTCCGAGAAACAGATCGTTGGAGCGAATATAAAGCTGACAGGATAACTGACTGCCGATGACTGAGAACTGAAAAAACATATGGCAGGGAGGGAGCGCCATCCGGGGGAGTTCTTCCGGGTTCCACGCGCTCACAATATGCCGCCGGCTCCATGGTTTCTGTCTTAGAGATTCTATGACCGATGCAATCTGATCTACACCGGAAAAAGAGCGCCACTGTCTGCCATACACGGGCCCTAGATCGCCCCACTGCTTTGCAAACCCGTCTTGATGGCGGATCTGATCCTCAAACTCACTCTGATAGGCGGCCCATTCACCGGAGTCAGAGGGTGGTATTTTTAGATTCTGATGTTGCAGATAATTTTTGAGCGGCCATGCGGTCCAGATCGAAATTCCCTGATCTACCAGCGGCTTAATGTTCGTTGAGCCGGACAGGAACCATAGAAGTTCGCATGAAAGTCCTCGAAACCATACCCGCTTCGTGGTACAGATCGGAAACCCTTCTTGGAGCGGGAATCGCATCTGATAGCCAAAAACACTGATGGTACCGGTTCCTGTGCGGTCGCGACGCTCGTGCCCGTGACGCAGGACATGGTGCAATAGATCCACATAAAGACGCATCAGGTGAAGTCCTTGTGACAAACTATGTTTTACGGCAAAGTGACAGGGTCGCTCCAGTAAGTTCAAAGATAGTTCAGTTTTCCAGAACCCTTGTGCTCATCTGGATGAAAGAGATGTACTGCCCCAGGTTTGTTGTTTGCAGCGATATAGGAATGCGGAATCCCCCTCAATTCTTTTTTACCCAGCGTCACGTAAAAGTTTTATTGTGGGGGAATTCGCCTGCGTTGAGGCAAAGGGTCAACCGCTGGATGATTGAATACAATTCTGGTTCGGTATTTCTGTGGACAAAAATACCCATCAGATCATGGCATGAACGATATTTCTTGGGTATGCACAGCAAATTATAAGCAGTTACTCATCACCAAACCTCCAGTTCGTAATCAGCAGTTCAATCTGCTCCCATCTCTGGCATCCATGTCTAACCAAATTCTTATCTCCCGAAGTTCGTAACGACCGATTTAGTGGCTTCGCATTACCGCCCAACCCGTGATGCTATGTTTGCGACGAAGATTATATCGTTAGCTTTGGGCGCACAGAAAGTCCCTCTCGGACATGTTCGTAAAGTGGAATAGGGATCATCAAGTTTTGGGTAATCTCCAGAGTTACTGCCAGGCCAAACCGAATAGGATTAAGTATATCACCGGCATCCTTACGACAATTGACTTTCACGACCATTGGGGATTGATCTTGAATGGATGCCGATCTGTGTCCATCAAACACCTCATGCTGAAGAGTCCCTCGCCGAGCCGCATGACGGTTAGCATAGATGCGACTGCTGGCTACATTTCCCCGAACATCAAACCAAAGACGAGCCACCCGATATTTCTGGTGCTGGCTGTTGATTGGGGAGAACCACGCCAAAGTGATGGTTACACGCATTTCTGGGTTAGTATCGTAAAGGCTTGATGGTAATGGAAGTGCAAACTCCGCCGCTTCCTTATCGTCCAGCGATGCAAATCCTATAACCGTTACATGTTGATCCGATCCCGCGGCTATTCGCTTGAAATCAGGTCGTCCATAACCGAGAAACCGTGTCAGATGCTCCCGAAATGTCCGCCGATTAGGATTCAAGTCAGAAAAAACATCCTCGTAAGGCTCTTTCATGTTTCCCCATGACGCTCCATGTACGAGCAGCGTTCTGATCAATACCGCGTCGTAGTTTTGGGGAATTTTGGCCTGTTGTTGGAGTCTCAAATTTTCCAGTAACTCAAAAATGAAATTGGATTCTCTGGCGGTTAATGCAGCCGCGTTGCTGGTTCCGACCAGTTGTGTGGAACGGTCCAACCTAGCATCTTGGCCTGGGGTCGCCACTTGCTGGCCAGTTATTTGGCCGGTTCTGTGCGCCCGGAGTGAAATGGGATTCTGCGGGGAGATAGGCATTTCAAACAGTTGTCTGCCCCCTGGCATAAGAATATCCGGTTTGATCGCCCTCCGATATCCTGGACCGTGTGCGGAGATGACACTTGGCATTCCAGCTGTCAAAGGATCAATCAAGTAAGGATATTCTGGATTAGATTCATCCGTATGAATTGCCCCACGGTCACCCCATTCATTGTCTCAGCTGGTGACAATAAACGCCGATTTCTGGTGTCTTTTACCATGGAACGTATCACTAAACTCTGTATTTCCTTTGCACCTAAACTTTGCAATTCTGTATCCGATGTTTCCAGCAAGATGTTCTGAGGATGGTTTCCAGCACTCACTATAAACAGAACATTGTATTTCCATGAAAGCCAATCTAGTAGCCGTGCCCAAGCACCCATTTCCCGAATGAAAGGCCGCGCAGCATCACCTATGGATAGACTTATAACACGAATATTTGGCGATGCAGGCGGTTCGGTGCCTTCCCCGTCAAATATCCGAACGGTTGCACGATATACAAGATCCACGGGTAAAATGTTTTCAGGGATCACTTCACTGGAAGAGTTGTCAAATCTTTGTTGCGGTTGCATGATCGGCCGCACATAGATCGGTCGCCTGAGTGCCCTTCCTGAAGAATTTAGGTCGCCATGACAAATCAACGATGCCATTGCCGTCCCATGGCTTCGATCCTTCGCTTGATATGAATCTTCATATCCGTCAGGATCGTCTATTATCAAACGCCTATCTAAAAGCTTATGGCCGGCCAGAGGCATCCCATCAAGCAATGCAACCACGGGATCACCAGAAATCAGGTTTTGCTTGCCGGACAATTGTGTCAAAGGGACTTCTTTATCCGTTCTGTCCATAATAGGCACAGCGCATTGACCAACCGGGCGAAGAAACATGACCTCGTTACATTGAAAAAGTTCCAGTTTTTTTCTGGTCTCTGGTCGTCTCAGATATTCCCGTATTCGGGCAATATTCACTTGTCCCAGTATTGCGTGGTAGGCTATATCAGGAATAATGCATTCGGTGATAATTTGTCCATTGAGTCTTTTTATACAATACCGAATCTGATTAAAAACTGCTTGACGCCGTGACGGATCGTTATGATACCAGAGTTCGGCCTCAAAGGAGACTGTGTCCTGATTGGATGCCGCCCGTTCATTCCAATCATCGATCAAACCTGTATCGGCCAACCGGTCATCCATATTCCAAGGTCGGATTTCGTATAATTGCTGAAAAACCGATTTGAGAGGATTTAAACCTTGCGCGAATCGCTCTTCAGGGGACCTGCACCATCTCTTAAATAGACTTTGGAGTTGCTTTAAAGCCTGCTCATTGGTCATTACGAGGAATAGTCGCCCTTTCAGATTTTTGTCAGGATTGTCGGGATTTTCAAATCCATCAACCGGTGGGAGTTCATTTACTTCGTATTCTGCAAGCCACTCAAGTCCTTCAATTTTCTTAACCGTCTGGATAAAATCCTGTATCGTTCCGACTGTCTCAAGGACTAACACCATTTCTGGAGTAATGCCAAGCGGGCTGTGTTGGAGTTTAATTCTACGGTCTGCCAGCGTATTCAGCAATTCCCGCAATTTAGGTCCTATTCGTTTGCCCTGCCTGAGGGGGTCAGGACAATTCGGCGGCCTCCCACCACCCTGCTGTGTTGTTGGGTCTGCTGGAACCGGGTTTGGAAATATTAGAATGGGATAATTCCCACGTGCCATGGTTCAAAATGGCAATTCGGTCTCAAAATGGGGGTGTTCTCTGAATCGGGGTTCCCACTTCTTCAAACAAAGGGACAGAATTTCTTTCGGGCGAGCATCCGGCCCATCTAGTACTGATTTTCGAAGAAGATCAGTACAGAAATCTTCTATCTCCGCAAAGCTTAATCCGAATAATTTTTTGGCGAGGTCCTTCGACATGATACCGAATGAGTGTTCTGTTTGCAACTCAAACTTGGAAAACCACTCTTTAATTTGTCGCTGGGTAGGTCGATTAAGTTCTAAGCGAATCTGAAACCTGCGCCATGCGGCCCGATCAAGTAACTCTGGGTGATTCGTGGCCGCCACCACTACAACATAGCTTGGCAGCGAATCAATTTGCAATAACAGGGAACTCACCACACGTTTAATTTCTCCCGTTTCATGTGCATCTCCCCTCTCCTTGCCTACCGCATCAAACTCATCAAACAGCAGGACACAGTGCCGGGATCGGGCATGCTCAAATACCCGTGCTATGCGTTGCGCTGTCTCTCCTAAGTAACTGCCGATTACTGCTTCATAGCGAACAACAAAGAGCGTAACGCCTAACGCTTCGGCTATCGCCTCGGCGAGTGATGTCTTGCCATTCCCTGGTGGACCCGTTAGTAGTATGCGGTTCCGAGGTTCAAGGTTATAAGATCTGAGCAGGTCTGCTCTGTGATATTCTGTGATTAGTTCTTTAACAGTATCGGACACCATTTGCATAAGAATCAAATCATCAAGTTGCCGACTTGGAATCTTTTCGGCCAGCAGAGTTGTGTCCGTCGGTTTTGAGATGGGAACAGTATTCGTATTGCGGCCATTTCTCGCATGGAGTTGTGCTAATAAGCGATCTGCGAGAATAGTATGGTTCTTGGCTCGCTCGTTGGCCGCCAATGCCTCGACTGTCCTCCGGATCTTTGCTTGGTCACCTTCGCAACTCGCTCGGACTAAATTAATAATAAGGTCAGCACGAGCCATTTTTAGTATATTAATTTTTCCCGGAATTTAACAAAAGTCAGTGATATTGCTCGTGTACAGCGGTATATCTGGAGATGCAACAGGTCTTTCATCTCTGATTTTGGACCGGTCACAGTCTATTTGAATCACGAATCATCTCCACCCCGGTCGGGCTTTTCAGAATGCGTTTTCAGTAAGCGAACGGACCAAAGCACACATGGGCACTCAGGGTTAAAGATTATGTACATGTTGTGATTGACTTTTGCTTTTTACATATCCCTATCCTTTCTGTTTCCCAGGAGTGGTCAGTAAGGATAAAATATCTGAACATTTTGTGGAGATCTCAGGACATTGGATGAGGGTGCTATACACCTTGATTCTTGCTAAGGCGAGTAGGTTTTCCTATGGGTCAGGCGAGGAGATGCGCCATTGTTAGTTGGTGTCTGTGAAGTTTTTTTAATAGGGGCACAAGATAGCGATTTTTTGTTTGACCATGCCGTTTAGTGCTCTTCAATTGTCCTTTTGTCTGGGCATGGATATCCGCGGCATACGCCGCTTTCAATTTTCTCTTGGTCTCTGCGACAAAGTCAGTATCATTGATTCTGGATGTCATATTTTCCCGCCTTCGTCACGGACATTACTGAATTAGTGCCTGATCTCCAAAGACATCAAGAACGCCTTTGCGCAACCCCTTTGCACCATCAAGCAACACCAGCAATGTCTCTGTCGCCCGGAAGCCGCGTTCTTGCAAATCCTGCAGCAGCACAACGACACGGGAATGGAATCTGGCTTTGGCCTGCACGAACCCTAGGATGATCTTTTCCCCCTTGGTGGTCAGTCCCACCGCCAACAGAATCTGCTCTTGCCGGAGCGTCTTTCCGTCAATCAGGATCGCAACAAACTCCAGATCATCAAAACGCCGCGTCATGAAGTGCTCCAGGGCTTTCTGGGTCTCCTCCTTAAACACATGCCCAGCGGTGGAGCCGCTGCGCCCAAAACTGTCCGCCACATGCGCTGCCGTTTGGCCAAATTTACGTCGGGACAATCCATGCAGCACACTCCGCATCAGGTTGTGTGTAAAGTCGGAGTTCTTCGCATGAAAATGCGTATAGGTTTCCAACGGCACTTCCTTTTTTGTCTCCGTATTGCGAACCCGAGGAACCTGAATGGGAGTTCGGGTCCCGTTCCAGAATACAGATCCTGGATTGCTTCCCCAACGCTTACATTTTGTTTTGGAATGCTTCTGCGGAATCCCGCAGTGCTCGGTGACTTCCGCCTGCATAATTAACTCCATCAACTCCGGTACGCAATCCGGAGTACGAAGCATCTGGGCCAGTCTGGCGGGATGCTTGTTCACCAGAGAATCCAGTTCCTCGTCCGAAAAGATCGCCTGTAGATTGGTCATGAGTTTGTTGTCGGGTTTGAGTGTCCAGATTTAAATTTGGAATGTAGTGCAGGAAGATACGCAGAATATCAAATATCGGATACGCGGCCATTATGGGAGATTCAGAAACGGAAGGTCCTGCTGAGGATGAACACTGGTATCCTGGAGAGGGGCTCTATGGGTGGAATCAGTTGAGTGAACAGTTCGGCGATGTGGCGAAAATGATTTTTGCAGAAACATTATGAGAGTTTGGGCTTAACAAAACGTCCGGTCTGTAACAGACTGACAGTAAGTCATGTACTACTCAACGGGAGCGTGGCCGAATATTTGCGTTTTAGGGTGCTTAATATTGGGATAACCTGACCGGAGTCTATGTCAACAGTGTTCCAGATTAGAGATGGCGTGCACTACATCTTGGTGGTACTGCGAATGACAGGCTTGTCTGCTATCTGGCCGGACTTCCACACATGAGACTCTTTGGCTGTTTGCGATAATTGCTCAATCCTGCCGCTGCGTAGTACCTTTATCCTGATCGTGACAGGGATCCTGTGTGATTGTACGGTACATAATCCCGATTGATCTTAACGATAGTTTCTAACTCCAACAACAAAATGGATCCCAACCTTCATCAAAAGCAGGGCATTAACCACCTGAACAAGGTATTACAGTATGCTCCAATGGTTGCCACCGGCACGGAGGCAGTGGTACATCTGACCACGGAAGACTGGTATGTGGTTGCCGACACACTCTTTCAGATGAATACCCCAAAAGAGTTGTTGCCAGAGAGGATAAATGATTATCGTCTGCGTGATGACCACAAAGCCATTGAACTGGATACCGATGAGCTTAAAATCAGTCTTGAAATGTTTTAGCCCCGCTGATTTGAACTGCTTTTCTGTGCATCCCGGTCGAACGCTGTGCGAATGATGCCCAAAAAGATTCTGTTGGTGGGTACACTCGACACGAAAGGAGTGGAATATGCGTACGCACTTGATCTTATTCAATCCCGGGGACTTCCATGCATCCTGATGGATGCAGGGGTCATGGGTAATCTCCAGTATGAGCCGGATGTGTCGGCGGAAGAGGTGGCAAGAGCCGGAGGGAGCACTCTTTCAGCACTGCGGGAATCTGGAAGTCGGAGTCACGCCCTCAATGTCATGACACGGGGCGCGGTTGCACTTGCACAGAATGCAGCACCTCAGTTGGCGGGGGTTCTGGCTTTAGGAGGATCAGGCGGGACCGCGGTAGGGACGGCTGTTATGCGATCTCTACCCATTGGACTTCCCAAGGTCATGCTCTCTACGCTCGCTTCCGGTAATACTGCTCCCTATATTCGTGAGAGTGACATTGCGATGATGTACTCGGTTGCAGATATTGCCGGGTTAAATCAGATCAGCAGTGTGATCATCCGCAACGCAGCGGGGGCGCTCTGCGGGATGGTGGAGCAGGACCATGCAGATGATGTTCCTGCTCCACGACCCTTGATTGCCGCGTCCATGTTCGGTGTGACGACTCCGTGTGTCACAAAGGTGCGTGATCATTTGGAGGGATCAGGATATGAGGTCGTGGTTTTTCATGCAACGGGCAGCGGGGGGCGTGCAATGGAAAAATTGATTGCGGACGGTTTTTTTGAGGGAGTTGCCGACATTACGACAACGGAATGGTGCGATGAAGTGGTGGGAGGGGTTTTGAGTGCCGGCCCGCACCGACTGGAAGCGGCCATTACCGCACGCATTCCACAGGTGATTTCCTGCGGTGCATTGGACATGGTGAATTACTGTGCACCGGAGACGGTTCCAGGGAGATTCCGGGAGCGCGTGCTGCACCCGCACAATGCCAGTGTCACGTTGATGCGGACCAGCGCAGAGGAGTGCACCCGGATCGGCAGAGAGATGGGCATCCGGCTTAGTCGGGCGCGTGCACCAGTGACCCTGCTGATTCCTCTGAAGGGAGTCAGCATGCTGGATGCGCCCGGTCAGCCCTTCTTTAGTCCGGATGCCAATCAATCACTGTTTGCTTCGCTCCGCGCCCACTGCAGTTCAGCGGTGTCGGTGAGGGAATACGACCTTCACATCAATGATCCGGCCTTTGCCAAAGAACTCGCAAGTGAGTTGATGCATAATTTAGGCCGGAAATGATCTGCACCGGAACAAAAGGATGGAGCAGAGCATTTGCACAGTGTGCACAAGACCATTAACGACATGCAGATTGTATTCGAATTCGTACTGTTCGGCCTGTTCATGGCTGCTGTTTTATTTGGATATCCACTCTACTACAGGGGTAAAATCAAACCCAATTCCAGACATGACCTGCTTATCGGCCTTATCGCATGCGTTTTGCTGTTTACCCTGATGGTGATCAATGATCCATCGTTGCGGTGGTCGGCTGCGTTTTTCGTCATCATCTTCCTATATGGAAACGTGACACGGTATTACCGCGCAAAAAGCCCCGAACTTGAAAATCACGGAATCGGTTAATCGTTAAAACCGGAGGTCACCACGCAATCCCGTAGTCGTCTCCGTGATCACTTGCTCCGCCCCACAGGGTGCCGTGTTTTCGATCAAACTGGATGGCAGTGATCGGTCCGCTGGTGCGTGCACCGAATGTAAGGTTATAGTTCATGTTCCGGAGTTCTTTCCGAATCCAGTCGGGGACTTCATCATTCAGCAAGAGTCGGCCGGGCCGGATCTCATGGTCGCCAAAGGATCCCCGTAATTGAAAGCTGTTTATGTTGGCCGCCTCCACTGCTTCCTGCACATTCATACCAAATTCAACAATGTTCAGGAAAAACTGGAGCAGATTCTGGTCCTGACTGTCCCCGCCCTGAACGGCAAAGGACAGATAGGGAAGCCCATCTTTGAGTGCCATTGCCGGGGTCAGGGTTGCACGCGGCCGTTTGCCCGGCTCTGGCAGATTGTAGGGGTTCTCGGCGGGATCCAGTACAAAACTCTGCATCCGCTGGCTTAATCCAACCCCTGTCTCCCCGGCAATGACTGCAGGGATCCAGCCGCCGCTGGGCGTAATGGAGACGACCCAGCCTTCCGCATCAGCGGCCTGAATGGAGGTCGTTCCCGCATAAAAGTCGGATTCATAGGAGAATTCGCTCCCGTAACTGATGGTATCCTCTTCTGACCACTGGTCCAGATAATGCAGGTAGGGGTTTTCCTCTCCCTGAAACGGGTACGGATCCCCGGGTTTGATATCTGGATCGTTCTCGTTCCAGTTGATCGCCTGCACCCGCGCACTGGCATATTCTTTGGACAGAAGACCTTCCATCGGTTCGGCAGGGGGGTAGTACGGATCTCCGTAGTAGAAGTCCCGGTCGGCAAAGGTCATGTTCATGACCTGATACAGCGCGTGGATGTAACGGGTACTGTTATAGCCCATTGCCTTCAGATCCATGGTTTCCAGCATGTTCAGTGCCTGCAGCATCACCGGTCCCTGGACCCATGACGTAAGTTTATAGACCTGGATGCCTTTGTAGTCGGTCATTACCGGCTCTTCAATGTATACCTGCCACTGATCCAGATCCTCCAGGGTGATCAGGCCTCCCTGCTCCCGGGTTCCACGAACAATCTCTTCCGCAATATCGCCCCGATAGAAGCGGTCATAGGCAGCGTAGATGGCTTCTTTACGTGATTTGCCTTCCTCCAGGGCGGCGGCTTCTGCTTCAACCAGTTTACGCAAGGTTTCTGCCAGATCTGACTGTACGAAAAGCTGCCCTTCTCGCGGGGCTGGGTTCTCTTCATCTGTATTTGGAAGGTAAACCGGTTTGGAGTAGGGCCATTCCGCAATGCGTTCGGCGTGATTTTCAATAGACCGGACGGCAGACCGTTCAATTGGATATCCCTCGGCCATCTGAATACTGGGCTCCAGAATATCTTTGAGACTGAGTGTGCCATACTCAGCAAGCATGACCATGAGTCCGCCAGGGGTGCCGGGCGTGACGGCCGCCAGTGGTCCATATTCGGGAGGGTATTTCATGTCCTGATCTATGTAGAACTCGGCGGTTGCTCCCGTCGGTGCTGCTCCCAGGGCATTAATGCCAACCACTTTTTGCTGATTCGGGTCATAGATCAGGGCCTGTGTTTCGCCGCCCCAACTTAGCACATCCCACATGGTGCTTGTTGCTCCGAGCATTGCACAGGCTGCATCCACGGCATTTCCTCCTTTTGAAAACATCATGGCACCTGCGGTGGCTCCAAGGGGTTTGCCTGTGATTGCAACCCAGTGACGGCCATGCAGCACGGGTTTGACGGTGCGCTGCGCCTGTACGGGCACGGCGACCATGCAGCAGAGAAACAGTAATTGAATTCGGCGAACAGGCATATGGACGGTTTGTCTTGAATAGTATAGTTCTGTTACGGCAAGGCATCATCTGACACCCGGCTCGTTTTCCTTTAATATACTCTATTGAGGGGAGCTTCATGTTGGTGCGAGGGGGAGTGACCAGACAGATTTGTCTGGGCAGGGTCAAGAGATCCGGCAGATGATCTGGTATAAGGCAGAAAATTGCTGTATGCGATTCTACAAACGCTGATTCTTTCTCTCTGGGCTGGGCTAAAAACCAGGATTGATGCCAACAGCCAAGGTTCACCCCCTCATAATAAAAAAAAGCCCATATTCTTTATTATGGGGAAATCAAAATAAAATTTCCTAATTATCCTTACATCATAGCTACCGCTGCCCGGGTTTCTATGGGAATGGGGATCACACATTCAGAGGAGGCGATCTATTTTGGCGACTGGATACGATGAGACCACGATAGACGGCCTTATAATAAAAAAATGGACATTTTTCTTATTTTGGGAGAAATCATGAAAAGATCTTGATGCAACGTAACAAGATGAGGTCACGAATAGGAGGTAGGGTTATCACTACTTCTGTGGGAGAGGAACGAGTTGAGGCATATCTACCACCTCCACTCCCGCCAAGTCCGGCCGTCAGCATGGAGATGCTGGCATCCAGACTGGGTAAGGCACATCTGGTTGTTGGGCGACTGGATGGCATGACGGCAATTTTACCGGATATTCCCATTTTCCTATATTCGTATGCCAGACAGGAAGCGCTATTATCGTCACAGATTGAAGGGACGCAGTCCTCTTTATCGGATCTGCTGCTTTTTGAAGTTGATGGTGCACCCGGGGTCCATCTGGACGATGTACGGGAGGTGTCCAACTATGTAACTGCGATGACCCATGGGTTAACACGCATTGCAGGTGGTTTTCCGCTGAGTCAGCGCCTGATGCGGGAAATGCATGAAATACTTCTTTCTGAAAGTCGAGGAAGCACAAAACTTCCAGGAGAATTTAGACGATCACAAAACTGGATCGGAGGATCTCGTCCAGGGAATGCCGTGTATGTACCTCCTCCCCCCATGCATGTCGCCGATTTGATGAGTGATTTGGAGCGGTTTATCCATACCGATTACCCCGAGTATCCCACTCTGATAAAGGCCGGCCTGATGCATGTTCAATTTGAAACGATTCATCCATTTCTGGACGGGAACGGGCGTTTGGGGAGATTGTTGATTACACTCTTATTGTGCGCAAGTGGACTTCTGAGACATCCAACTCTCTATCTCAGCCTGTATTTCAAGACACATCGGGTCCGCTACTACGAATTATTGCAGCGTGTACGTACACATGGCGATTGGGAGGCGTGGGTTGAATTTTTTCTGGATGGCGTGATTTATACATCAGAACATGCGACTGAAACTGCCCGGAAAATTCTTGATCTCTTTGAGAGGGATCAAGAAAGAATCAAGCAGTCGGGGCGGTCTGCATCATCGCCATTGCGGGTACATCAGGTATTACAGGAGCGCCCGTTACTCTCCGTGCCCAATATTGCGACGAATGCGGGCATTTCATTGCCGACAGCATACAGTGCCATTGGATTCCTGCAAAGGATAGGTATGGTAAGGGAAGTCACTGCAAAAAAGAAGAATCGCATCTTTGCATATGACGAGTATTTTCGGATTTTGAGTGAGACAAGTGATCCTGATACCACATGAAGAGATGCAAAAACAGGTCTGGCTCCAACATATTCCTGAAGCCTGTGCTACAGTTTCATGCCGACAGTCCGGCTACCGCCTAATGTGGTCGTTGTTCTGGCTGGTATCGCATTGCCATGTTGATTGATCCCTCCGGGGAATTTGTTGGTGAACGGTGTCAGCGTCACATAGAATGAGGTGGACTCCGACTTATGCTTTTTCCGCGCCAAAAGAGAATTTTATTGCCAGATCGCAATTTACAAAGAGCAATCTCCTATATTTACCTGCCGCGACAGTATTCCAGTCATGTCTCCCTCTGGCATAGTCGTAGGCAGAGGGCCGGAGGCAATGCAACCAGCAAGACATCATATTCATGGAAACATGCAGATCATTTTCCAGATGAGTATTGAGCATGACTGAATTCTTTATCTGGCCAGACGGCAGCAAATATTCGCTGTGCGATGAGGCAGGCAAACATGGGATTCAGGGGGACGCGGGCGGACTGTCTCATCAGGTAGTAGAGGCAGTAGGTCGGTCGTATTCAATGGACACAGGTCCTCTCCGCTGACATTTCAAGTCAGATCACACACAGTTCAAGTCACCGCAGCGTATCCGTACCAGCGTTTTATCCAGGATCAATTTTTCCAGTACATCATGACAACAATCAATTCTCACATTCTGGACGAGAAACTCGCCGCATGGCGAAAAGCGGCGAAAGATGCAGCCTATAACCGGGAGCATGACAAGGGAACCGCGTTTGAGCGTCTCTGCAGGGTATTTCTGGAGCATGATGAAGACCAGAGGAAGCGGTTTGTTCGTGTGTTGACATGGGCCGAATGGGCGAAAGAGCGGGGGCAGTCCGAGGTGGATCGCGGGATCGATCTGATGGCGGAACTACGCCATGAAACGGATCAGTGGTGTGCGGTGCAGTGCAAGTGTTATGTGAAGGGAAAGACGATGCGGGAAAGCGACCTGAGTTCATTCCTTTCTAATTCTGCGGGGCAGGCGTGGTGCGCGGAACGCATGGTGATTGACACCACAGAAAAGGAATGGGCATCTGGGCTGAAGGAGGCCGTGAAATGGCAGGTGCCTGAACTGTACCGCATCACCATCCGCAATCTCAGGGAGAGTTCGGTGAACTGGGAAACGTATTTCCAGCGTGACCGGGTGGAGATGCAGAGGCGGGAATTGAAGGTGCCGCGTGACTATCAGGCGGCTGCGATTCAGAACGTCCTTCACGGCCTGGAAGAGGAGGGATCACGGGGGAGGCTGATAATGGCATGCGGGACGGGCAAGACCTTCACGTCTCTCTGCATTGCGAAGGAACTGGTTGGACGGGGCGGTCAGGTGCTGTATCTGATTCCAAGTCTGGCGCTCATGTCCCAGACGATCCGCGAATGGAGCCGGGAATGCACTGCGGAAGACAATCTGCGTGCCTTTGCGGTCTGCTCGGATACACAGGTGGGGAAGCCGAAGAAGCAGGATGGCGATTATGACATGGCAGCAGGTGATTTAGCGTACCCTGCAACCACGAACGCCGCCCGGCTTGCCGAGAAGGTGCTGACGGGGGATCGGGAGACCTTCACGGTCATCTTTGCGACCTATCAGTCGATCAAAGTCATCCATCAGGCGCAGCAGGAGTATGGGCTGGGAGATTTTGATCTCGCCATCTGTGACGAGGCGCATCGGACCTGCGGCGTGTCCGGGCGCGGCAAAAAGGAATCATACTTTGTGCGGATCCATGATCAGGATTATGTCCGGGCAGATCGCCGGCTGTATATGACGGCAACGCCGAAGATGTACTCGCCCAGGGCACACAGGAAAGTCGGGGACTACAATATGTCTCTGTGTGATATGGGAGATGTGTCGGTGTTCGGCGAAGAGTTGTACCGGATCGGATTTGGCGAGGCCATCGACCGGGGGATCCTGTCGGATTTCAGGGTGGTCGTGTTTGCGATCCCGCATTCCGTCGTGGCGGCTGCTCTGGGGGAGGTGCTGGGCGAGCATGAATTGACGCTTGACGAAGGGGGCAAGCTGATCGGGTGCTGGCGGGCGATGGCAAAGCTGGAAGTGGAAGAATTTCTGGAGGATCCCGGTCCGATGAAGCGACTGATTGCCTACTGCAGGGACATCAAAACCTCCCGGAAGCTGTCGGAGCGGTTTGAAGTGGTCCGCCAAAAATACAGCGGGGAAAACGAGGGAGACGAGCGAGGACTCCCTGAACATGCGATCTCTGCACAGCATGTGGACGGCACCTTTGATGCGGGTGCCCGCACCGGATGCCTTGACTGGCTGGGGAACTTACAGGACGGGGATGACACCAGTCATGTTCTGTTCAACTGCCGGTGCCTGTCGGAGGGGGTGGATGTGCCTGCTCTGGACGGCGTGATGTTTATGCATCCCCGCAGGAGCCAGTTTGAAATTGCACAGGCGGTCGGCCGCGTCCTTCGAAAGCCGGGTCAAGGCAGCAAGCGGTTTGGCTACATCCTCCTTCCTGTGGTCGTCCCTGACGGGGGGGATCCGGAAAAGCAGCTCGCCGACAGCAGATCCTTTGGCGTGGTCTGGCAGGTCATTGAGGGAATGCGGGCACATGACGAGCGGTTCAGTGCCGAGATCAACCTGATTGAACGCGGACAGGAATCCGGGAAGATCAAGATCATTGCCGTGAAAGGCAGAACGAAGGGGCAGACCGGGCGGAATGGGAAGGAGACAATCACGGTTTCCGCCCGAAAACAGGACGGCGGGCAGCAGGAACTGTTTATGAATCATGAACTGGCGGGTGCGATCCGGGCGATGGTGATCAGGAAGCACGGGAGCCGAAATTTCTGGAAAGAATGGTCGGGCGACATTGCAGAGATCACACAGAAACACATTGCGCGGATCACCGAATGGACCGAGCGGACGAAGTCCAATCGGGAGATATTCCGCGAATTCCTGGATGAGATCCGGGATGACTTAAACGAGGGGATTACCGAGAAACAGGCCATTGAAATGCTTGCCTCACAGATGGTGACGGGCCCGGTCTTCAATGCGTTGCTGGGAGACTCACAGTTCGTGGAAGAGAATCCGATCAGTAAGGGAATGCAGTTGGTGCTGGACCTGCTGGCCCCCGAACATCTCTCGGCGGAGTCTGACGGTCTGGAGGGATTTTATGAGAGTGTTGGGGCCCGCGCCCGGGGCGCAACGACCCCTGCGGCCCGGCAGTCGGTGATCAAGGATTTGTACGACACGTTCTTTCAGAGGGCATTTCCAGAGAATGCCGACAAGTACGGGATTGCCTATACGCCGATAGAACTGGTGGATTTTATCCTGCACTCGGTGGACGGGCTTTTGCGGAAGGAGTTTGGGCAGTCTCTCTCTTCGGAGGGGGTTGAGATTCTGGATCCATTTACAGGGACGGGGACGTTCATTACCCGGATGATCCAAAGCGGACTGATTGCTCCGGAGGATCTGCCCCGAAAGTACCGATCCGAGATTCGCGCGAATGAGATCATGCTTCTGGCGTACTACATTGCTGCGACCAATATTGAGCGGGCGTACCATGAGGCGGTGGGGGCGGCGGACGACGCGTACGAGCATTTTCCCGGCATCCTCCTGACCGATACCTTCGGGATGCACGAGGGGGATGACATGATTGCGGGGGTGCTGCCCGATAATTCGAAGCGGATTGAGCGGCAGAAGAAGGCAGACATTACGGTGATCATCGGAAATCCGCCATGGCGGGCCGGACAGAAAAAACAGAATGACGCGGCGAAAAATCAAGCCTATCCGTTGTTAAGGGGGAGGATTGAAAATTCCTATGCTTACTATTCAAACGCTTCCAGCAAAAGAAATCTTTATGACAGCTATGTTTTAGCAATCCGGTGGGCATCAGATCGTATCGGGGAAAGTGGTGTGATTGGGTTTGTGACCAATGGCAGCTGGCTGGACGGGAATGCAATGGATGGAATGCGCAAGTGTCTGGCGGATGAATTTTCCTCCATCTATGTATTGAATTTGCGGGGGAACATGCAATCGGGAGGAAGGGAGGCCGGGGAGAATGTGTTTGAGTCGGTCTGGACCGTGGATGTAGCGGTTACTCTGTTTGTGAAGAACCAAAAGCATCCAGGTTGCAGGATTCTGTATTACGATATCGGGGACTACCTGAGCCGGGAAGAGAAAATCAGAACAATCAAGCAATTCCGTGGACTTGGTGGAGTTGGGGAATGGGCTGAGTTGAAGCCAAATATGCATAATGACTGGTTAAATCAGCGGGATACCGGATTTGGTAAATTTTTAGCGATTGGAAGTAAAGATTCCCATGCGGTGAATAAAATCTTCAAAAATTATTCCTTAGGCGTAGCAACGGGCCGTGACGCATGGTGCTATAATTTTTCAGAGGCCGCACTCCGGGAAAATATCCGCCGGATGATTGAATTCTACAATGAAGAGCGGGATCGGCTTGCAGGACAAGGTGCAAAGGGGCGGGAATGGACAAAAAGCGAGATTGATAAATTTGTCAATAATGATCCCAGGAAGATTAGTTGGACAGTGAATTTGAAGGGGGATCTATCGAAAAATAAAGCACTGAATTTTGAGGAGGGGCGGATCACGGCTACTCAATACCGGCCCTTCACCCAGAGCAAAGTCTATTTTAGCCGCAGGCTGAATGAGCGTGTCTACCAAATCCCCCAGATCTTCCCACATGAAGAGGCGGAGAATCAATTGATCTGTGTGACGGGGAAAGGAGAGACGGATGACTTTTCTTGCCTGATGGTCAAGGAAATCCCCAATCTCCATACCATTGCCTCAGGGCAGTGCTTTCCCCGGTGGTTGTACTCCCGGCCCAAAGAGGACAAGGCGAGTCTGTTTGCAGGAAAAACAACGCCGGACACAGACGCGTATGGATACGTACGGGAGAGTTCGTTCACGGACACTGCAGTGCAGACTTTTAACCAAAAAATGGGGGGGGGGGAAATTCCATCTCCGAAGATGACCTGTTCTACTACATCTACGGCGTACTCCATGTCCCCTCCTACCGGACAAAATATGCCGCAAATCTTCGCAGGGAACTGCCCCGGATCCCTTTCCCCAAAGATGCTCAAGAGTTCCATCTGCTTGCTGATGCAGGAAGAAAGCTCGGAGCGCTGCATCTTGGATATGAGGAGGCAGAACAGTATCCGATACAGTTCGAAATCGGTGGATGGGAACCGGGTGGGGGAATTGCTCCCAGGGAATGGTTCCGTTTAGAGAACCGGCGGATGCAGCATCCCAAAGTCAACAAAGAGAAAGACACGTCGAGGATCGAGTACAACTCCAATATCATGGTTGCAGGTATTCCCGAGGAAGCATATGACTATGTGGTGAACGGCAAATCCGCCATCGAATGGGTGATGAGCCGGCAAGGCGTAAGCACCCACAAAGACAGCGGCATCGTGAATGATGCCAACGATTTTGCGGTTGAGACCATGGGCGATCCCGCCTATCCGCTCCGGTTACTCGCAAAAGTGATTACCGTCAGCCTGGAGACCATCAGGATCGTTGACACACTCCGTGAGATTGAATTTTCCTGATTTGTACCGGAGAGTCCACGACACCTAGAAATGGCTTGGATCAAGATTAGATACCAGCCGCGACCACACGGGCATATGTATCTATCTCCGGTATTGCGCCCATTGTTCTCCATTCTGTATTGCAGCAATGAGAAGAGCGCTCATTCAATCAGCGGGAAATCCCCTTATCCGGCGAAAAAAGTACCGTAGGCGATGACGAGTCCAATGATCGTGAGTCCAATACCTAGTAACCTGCGGGTAGATTGATTGGACTCCCGGAGCGCCTCTAATTGTGCCTCATTGGACTCCCGGAGCGCCTCCAACTGCACCTTGTTGGTTTCGACGATCATGTCTAGTTTCGCTTGGAGCGCACTGAGTTGTGCGCCAAACTGCGCAATCGTGTTGATACCGGCCATATTTAAAATCTCGTTGCTTAGTTCGGTGGTCTCCCTGGAATTGAGCGGTTGCCCTTTGCCTAACTTTCGAAGTAGGGCAAAGAGTCTATTTGTGTTAATTGTTGGCTCAGCCATAGTGGTTCAAATAAAGTTGGATGATTTTGGTTCCCTTGCTGAATCTTTTTCAGGAAATTCAGGAATGTCGTTCACGATTTTCATCCGGTGACACATGCGGAAAGATAGCCCTTGTTTCTTTCCAATATAGGCTTCAAATGGTTCAATATATTAAAAGCCGGGCTAGTTTCTATGGTTCCCGTCTCAGCTTCCCCCTTCCACTGCCTGCAATGCGAAGCGCATCAGTTTCCGGTCCCGGTGTCCTTTCGTTCTGCCGGTACCGGAAGATGGTTCCAATTCGCCTAGGTTTGCGTAGACGAAAGTTTTGAAATTCTTTTGAATGGAAACACAAAACTCATGGAACACACTTTGAATGGGCGGAACAGTTAGCCGGGTGATCGCTCAAAAAGGGGGGATTGAATAGAGTTTTCCGGAATACAATCCTGAACAACTGCCCCCATCCGTGCTGATTCGCTCTGGAATGATGGAATCAGGCGGAGTACGGATTTGATGGCCGCAGAGGGCACGGTGGTGCTTCAGAGTTTGCACCGGGTGGGCGGGGCAGGATCAAGGCCGGGGAGAATATGTCCCATGCGATCCCGCTTGGTGCGCAGATAAGCCGCATTTTCCTGATTGGGCGGGATCTCAATGGGGACGCTTTCGGTGATCTCCAGACCATACCCGCCCAGTCCCACGCGCTTGGTGGGGCTGTTGGT
>JAJEFL010000043.1:0-5167 GCA_022820435.1 Rhodothermales bacterium
ACCCCCATCACTCCATCGTAGTCTTTGGGGATCTCCTTCACATACCCAACTTCAATGGCATCATAGTTGTCGTACTTTGGATACTCATCTGGCGAGTACTCTCTGTATAAGACCAGTTCTTCATGGCGCTTGGAGTGTTCAAGATTCGTAAACCAGTGGACCCCTGATACCCGAATCATCCCCTCCTTCCGGTCGGTCGCTACGGCATAGTCCTCGTACCGACTAATGAAGTGTCCTGCCCCACCCTTGAATCCGTATCCCAGCCACAGCCTGTCGGCCATGATCAGAGGAAATATCTCCTTATACGTGATCGCGTTCTGATGTCCTATGATCAGAAACTTCTTGTCCCACTTAACCAGTTGTGCCACATATTCACGAAAGAGTGAGAACGGTGGGTTCGTGACTACGATGTCTGCCTGCTTCAACAACTCAATACACTCTGCGCTTTTGAAGCATCCATCCCCCTTCAGGTGGGTTACATCAATCTCTTCAGGATCAGCACGACGGTTGCCGTCCTGATCTCCGTCATATTCCAGCATAATCGCCCGCTCAGCATCATGCTGGGAAAATAGATCCATCTCCTGATTTTTGTAACAAGTCGCAATCAACTTCTTGAGTCCCAGACGTTCAAACTTCAGTGAAAAATACTGAAAAAAATTACTTACCCTTGGATCATCACAATTGCAGTAAACCACTTTTCCTTTGAAGTGATGGACATAATGTTGTAATTCATTATTGATATCGCCGAGCTGCGTGTAAAACTCATCCTTCTTTGCCCGCTGTGCAGCCTGAAGATTTTGATTCTGTGCCATCCTATTTGGTGATCATTCACGTATTTGCCACTTTGCCTGTTTTCTTGGTCAGTCGGTTGTAGGTGAGGCGTTTGCCTACAAATCCCATAACCGTCTGCTTCATTTGATCCTGTGTATCCAATCTCCGAACATTGTGTCGCCCGGCGAACTCATTCACATACCGTTGCATGTGTTTCTAGAACATACAATGGTAAGTACCGTAACAGCCACGCTTCAGCAATGCCCAGAAGCTTTCGATCCCGTTGGTATGAGCCATACCATTGACATACTCTTTGACGGAATGCTTGACCGTATCATGCAGTAACCCATTCAAATCAGAATAGGCAGTGGCATCATCCGTATAAACCTGTGATCCTTTCTGTGTGGTGGTATAGACAAACCCTTTCAAGGTCTTTGCAGTGGTGTCATCAACCACCGGTGCATCGACTTTGCCTGTAGAGCGATCCTTTGCACCAACCACGGCAATCTTGCCAACGGTTCCTCTACCTGCATGGAGTTTCTTGGATTCGTGCTTGTTCTTTTCCTTGCCGCCGATATAGGTCTCATCCACTTCAACTGGGCCTGCAAAAGGACTGGAGTTCGTATCCCGTATCCGGTGCGCCAAATGCCACGCCGTTTTCTGGGTAATATCCAAGTCACGGTGCAGTTTCATACTGGATACGCCCTTAATACCTGTGGACATGATATGGATTGCGACTGCCCATACCTGATATCCAAGATTCGATCCCTGCATGACCGTTCCAATCTTCACGCTAAAGCGTTTCCTGCAGGTCCTGCACCGATACAGCATGGTTGGATGCTTGGCTCCAGTTTGGACATTATCACAGCCACAATGAGGGCAGACGGGTTGGTTTCCCCAGCGCTGTTTGGCAAACCATTTCTCAGCAGCATTATCACTGGGAAACATCCTGCACACTTTCACCCATGAGATTCCCTGTCGATGTGATCTACCTGGCCCTGTTCTCTGTTTCTTCATCGTCTTATTTATTGATACTTTAGTGCCCATAAGATACGACATTCTCAATTAATAGTTGCAATAATCTCCCCGAAAATCGCTAAATTCTCACTGATTCATGGGTACTATTGTATATAATTCCCAAAATAATTAATCGGGCGACATGGTTCGGAGGGACATTGAAACAACTTGGATCAATGAGGGCGAAGTTGAGCTGCTCGTCGGCAAGTTTGCCCCGATCATTCTGGACGTGTCCGGCTCTTCTGGGTAATGAACGACGGATATGTCCATGAACGGGATGACGCGGGGGAATGGCAGCCCGTGCGTGATGAAGGGTTGGCACCTTTGCGGGGCGGTTCGATGCTTCCCCGCAATGATCCGTTGTGCTTGGCAAAGATGATCGAGCATGAGCACGATAGGATTCGGAGGAGACACTTGGGACGATGATGCTTGATCGCTGGACCGTCACCCACCGTCACGGCACCCAGCGGATCATATGGAGAACTGGTAGCGGTGAACGGATTGGCCTACCCGTCCAACAACTTCTTGTGCTACTGTTCAGATAGCAGTTTCTTATTGTCCTTTTTTGTGGATCGTAATGTGGATGCGCTTGGACCTTTCTACTATTGTTAGCCCATGTAACGCCAGCGGGCTAGTCACGCAACGCTCCTGTTTTAATTCTTCCTTCATTTGTGGCGGAGGATTCAAGTCATCCAGTCCCACCAGTTCCAATGCTATTCCCTGAGATACATCCACTCCATGATGTTCCAACTTGTCGCTCAATTGATCGACCCACTCGGGGTCTTCAAGTTTGGATTGAATCCTTTTGAGTTCACTAAGAAATAAGTTTGCCCTGTACAGCAATAGCATGCTTGCTCCAGAAAAGCTCTGACCAACACGAGTCCCAACGATATATGCACTACCATCAATATTCAATGGGATATTTATATTCTTTCGCCACAACATTTTCTTCTCTTCATCTGTTACGGTAGATGGCGTTACACCTGATATTTTAGTAAATAGTCCGGGCCAATTTCGGAACATGATTTCTGGAAGTTCTTGGTCAACCCATCTGAGGCCCTTAGGATGTCTGTGCGGCCTAATGTCAACCAAATAGGCATCGGTCTCTAGAATGTGTGCAAAAAGCAAGTAACCAGATCTGATGGAAAAACCATCTTCCCCGATACCACTAGATAAATGAAAATGATGTAGTCCATATTGCAAAAGCATTTGGTCTGTACTCTCCTCTAGGATCTTCTTGCTCAACCACGGTGTCATGTCTTCTCCGAGTTCAAATTTCCTGCAAAGTTTGGAGACCAAGCCTTTTGCCTCCTGTTCTTTCCGTGAGTTGCCAAGTTTGCTCAACGAGATTTCTATTTCCCCAGACATGTGAACAGTACGCGGCACTGGTTCAACCAGCCGTTCCGATATCTCAAACCACTTCGCCAAAAGATGGCCTATATCCATTTCCAATATGGCTTTTAAACGTATTCCACGGGTTGTAATCCAACAAGAGATGATGTTCTTTAAGTCACGCTCGAAATTTATGTGCAATTTCCTGCTCATTTCTATAGCCGTCGTTCAGTGTCCACTCACCATATACCCCAACTTCTTGTCCCTCCGTTTGATTTCCAATAATATATCGGAATCGGGGGGGGGTAGATCATGTCATTTTGAGTTTTTCTGTTAAACGTTTTGGGTTGAATTTTGATGCACGGGTCCGGACAGATTCGCCAACTGTTTTCGCATGGATTCCCCTTTGAGTTCAATGCGGTGTGCAATATGCACGAGTCGGTCAATGATGGCATCCGCGAGTGTGGGATTGGCCATCATTTCATGCCGGGAAGCGACGGGAATTTGACTTGCGGTGATGGTGGATCGGGTCTGCATCCGATCATCCAGTAGTTCATGCAAGTCTTCCTGTTGGGCGGTATTGATTTGTTTCATGGCCCAGTCATCAAGGACAAGCAGATCCAGACGTGCGAGTTTATGGAGCAGTTTGAGATAGCGTCCCTCGGCGCGTGCCAGGGCGAACTCCTCAAGTAGCCGGGGCAATCGGATGTACTGCACCGAATAGCCAAGAAGACAAGCTTTGTGTGCCAGAGCACAGGCCACGAAGGTCTTTCCGACTCCCGTGGGTCCGGTGACGACCACATTTTCGTGGTTTCGGATCCAGTTGCATTTGGCCAAATGCATCATCAGAGCGTGATCCAGTCCACGGCTGGCACGATAATCCAGATCTTCCATACAGGCACTCTGTCGCAATTTGGCCCGCCGCAACCGGGATTTTAAGCGTGCATTTTCGCGGGCGGTTGCTTCATGGTCGACCAGAAGTCCCAACCGATCCATAAAGTTTAGTTGATCGATGTTCGGGATGTTTGACTGTGCACGCAATGCACGGGCCATACCTTTAAGGCGGAGTTGTTTAAGTGTCCGCCTAGAATAAAGTTAATGTCGCTAGACAACTCTACGGTGAACTCGGACACAATCACTTCAATCTCTTGATGTGCATATTCATAGGGGACGCTATAAAAGGCTTTATTCACCTCCACATGGTAATCCAGGTTTACGCGTGCGATCTTCCATTCCCGCAGGACGAACCGATCTGGTGGCAGCGGAGACAGCGCAGGAAAATCGTAGTCCTGGAATTGGGTACTTCGGCTTCCCGGCCGTTTCTGGAACGAAGCATCGTTGAGTCGATCAAGAAGCGGGGCAATCGCTTCATTAATCTCATGCACACTGGAGAATGGGAGATGGTCAATGCGAGCCAGAATCTGCCGAGAAACATGACCTACCGCAGATTCCACCGCAGCTTTATGTTGCGGTGCATTGCATTACAACCCAGTATAATCGGCACACACCGCATATTAAATACCGGGGTGGTCTCAGCACTTACCGCCATGCATATGATGATATTCAGAGATGGATCAGGAGGGAAAATGACCGAACGATCAGATTCACGACCATGTTTGATTTGTATGGTCTACCGAGTGACTTTCCCGGCTACGCAAAGGCCGCCGAAGAATTAGATCCCTATTCGCGTGTGAATGTTCTAGAAAATGCACTGCAGGAGTCTATAAATGACTGGAGATTCACTCCATATATCCAAATTCATGAGTTTGAATCTCTGCTATTTTCCGACATTGAGAAACTCGGTATACGGTTCCCGCAATATTTCAGAAAAGATTCAGAGATTAGCAAAGGAAACCTCAAATTTTAGGTCTCCTGAACTTATCAACGACGGGGCAAAAATAGCCCCGTCCAAGCGGATTATTGAAGTGTTTCCCGAATACCATCTCCAAAAAGTATTTTTGGGAACACTGCTTACCTCAGAGATTGGAATACCCACGCTCAAAGCCAATTGCCTACATTTCCGGGAATGGATAGAGCGCCTGGAGAC
>JAJEFL010000011.1:0-12088 GCA_022820435.1 Rhodothermales bacterium
TTGAGCAAATGAAGCCTTCAGAGCCCAGCGTCTGGGCAGCAAGAATAAAGTAGAGATACGGGGTTGGACGGACGAATAGAATACACCGTCTACATGATACCCTGATACATGCACACCTGCATTCCCCTTGAAACGATCCGCAAAACTGAACTCATCTTCCAAATAACCGCTCCATTCGTAGGCAACCCTCCTGAGAGTACGTGAGGAGGAAGTATCTATCCCTGCGGTCTCATTGAATTCACGATGCTTTTGAATACTGGGCCTAAAAAAATGCCGTGTAGCCTGACCACCAAAGCGAACATAATGGTGCGAGTGGGCCTGATATTCTATATCAGTTTTTATCCCAAAATCTCGGATTCCACTGGAATAGCGACTGCTGCGTACGGTCTTTCCCGCATCGCCCGGTACCTCTGTAACCTCTCCATCGTCTGTAAAAACAACTTCGGGGAAATCGGAATAATCTATTTGATCAAATACCTGTGCCCGAAACTGGCTGTACAGGAGCATGGTGTTGGCGAACATTCGAGAATTTACAACACGGTTCCAGCGGAGCGTAGAAGTAATATTTCGCCATCCAATCTCAAACCGATGCCCACCTTGTGCATCTTTTGATGTTTCGTATCCTTTATCCTCTCCTGCATAAGTACTCACAAACAATCGGTCCCGCTGAGATAGATCAAAGTTCGCTTTCGCGTTGATGTCATGGAAGAAGTAACCCTGTACATAATCTGAATTGCGAATTTTCTGGATACCCCAATTGATTGCATCCAAATAAGTTCGGCGTGCAGATACGATATACGAACTCTTATCTTTCTGAATTGGCCCCTCAACCGTTGCCTGTGATGCTAGAAGCCCAGCTGTGGCCCCTCCCATAAACGACTTTCGGTTGCCCTCCCGCATCGTCATGTCTAATACAGAAGCCAGTCGCCCCCCATAGCGTGCAGGAAATCCCCCCTTCAACAGTGTTGCATTATTAATCGCCTCAGTATTGAAAGTGGACATAAATCCAAACAAGTGCCCGGCATTGTAGACAGTCGCACCGTCCATCAGTATCAGCGTCTGATCGGGAGTCCCTCCGCGAACATACAAACCTGAAGAACCCTCCGCCCCTGAGGATACACCCGGCATGAGCTGGAAGGTTTTAAGTAGATCCGGCTCTCCGAGCAAGGAAGGAAGTGTCTGTACATCTGCCATAGATACTCCAAGGCTACTCATCTGCACCTGCTCTTCAAGCCGGTCATCCCGGGATGCCGTCACCTCCAGCGAATCCAGAACGAGAACAACAGGGTCTAATTCAATCCGAAGCAATTCTTCAACCGAACCTTGAAATGTCATCGTTTGCGTTGCATAGCCCTGATAACTGAAGCGAACCGCGGCCGTAGCAGCCGGCAGGGTCAGGCTGAAGAATCCGTAATTATTTGTGGTTGTACCAATCTGGAGATCCACCTCATAAATATTCGTTCCAATCAGCGCCTCACCCGTCGTTCCATCTGTCACATAGCCACTGATAGTGAGCGTCTGGGCAGATGAATCGGAGGAACTGCATACTGTAATTATGCAACTCATCAATGCCATGTAAGAATAGATTCCTCTCATTGGAGCATCGTCCGTTGCAACCCCATCAACAGATTAGATGGAGTAGCAGGTTTTAGATAAGTACGTGAGATCAATCTGGAGCACATCTGATCAAGAGCGCAAAACCCTCACATTAATGGTTCTCACAATCCAATCTGCTGATGCAGAAATTGGACCGTGCTGACAACCATTTGAACGCCCCAACCGGGCGATGTTCCCGGCATTTTGTGAAGATTTGATGGATTATTAAAGGGTTTTTGTTGAAGTAAAATGCCGTTAATTCAAAAAATCTCAAGATCAGTACACCAAAATGACACGCATACCCCTCTTCACTACTGCGCGAATGTCCTCTAAATGGGATCAACGCAGAGAATCGTTTGCCAGCATAACCTGCGATCAGTTTCCCCCTCCTGCACACGCGTATCTATCACCTCTATCCCCCCTGCTTCCTCTATGCCGGCCCCCGCAAAGTGCGCAAAACCGGCTGTACCCGAATCCAGATGGGGAACTTTCAGATACTGATCGGGCGACTGCAACGCACACTATCCTGCCGGAGGGAACCAAAGATTCCCTTCACACACCGGCAGATGCAGCAACCAGAAATCGTCCGCACATCTGATTTTTCGACACAAATGGCAGAGTCATGAGAGATGATCCGATTTTCATCTTGCCAGTTCCAGAAGGATGCCGCCTGCAACCGACACAATATGCCGCCCTGTGGATGCCAGTTCGCATCTTCCATCATAGGTTCAAGATGTTAATCTACTCCGGATCGCTAAGATCTGCGCCGGAGGATCACGAAACAAAGATGGCAGGAGAAAATTCCGACGCACATTCAAGGTCATCGCGCTCCACTGCTGCTGCCCCGCCATGGTGAGTGATCCCCGCAATATTGGGCTTCTATTAAAAGCGCAGACTGACCGAATGGCCTGTATCGTGAAATATCCGGATCAGATTCCCCGTTATAATCGTTTAGAGTATTTCGGCGAGAACATGTATTATTATAAGCCGGCAGACTGCATACAAACCCATGGAGCAATACGGATATAGTGTTCTGACACTGTGGCAGAGCATCAGCATTGGCCTACCCGCCATTTTACTTCTGGCATATTTCGGTGCGCGGATTTGGATATGGGGTATTGCCGTGATTCTGTTGATCTATACCACAGGTGCACCACTGTGGCTGATCCTCATGACAGCGGTCCTCACGGGGATCTGGGCAACACCCCCGATTCGGCGGCGGCTGTTTACACGCCCCATCATGCAGACCATGGATCGGATGGGATTGCTTCCGGCAATTTCGGATACAGAACGGACAGCACTGGAGGCAGGCAAAGTCTGGATCGAAGGGGAATTATTTTCCGGTCGCCCAGACTGGAAGCGGATCCGGGAAGCATCTTATCCGGTTCTGAGTCCGGAGGAACAGCAGTTTCTGGATGGCCCCGTGCAGAAATTGTGTGACCTGGTTGATGACTGGAAGGTGTGGGCAGACCGGCAGTTCCCCGATCCGGCATGGGAACTGATGCGGCAGGAGAAAATGTTCGGAATGATCATTCCCGCCAAATATGGAGGGCTGGGATTCTCCGCCATGGCAAACAGTTCGGTCGTGATGAAATTGCAGTCCCACTGCAGCCCGCTCGCAACCACCGTGATGGTGCCGAACTCCCTGGGACCGGCAGAACTGCTCATTCACTATGGAACGCAGGCACAGCGCGAGCAGTATCTGGAACGTCTGGCCGAGGGAACCCTCATCCCCGCGTTTGCACTCACAGAGCCGGGTGCCGGGAGTGATGCGGGGGCAATCCAGGCAAACGGTGTCCTGTTTGAGGATGATGAGTCCGGTGAAATCAAGATCCGCCTCAACTGGCAAAAACGGTATATCACGCTCTCCACAATGGCCGACATCCTGGGGCTTGCATTCAAGTTGAACGACCCGGACCACCTGCTCGGTCAGCAGGAAGATCTCGGAATCACCTGTGCTCTGATCCCCTCCAATACGCGGGGCATCAAGCGGGGACGAAGGCATGACCCGCTGGGGGTCCCTTTTGTGAATGCCCCCTTTGAAGGCGAGGATGTGGTGGTCCCTCTGGATGCAATTATTGGAGGAAAACAAGGGGCCGGTGCCGGATGGAAGATGCTCATGGAAGCACTTGCGGCCGGGCGCGGAATCTCACTCCCCGCATCCGCCGTGGGAGGCTCCAAGGCCGTCTATCTGGGGGTTTCGGCCTATGCCGCCGTCCGGCGGCAGTTTGGGCTCCCTATCGGCAGATTTGAAGGCATTGAAGAGCCGCTGGCACGGATCGGCGGATTCATCTATCTTATGGACGCGGCCCGTGTCTATACACTTGGTGCCATTGACAGCGGCGAAACCCCTGCCGTGGTCACTGCAATCCTGAAGTATAATCTGACCGAACTGAGTCGCAGGATTGTCAATGACGGCATGGATATCATGGGAGGCAGTGCCATTTCATCCGGCCCGCGCAATATTCTGG
The DNA here is from genome assembly GCA_022820435.1 of Rhodothermales bacterium. Taxonomy (GTDB): domain Bacteria; phylum Bacteroidota; class Rhodothermia; order Rhodothermales; family Bin80; genus Bin80. The sequence continues at coordinate 4,068 of JAJEFL010000011.1, forward strand.
CACATCACTATATCAGCAATCCCATTGCGATCACCGTGGAGGGGGCCAACATATTGACGCGAACCCTGATGATCTTTGGTCAGGGAGCACTGCGCTGTCACCCCTGGGCATACAGGGAAATCATCGCGCTGGGCGAAAAAGACACCGTCCGGTTTGATCGTGCATTCATCGGGCATACTGGACATGTTGTACGCAATGCCGCGCGGTGTTTGATCCTGGGGATCACGCACGGTCATGCGGTGCCGGCCCCCGGCAAGGGGCCTGTGCGTACATATATCCGGCGACTGACCTGGGTGTCCGCCTCGTTCGCATTTCTGGCAGATGTGGCCATGGGATCCCTTGGGGGTGCACTCAAACGAAAAGAAAAAATTACCGGCCGCTTTGCCGATATTTTTTCCTGGATGTATCTGGCTTCCGCCACCATCCGGCGATTTGAAGCCGAAGGGATGCAAAAGGAAGACCGTCCCTATTTTGAGTGGGCCATGGAGTACGCCTTTGCAGAAATCCAGCAGGCCTTTGAAGGACTGCTCGCCAATATGAGCGTTCCGGGCTTTACCTGGTGGGTGCGCGGACCTGCACTGCTCTGGCACCGGCTGAACAGCTTCGGACGAGGCCCGTCCGACAAACTCGGACATAAGGTTGCAACACTGATGCAGACTCCCGGCCCGCAGCGAAACCGAATTGCCGCAGGGGTTTATCTCGGACAGGATCGCACGCGCGGACTCAGCCGTATGGAACATGCGTTTAACCTTGTTGCGGGGGTCCGCTCAATTGAGGCCAAGGTCTCAAAAGCCGTGCGTTCCGGTGCATTGGAAGGAAAGCCGAAAAACACACGCTTTGACCGGGCCCTTGAGGCCGGCATTATTTCTAAACAGGAAGCTGCACAAATTCAGGAGGCTGCACAAGCCGCCTGGGATGCCGTACAAGTCGACGAATTTGACGAGCCATCCTACTTGCGGCACCATACATCCATGAATACTGGTAACCCATGATCTTTCTCAAGAATATCTTAATCTTGGTTCATATTTTGACAGCATCCGCCTGGTTTGGCCTGAGTCTGCGGCTGGGCAGTCAGGCAAAATTTGCGGTATCCGGATACCCTGATGTGGCGATTGACGGGACACGTACAATCTCACTCATGGGCATCATGCTTTTCGCTACGTTTGTGTTCTCTACGAGTCTGCTGACAGTCGGTGGCGGATACCCTGGACAACTCCAGTACCACATTGCTTCCGGACTGATTATTATTCTCCTGGGGATTCACTATCTACTCCTGCGTCCGCTCTGGAATATGCTTCGCAAGGCCCTTAAAGTCATCAGTGAATCCGAAGAAGCAGAGGAACTCAAGAGACGGGTAAAATTCCGTGCCCGCCTGATTAGCGGGGTAGCTGGAATCTGTCACATCCTGTGGGTTACGATTCTGGTTCTCATGTTCTGGAACAGATTCTGAAGTACACCATACAACTGGCTGACGTAGGATACTTTCGTCAATCCCTTTTATACTGAATCTAACCTAGGTTGATGGCAACTGAGCGTATGAACGAAAACTGGCGGCAGGTATGCAGCCAGATTAAATCCATTTGGAGTGAGGCCGAGTTTGAGGATAAGGAAATGAAGAAGGCGCGAGGAAATATGCGCAAGATGGTCCAGCTCATTCATGACAAAACCGGCGAGCCGCAAAGCGAGATCTTTCAAAAGATCAGCGCAATCATCTGATTGATTCGCAGAGGTTGGGCCTTCAGGTTCACCTGTAATCTGCGATGGCTTGTTATTTTCTCATTCTGCTATTGCTGCAGATTCCTCCACCGGATCTGGGGCCCGCGCGTGTGGCGGTTGAAAATCATGACTATGGGAGCGCACTCCGCCTGCTGGATTCGTTCCTCGAATCGGATACGACCCATATAGAAGGGCGCTACCTTCGCGGGATTGCTCTGCGGGAGCGCGGCCGGAATCCAACCCTCCAAAGTCGCCTGCAACACCTGCTTGCCCGCAGCGCAAATGACTTCGAGTTTATCCTTGCTCAGGATTCATCTTACAGAGATGTCCTGCTGCAATACGCCATCCTCAAACGTTACGAAAACGATCTGCAACAGGCCGTCATTCTCGGAGAGGCACAGTTGCGGCATCGCCCTGAACTGGACTATGCAGTCCCAAAACTGTTGTCCTTCTACTGGCGCTATATTGTCACCACAGAGCCGGAGGAGGCCAGGATATGGCTTCGAAAACAGACAGGATCCCTGTCCCCCCTCTTCGTTGGCCGGGCATACGAGCGGCAGGGCCTGTATGAGGCGGCAGAGACTGTCTACCGCGAACATGACATGGCCGATCCATTGATTACGCTGATAGCCAAAGCACGTCTGAACTTTGCACGCATGCGTCCAGAGGAAGGAACCCGGTCTGTGGAGAAAGCAATCACCAACCTGAATAGCCGATTGGATGCTCTGATCCTCTTTGAAGAAATAAAATCCATCGCCAGCCCCGCAGAATTGGCAGCCTTTGAGCAGATTGACGATACAGAGGAGTATCGCAAGTTTTTCAGTGTCTTCTGGAATCGCCGGGACCCAATGCCCGCAACCCCCTACAATGCACGCATGGCCGAGCACTATCGGCGGCTGCGAATCGCGGAACAGGACTATTTATTCAACGGGTTCCGCTCATGGTTTCGGAGCACATTTACCCATGACGAAGCCTACTTTCCACCTACCTACCTGCTCAGTTCCGACTTCACGGATCAGGGGATCGTGTTCCTCCGCCACGGGGAGCCGGATCAATACACGGTCGGCGAGGCGAATTCATGACTTTATTATGATTCCATGCTGGTTTTTCATTTTGCTCCAACCTGTATTGCACAGGTCTGCGGGGTCACCGAGCACTTCGTACCTGTCCCCTCCGGTCCCACCTTTGAAGCATCACTGGCAGGGCTGGACGGGCTGGATGCCGGACGAAGAAGTGTCGAGTTTCTCGCAGACGGATTAAGTACGGATCGGCATCAATGGCCTTCTGGAACCCGACACTGGGAGGTCCCCTATGTTGTGGGTGCATTCCGGGGGCTGGAAGGGCGGACGCTGCTGGAGATCTACTATAAGGTTCCCGTGCACGAAACGGCAGAGATTTCCGGGCCTGATTCCATCATCGTAGAAGCCGGCTTCGCCGTCCATAATCAAGACTGGGAGCGCATCAGTTATCTTCGTGAGCATCAATCCTACCTTCGAGGCGCTCCGGCATCTGTTGACCGGTTTCAACTTGATTTACCTGCTGCATCCTTCAACTTTGCGCTCCATGCCCGGGTACTGGACGGCGTATACCTGGAGGCAATCCGCTTCCCTTGTAAGGTCCTCCGGTTCACTGCCAGCGGCCTGCAACTGAGCGACATCCTGTTGGCAGACAGCATTCATACGCTGCCGGATCAAATGCTCCGTGAGGAAATGATCCTTTATGTGAACCCATCCGGGGAGTTTTCACGATCTGCCGCACCATTCGTGTACCTTAAAATCTATAACCTGAAACGAGCGTCAGACGGGCAAACCCGATACCGGACTGCCTACACACTGATTCCTGATACTGAAGGTCCCTCGGGGGCAATCTCCCTGCAGACCAGTGAGCAGCGGGGTACCCGGGAGTCTCCGATTTCCTACGTCTCCATTGAACTGGCGCAGGCTTCGCGCGGAAACTATACTCTGGAGGTGGAGGATCTGGTCTCCGGGGGCACTGCGCAGGTAAGCCGATCACTGATTCTGAAATAGCCCCCGAATCATTTTTTTCGTACGACCACATAGTGGCTGAGTGCATGCATGGCTCTGCGGGCCTCCGAATCCGGAAAAACCTCCAGCAAAGATTGCGCGGACCGTACATGGTCCTCCATGCGCTTTTGAGCGTAGGCGAGTCCGCCGGTTGATTCAACAAACTCATAAATGATCTGCTGATGCTCTTTGGATTTCCTGCCCCTGCGGATGATCTTCATAATTCGTTTCCGTTCCGGCGGGGCCGCCGCCTCAAGTGCGTGAATCAGGGGGAGGGTCACCAGTTTCTTTTGAAAATCCGCTCCCACAGGCTTTCCAACCCCCTGCGCCCCAAAATCAAAAAGATCATCCCGGATCTGAAATGCCAGTCCCAGCTGCTCCCCATACTCCCCCATCGCTTTCAGACTCTCTTCGTCGGCATCCGCACTCAGTGCACCACAGCGTGTGCATGCGGACAGGAGCGAAGCGGTTTTATCTGAAATAATCTTGTAGTAGGATTGCTCATCGACATCCATGCTGCGTGCACGCTGCACCTGACGCAACTCTCCCTCACTCATCCGTTTGACGGCGTTGCTCAGAACCCGCAGCAGATCATAGTCATCATGCTCCAGCGCCAGAAGCAGACCGCGACTCAGAAAATAATCCCCAAGCAGCACGGCGACTTTGTTGCCCCAGAGTGCATTAATGGAAAAGGCACCGCGCCGTTTTTCGGACTCATCCACCACATCATCATGCACCAGGGTTGCGGTGTGGAGCAGTTCCACTAATGCCGCGGCACGGTAACTCCGCTCCTGAATGCCTCCACATGTTTTTGCAGTCAGAAGCACCAGCAGCGGACGGATCCGTTTGCCTTTCTGTCGCAGAAAATAGCGCAGCACCAGATTTAGAAGCCCATGCTCCACCCGCACGGCCTCCTTGAAATGGCGGGAGAATTCTTTCAGATCATCTGCTACCACAGACTGAAAATCCCGCACCCTGATCGCCGTCTCCTTCTGGTTTTCTGCCATCTATATCGTTTATTTTTGGATTGTCCTTCGTCTACAGGAACCGATAGACGCTTTCACGGGAACATCAACCAAATCCCTGGCGGTTTCTACGGAGCAGGATAAGGAAGAATGGCACACCGCAGAGCGCTGTAACAATGCCGACCGGTAATTGTGCGCCGGGCAAAAGCGCTCTGGCCGCAAGATCAGCCCACAGAAGAAAAATTGCCCCGACGATGAAGCTTGCCGGCAACACCTTACGATGGGTTACACCCGTGAACGAACGCACCGCATGCGGAACAATCAACCCAACAAACCCAATGGCCCCGCTTGCCGCAACAATGGACCCCGTTACGAGTGAAGCCAAAACAATCAGGATCCGCTTCACAGACTCCACCGGTACGCCGAGTGAGTGGGCTGATTCATCGCCCGTCAGCATTCCATCTAGCGGCCGGGCTAGTATAAGCAATGCAATGAGCCCAATTGAGACAGCAATTGCGGGCCAGATGAGCGCGTTCCAGGTGGCCAGATGGAGTGACCCCAATAACCAGAATAATACCGATCTCAGTTTATCCGGGTCTGGGGAAGACAGGGTGATAAAGGAGGCCAGCGCTCCCATCAGAGATGCAACCGCGACCCCGGCTAGAAGTAAGCGCGCCACGGACAGATGCCCCCGACTGCCTGCAACACCGTAGACAATAAGGATTGCACATAATCCCCCCGCGAATGCTGCAATGGGCATCGTCAGTGCTTTGGAAATCAGAGGAGGCAAAAAGCCTAAATAGAACAGCGACGCGCCGGCAGTCGCACCACTGGAGATTCCGAGGATATAGGGCTCCGCCAGTGGATTGCGGACAAGGGTCTGCATGGCTGCACCGATGATTCCCAGTCCCCCGCCCACGATCAGAGCAAGCAGTGCCCGGGGAAGACGCAGTTGCCAGACAATCCGGTCAGCAATCGGGTCTGGAATCGTTCCATATCCAAATACAGCATGATGCCAGAGCACCGACAGCGCATCCGGAAAGGATACCTCCCTTCCAATACTTACGGAAAAGATCACACTTACGAGTGCCAAAACCAGCAGCCCAACTGTCCAGCGGTTCATGGACCCGTCATTGCATCAGGATGGAGTACCCCGGCAAGCTGCCATGCCCCTTGCACCAGACGCGGGCCCGGCCGTAAATAGTGGTCTGAATCAAATCCATAGACCTGTTCGGAAACAACGGCAGACAGAATGTCCCAGGTTGGATGGTGCGAAAGCAGTTCAGACATCTCAAATTCAACGCCAAATGAACCTGCAATCACATCTGGATTTTCGCTCAGCACAAACTCGTCAGTCAGAACAGGAAACCGCGTAGACTGGGTTCTTGTGATACTGGTTCCACCGGCAAGATCAATCATGTGATGGATATAGCTTCCCTGCCCGAAAGCATACAATGTGGCCGTCTCTATCAAAAACAGCACTTCCGGTTTTTCTGGCAGATTTGCGGTCAGCGCAGCAAGTTGGGCAAGGGAATCTTCCAGTTGCATTGCACGCTCCTGCGCGGCCTCTGACGTGCCAAGCAGGTCGCCCAGATCCCGGATTGCCCGTGTTACATCTTCAAGTGTATTCACGGCAACAAAATACACAGGGATCCCTACTGCAGCAAAAGTGTCTGCGTTCTTTGGATTGTTTACCTGTTCACTTGCAAAGGCCATATCCACATCAAGAGCGACAATCGCCTCAAAATCCATGGGTAGAACACTGTATTCGGGCAATGAATCAACCTCGGGCGGAAAATCATCATATGCAGACACTCCAACGACTTTTGATCCAGATCCAGAAGCAAAGAGAAGTTCTGTGATACTAGGTGCTAAAGGGACAATCCGATCAATTCTGGAAGGGAGAGACACGGTACGCCCCATATCATCCTGAATTGTACGCTCACGCTCCGAACTGGCAGTACAACCGGTAACAATCAGGAGAAGCAGGCAAATTTGACGCATGAAAATCGAATCAATGGCACCCGAAGGCGAATCAAAGGTTATAACAGAGAATCTTATTTTTACAAATGAGCGTGCTCCTCCTCAATACCTCGGACCTGAATGCCGTTGAACTGGCTGGAATGATAGATCATACCAGACTTGGTCCTGACACGACGATCAAGGATATCTACGTTCTTTGTCAGGAAGCTGTTGAGTATGAGTTTGCAAGTGTATGTATTCCTCCATCCTACGTTGAAGAAGCGAAATTGATGCTCCAGGGAACCCCGCAGGCGGTCTGTACGGTGGTAGGGTTTCCGCATGGAAACAGTTCCACCGGCTCAAAAGTCGAAGATGCCTCGCTGTCAGTTCAGAAAGGTGCTACAGAGATTGATATGGTTATGGCAATCGGACGACTCAAGAGCGGAATATTCAAGGATGTCGAAAGAGATATTCGAGCAGTTGTACGAGTTTGCGCGGGAAGGGCACTGTTGAAGGTAATCCTTGAATGTGCTTTGCTTACGGACAAAGAAAAACAAATCGCATGCCTGTTAGCCAGGGATGCAGGTGCAGACTTTGTAAAGACCTCCACAGGGTTTGCAGGCGGCGGAGCCACCGAAAAGGATGTTGCCCTGATGTTTGATACGGTTGGGAGCACGCTTGGGATCAAGGCATCTGGTGGAATACGTACAAGTGTTCAAGCACTCGCAATGATTGATGCGGGAGCAAGCAGGATTGGGGCCAGTGCTTCGGTAGCCATTATCCAGGGAATGAAATGACATCTGATTTTTATCGCGGTTTGATCCTGATCCTTTTGCTGCTTACCGCGGCCGGTTGCTCTGCTCCTCCAGGACCAAATCCGCTTATGGATGCGGTTTCTGATGAGACGCAAGAGGAACGGCCGATTGACTGGGCCGAGTATGAAGACTTTGACCCGGAACCCTACCGGGAACCTGCCGGGGATCCGACAAACACGATCCGGCACGATGTTCCCGAGGTGCTGCTGTCTGCTGATGTTACGGCATTTTCGTCTTCAGAAGAGCAATCTGGCTTTCGGATTCAGATTATCTCTACCCTGGACAAACAGGAAGCCGACCAGATGGTCGAAGATGCCTTAACATGGTGGAGGAAATTTATTGAGGATGCCGCTCTCTCTGCGTTATATCCTCAAATTGAATCGGAGCCGCCGGTCTATCAGGATTTCCGTGCTCCCTATTATCGTGTTCGGATCGGCAACTTTCGCAACCGGGAGGATGCCGAGCGCCTTCTGGATGTGGTTGAGAAAAGTTATGCCAGTGCATTCATTGCACCGGACAGGGTCCTGATCGGGGCTCCA